>JAISAP010000058.1 GCA_031266655.1 Holosporales bacterium | reverse complement strand
TTCTACTACAAGTCAGGCGCGCAGCAGTACCCTCTCTAACTCCGGAAATGCGCTCCTCTCCTACTGCATGCCCCTCGGACCACGCTCCCCTCCGCTGGGAGTTCGGCGATGCTTAAGCGCAGTTGTTCCCTACAGCCCCAGAGCTTGCTCTCTCAGACGTTCCCCACGATTCAAACTACGTGACAGAAAGCGTGCGTATGCATTTATCTCATGGTAACTCTCGACTGGAAACCAGGGCCAGAAATCCTTCTCAAGCCTAGGGGAAGAGTAGAAGCTTGTATGCCGGAATTCCAGAAAGCGCCCCTTTCTACTTCCGTGATCCAAGAGCCAGCCTCCAAGATAATGGTAGTAAAAGATCGGCAGTTTGCGAAGCACCCTTCCCCAAGCGTTTGCACTCTCCGGGGAAGATGAATGGATAGTAAGCGGCCGCAGTCTTCAAAAGCGTTGCGCCCTATCCTCGTGAGTCGGGAGTCACCCTCGAAAGTGACTTCAACAAGAGAGTGGCACCATCCGAAGCAGCCTTCTTCAAGCACTTCCACGCTTGAGGGGATGCGAATGGACCGTACACTAGCTCTATAGAAGACATATCCTTCTATCCTCGTGAGTCGGGAGTCACCCTCGAAAGTGACTTCAACAAGAGAGTGGCACCATCCGAAGCAGCCTTCTTCAAGCACTTCCACGCTTGAGGGGATGCGAATGGACGGTATGCCACAATGGGAGAAGGTGTGCTCTTTAATTGCCAGAAGCTGAGAAGGAGACTCAAAGATGATGGTTTCAAGCGACTTGCACTCTGAAAAGCAGTGACACGGAAATGTTACAAGACCCCAGGGGATCGTTACACTTCGTAAGTCAGTACCTGCGTAAACGCCCTTGAAAGGGTTCACTGGTTCATCACCGGCACGGATTATCCTGATATTAGAATAGGCAAACGGATACATTCCGAAAACTACGCCATCTGCGCCATCTGGGAGATAGATGCTGTCTGCTTGTATTCCGGAAAACGCCCGTTCGCCAATGAACTTAAGACGAGAACCGGACTTAAAGGTAACGGAAGCAAGAGATCGGCAGTCATAGAAACAATGCATGTCAATCTTTTCCACACTCTTAGGAAGACCAATGGATTGTAAGTTAGCACAATCTCGGAAAGCGCACGTTCCTATTCTCGTAAGTCTAGAACCATCTGCAAAAGTAACGGAGACAAGAGCCTTGCAGGCTTGGAAACAACAATCCGCAATCTCCGGTACGCTTGCGGGGATACAGATGGATAGCAAGCCGGAACCAGAGAAAGCGCTCTCTCCAATGGCCTGGAGTCGCGTGTTATATACGAAGAAAACGGAAGTAAGAGAGACACACTCTTCGAAACAGCTCTGTCCAATACTTTCTACCGTTGCAGGAAGAGCTATAGATGGCAATCCAGATCCTTGAAAAGCTCCCTTTTCAATGACTCGGAGGTGCGAACCAGGCTGAAAGGAAACAGAGGCAAGAGATGCGCAGTGCGCGAAGCAGAAAGGGCCGATCGTTTCAACGTTTTGGTCAAAGGTTAAGCTTTGTAGAGAGCGGATGCCAGCGTATGCGCCACAGAGCAGGTCTGCTAGTTCAACTCCAACGTCTATTCTCACGACGTCAGAATCTCTGAAAACACAAGCTCCAAAAACTACCCCAACCGGGCAACAGACGTGTACTAACGGCGTTCTAAAAAATGCCTCGTCGCCAATTTCCCGAAGCTGAGAACCCTCTGCAAAAGTAACGTCCACAAGAGATGAACAACTTCCGAAGCAGTGTCTCCCAATCTTTCGCACACTCGCAGGAATACAAATAGACAGCAAGCCGGAGTTATAGAAAGCGCCTTCCATGAGAGTCACAAGCGCAGTATTCTCTTCAAAGGCGACTTGCAAAAGTGATGGACAAGAGTAGAAACAGTCCTTCTCAATCGTTTGCACACTCGCAGGAATACGAACGGATAACAGACCGGAACCAGAGAAAGTACCTGCCATAAGGGTTGTGGGCGCAAAACCCTCCTCAAAAATAACTTGTAAGAGTGATCGACAATGGTAGAAGCAGTCCCTCCCAATCTCCTCCACGCTCGCAGGGATACAAATGGATTGCAAGTGGAAGCAGGACGCAAAAGCGCTTTTCTCTATTCTTGTAACCTGGGAATTGGCCTCAAAGACAACTTGTGAGAGTGATCGACAACAGTCGAAGCAATTCCCCCCAATTTCCTCCACGCTCGCAGGGATACAAATGGATTGCAAGTGGAAGCAGCGCGTGAAAGCACTTGCCTCTATTCTTGTAACCTGGGAAGGGGTCTCGAAGACAACGGCAGCAAGAGATCGGCACTCGTTGAAACATTCTTCTCCAATCCTCTCTACGCTCGCGGGGATACAAATGGATTGTAAGTGGAAGCAGGACGCAAAAGCGCTTTTCTCTATTCTTGTAACCTGGGAATTGGCCTCAAAGACAATGTGCACAAAAGAATGCCTCCTCCTGAAACAGTCCTCCCCAATCCTCTCTACGCTCGCTGGGATACAAATGGACCGTAAGCGAAGGTGCCACTTATCGAGTGCTAAAACAGCTTTGGGACGCAATACACACCGTCCATCAAGGGCGAACACCTGCCTCAGAAAAATACGATTCGCAGAGGCCTCTTCCGATAGCTGTACCTTAAGCTGTACTGCTTCCGTTTCGGAAAGCACGTCTAGTGCTGCACCCTTGGAAAACGCACCCAGCGCTCCCGCAATCAACGCAACAATCGCGCCGGGAATCTTGCGTTTCTTCATTTGTGGGTGCTCCCACTCCTCACTGTATAGGATCAACACGCTCCATCAAAGGGTCGATGAATAGTGTGGGAAGTGCAATCCCTTGAAACAGAGGAGGTGCAGCGCGGATTGGACAATACCGGATAAAACGGCACTCCTGGCATTTTCGTGCGCACGCGCGTATAGTAGGGCCGAAGAGAGAGGGTAGGACAGTGAAGCCTTTGATGCCTCGGGCGACGGCGGTGTGGTTGATCGATAAGACTATGTTGACTTTTCCGCAAATTGCAGAGTTTTGTGGGCTGCATCTCCTGGAGGTCCAAGCCATAGCAGATGGAGAAGCAGCGATTGGGATGAAGGGGATGGATCCTGTAAGCGCGGGCCAGCTGACCCTGCAGGAGATCGAGCGTTGCAGCAAAGATCCGACGGCACATCTGCAGCGTGCTGAGGAACCCCCTGTTGCTAAAGCGAAGGCACGCAAAAAGTATACTCCGCTCGTCTTGCGCAGAGAACGGCCGCATGCGGTGTTGTGGCTGGTTCGGACCTATCCGGACCTACCGGATGCGCGGGTTTGTTCTTTGGTATCCACGACAAAACCGACAGTCAAATCCATTCGAGAGGGGACCTATGCGCGTATGGGAGAGTTGGTGCCGAAATCTCCTGTACAGTTAGCGCTCTGCTCCCAAGAGGAGCTGGATACGGCTCTTGAAGGGCGTCTCGCCTCTGCACCGTAAAGGATGGAGCATCGGTGTTGGATCCTTGTCGACGCGGGAAAGAAGGGTTCTGAGAACCAGGCCGTTGGACTGGCCGAGCGCATGGGATGGAGCTTTTCTCTCTATCGCCTCCGCTTGCCTTGTGTCGATTTGGGGCGACGGTACCGGACGTATATACAGCAGCTGGAAGCGCTTTCTCCTCAGCCAGACGTGATCCTTTCCGCGGGACGCAGGAGCCAGCCAGTTGCGACGGGCTTCAAGAAACGCCATCCAGAGGTTTTTCTCATCGCCCTTTTGAATCCGCTCATGCCGTTATCTCTGTTCGACCTCGTGATTGCCCCTCAACATGAAGCCTTGCGGGGTCCTAACGTTTTGGCCACAAAGGGCGTACTGCATCGCATTACGGAGGCGACGTTGCAGGAAGGATGGCAACGTGAACGCTTTGCTTCCTTGCGCCGCCCTCTTTTAGGAGTTCTCCTTGGAGGAGCCAGCAAGGATTGCGGCTGGAGCTCCCCCGCCGCGGAGAGCCTCATGGCACATTGTCCACCCTTCCTTTCTCCACACTCTCCTAGGTTCCGGGTGCTTTTCGAGACGTTGCGACAGTATGACAAGGAGGGCTGGGGCATTCTTGTGCTTCCCTCCCGCAGGACGCCCGATTGGCTGAAAGAGGCGCTGCGGGAATGCTGCGCAGGAACTTCCATCAGGGTGGAGGAAGGAACGGAGGCTTTCAATCCTTACATCTCTGCACTGGCCGCTTCTGACATGCTTCTTGTCACAGCGGATTCGATGTCCATGCTTTCTGAAGCTTGCGCTACGCATAAGCCGGTGTACATCTTTCCCCTCGCAGGAACGTCTCGGAAGCTTTCTGCTTTGCATGCGACGTTTTGTTCCACAGGACATGCGCGCATTTTCTCAGGGTCTCTCGACGCTTTCACGCCGCCTCCTTTGGTAGAAGAAGGTCTTGAAGAGGAGATTTCTAAGAGACTCGCAGAGTTTATTGGCTCATGAGGTCGTTCCTCTCTGCCGCAGCTTTTCGGACCGAAGGCAATGGACGCGATCAAGATTCTGAGTCTCTGGAGGACGCTGCCATGGCGAGGAGTTGTTGAGGCACCTGATTCTCTCATGAACGTCACATTAGACCGTATCCTCTGCGCAGCCGCTGTCATTTTGAGCAATTCCTGTGTGTCGGATCCCCCACGGGTGTTGGATCGAGTGTCATCCTACAGCTTCCCTCCTTTGCTCTGCTCCTGATTTTTGCTAAGGGTTGGGAAGCGGAGTAACCGTGCGGAGGGTTTCTGGTGGTGGATTTTTGTAAGGACAAGCGAGGGAAAGCTTGATCGAAATGAGGCAAGCTGATCTTGCAGAGTCTGATCCCCCGCGGGCGTTAGGTTGAGTATCACGCTGTAGCTTCCCTCCTTTGCTCTACCCCTGATTTTTGCTAAGGGTTAGGGTAAGCAATGGGAGGGTCGTGTGCGGAGTTTTTGGCGTAGGTTTTTTGTGAGAGGGCTGTTTCATTGGCCGACTGCTCGGTCTGGAGGGGAATGCAGCTGTTGGACTTTTAGTTCCCTCCTGAGCACTGAGCCAAACGCTGCGTTCTGTACGTCTACAAGCCCATACATCGGCTTCCCCCCCCCCGGCGTGGGTGTTTTAGCGCTGTGTTGGGCGTTTATCTGCGTTCTAAGAGGGGCTGGTTTCTGGGGAGGCTGCGTCCGTGACGGCCAGCCTCTCACGGGAAGAGCTCTGCGCCGTCATGGAGCGCGTCCAGGTTGCAGCTCTGGTGAAATCGGGAGCGGTGGGGAGTGTTTTTCTCCATGGCCTTTTTGATCAACACGAGGAGGTAGCTACTATACCGACATTCTGGATACACGATTTTTATGCGAATGATGACGCAGTACTGTCTCCCGAGACCTACCTGGATCTCGTCGTTCGGAACACCGCATGTCTCAATTTAAAGGAATATTACTCATTGAGAGAAGCGCATGAGATAGACCGTGAGGCGTTTTGCGCTCTTTTCTTCTCGCTTTGCCAGACTTACGGGACCTGTAAACGCAAGGAGTATTTCTTACTTTTTCACATTGCCTTATTCCTGCTGCGAGGGAGAAAGATAGAAAACCTCACGCTGATACTCGTCCATCTACATTGGGCCTCAGGAAGTGTTTCCACGGAGAGAAACCCTCAAGGCGGGAGGGTCTCCTATTTGCGCGATCCGGAGAAAATCTCTCAGGACTTCCAAAAGATACGATTTGTGAATCTTATTCGGAACCCTGTCCATGAAATAGAGTCATCACGGGGAAAGGAGCACTACGCTTCCCACACACTCATGTGTACCTTCATACACAGAACGTTTTACTGGAACCACGTGCACCATACTCTCTCCTGTGGCTCTCCTGTTTTCCTGCTTAAGACTCCAGATCTGCACCATCATTTTGATGCAGTCATGAAAGCCCTGAGCGCCTTTCTGGGTATTACTTATAACCCCGCTCTCCGAGAAAGCACCTTTTGGGGGAATGTATACGCCACACCTGGAAAACAGAAAGTTCTAACGAACGGTCCGAATCCTGATTTTGCCGATTACAAAGGTGGTCTCATTTCAGAATATGAAGTTGCTATTTCTAGGTTTTTCTTTCGCACTCCTCTCACAAAATTCTTTCCGGAGGTTACTATTTCCGCTCGATGGACAGACTACTTACGGCAGTTGGGGTTTTACGTTTTATGTACTCTCCACTTTTGTAAAAACTGGGATTGGTTGTGGGATTACCATGGTTTTTTCCCCCTCTTTCTCCGTCATTACCCCACACTTCGGAAGTTCCAGTCCCTCGATATCAGCCACGTGAAAACCTATGAAAATATGGAGGTGAGAGCCTGACGGTGACACCTCCCTGTGGTCACCTCTAAGGGGCGCAGCATTTCCCGAACGGGGTGTAAATATCGTAGCCCTCTTTTTTGCGGTACAACCGATAAGGGCGCTGTCCTAGGAGGCAACAAAACTCGCGAGAGATCGTGCCCGTGTATTTGGCAAGACGCTCCGGAGAAAGATCCTCGTTGACAAGCGTTGCCCAATCTCCGGGCGCAACTCCCTCAATCTCGGTAATATCCACGGACACGCAGTCCATCGAAACACGTCCCACCATCGGCGCATATTTCCCGTTGATTTTTACGGTCCCTCGGTTTCCCAGAGCGCGCGAGATGCCATCGGCGTACCCAATGCCTAGGGACGCCACGCGTCCTCGATGTTCGAAGGTGTAGGCGCCCTCGTATCCAATGCTTTGACCGGGAACGACTTCCACCACTTCCAGGACACGGCTATAGACGTGAATGACAGGTTTCAGCTTGGACAAAACAAGCTCCCCCAACCCGAGCAGAAATTTTCCAGGACGCACCATGTCGAAGTGGTAAGATTTTCCAAAGGCAACGCCTTCTGAGGCGACAAAACTTGCTTTAGCCCCAGGAAAGTGCTTCAAAAACACGCGAAAACGCTCAAGTTGCACCTCGTTGAAGGCCGCAGAACGATCGCAGGAACAAGCAAGGTGGCTCATGATGAACTGAAGATCAAAGGCCTCCAAGATCTCTCTGTGATCCAGAAGCCAGTCAATATCGGCTCCCATCAGTCCTGTGCGAGACATCCCGGTATCGATGTGCAGAACGGCAGGCAGCTTATGTCCACGTCTTTGCGCCTCCTTCTGCCAATCCAGAATTTGCTCTTTATGCAGCAGGGTCGGAATCAACCCCTGTTCGGCAAAAAGCTCAGAGGAGCCTGGCACAATACCGGAGAAGACAAAAATCCTCCCTTCCGGAACGCTTGGACGCAGGCGTAAGGCCTCATCGTAATCTGCAACAAAGAAATCACGGCACTTTTCCTCGTAGAGGGCGCCGGCAACGGGAAGCGCGCCCGCTCCATACGCATTTGCCTTCACAACAGCACTGCATACGGTCTCAGGACTGCCCGAGTCCTTCAGAAACTGCCGCAGCACCTGGTAGTTGTGCTGAACGTGCGTCAGGTCCACCTCGATGGCAGAAAGAGCATAGGGAGGGAGGAGTGCGAGACCGGGACAAGGGGCGCTAGGCATGGGGAGCCCTCCCTGCGTCCAAATAATTGCTGAATTTGGTCATTTTGCAGTCGTAAAGCAACCGCAGGGTCCCCACCGGCCCGTGGCGCTGCTTGGCGATCATCAGATCGGCAAGGTTGTAGACGGCCGCCATCCGCTTTTGCCACTCAATATGTTTGTCACTTTGAGGAGACGGCTCTTTCCGGGCTTCATAATACTCGTCGCGGTAAATAAACATCACGATGTCGGCATCTTGCTCGATCGATCCAGATTCGCGCAAATCGGAGAGTTGTGGCCTTTTGTCGTCTCGCTGCTCCACCGCCCGCGAAAGTTGAGAAAGCGCCAGGACAGGAACGTTGAGATCCTTAGCCAGCGCCTTCAGCGCCCGTGTAATCTCCGAAATCTCCTGCACACGACCGTCCATGCGCTTGTTGAGAGGAGGGCTCAGCAGCTGCAGGTAATCGATGACGACGAGATCCACCCCATACTTCCTCTTGGCGCGCCGAGCGCGGGTTCGGAGCGCAGAGACCGTAAGAGCAGCGGTGTCGTCAATCAAGAAGGGAATGCGCGACAGCGTGCGGCTCACTTCCACAAAGGTGGTAAAATTCTCCTTTTTGATCTCTCCGCGCCGGATGCGATCGGAGGGAACGCCGCTTTCTTGCGCGAGTAGGCGCGTCGCGAGCTGCTCAGCGGACATCTCCAGCGAAAAGAAGAGGACCGATCCGCCTCCGCCCGTTTTCTTCAAGGCGGCCAGCGCGGCGTTGTAGCCGATATTCATAGCAAGCGCAGTCTTTCCCATCGATGGTCGACCTGCCAGGATCACCAGATCCGAGGGATGCAGCCCGCCCGTCCATCGATCGAGGTCCACCAGTCCTGTCGTTATCCCAGAGACGTGACTGTCACGTTTGTAAGCCTTCTCCGCCGTTTCAATCGCGGAAATCAGCGCTTTTTCAAAGGGGATCACCCCCTGATGCACAACACCGGTCGAAGCGAGCTCGAAAAGCTTAGTCTCAAGGGCCTCTACCTGATGAAAGGCCGTCTCTTCCGGGACAAAGGTTCGTGCATTGTTAACAGCCTCTTCCCCGAGCGCAATTACCTGCCGTCGGATATACAAGTCATGTATGAGCCTCCCGTAATCTTCCACATTGCAAATAGTCACGACAGAAGCCGCAAGATCTACGAGGTACCCCACTCCTCCCACGGGGGCTAACTCTTCGGAGTCTTCAAAGTAGGCCTTGAGAGTAATGGGGTCGGCAATCTCTCCACGCCCTACGAGAATATCGATAACGGCATAGATCCTGCCGTGTACAGCATGAGAAAAATGCTCTGGGCGCAAAAACTCCGACACCGCTTCGTGCGTTTTATTATTGAGGAGAATCGCTCCCAGCAGAGCCTGCTCCGCCTCTAGGTTGTACGGCATCTTCTCGGGGACGGAGGGCAACCCCTCTTTGGAAGCTCCTTCCACGTTTCAGGTCCTCCCACCCCGAGGAGGATACTCCTAAGCCTCCTTCAGTCGCAATGGGAGGCGGTATGGTTCACGAATAAGAGTGGGACCGCTTCAAAGTTCTCGGTTCTCCCCTCCCGTTTTGCCCATTGGCGTTGTACAAAGGACCCCTTACTTTGTTTGGCCCCCCTTTGCCGCTGTCGTGGGAGAGAAGACGCGCGAGATGGTCGTGTAAGAAGGGACTCGGGTTTCGCCCATAACTCCCAACGGGACGGGGGTCGTCCTGTGAGGGAGCATTGCTTCCTTGCGAACGAGAACGAGTAAGCGCGAAGCGCGCTGCTGCGGGTGGAAAGGGACGCCTGCTGTCAAATGACCTTGGGAGCGGAACAAATCTTAATCCCGAAATCAGACGAAGGGGTGGAACACTAGAAGGTGCCGCTCCTTGGCATGGGGCAACAGTGTTTTGCCCTGCAGTTTGTCCCCAGTATGACCACGACAAGTCGTTGTCTCCGTACGGACCAGGGTTGGCGCCGTTGGGCGGCGCAAAACCGAAGTCGATGTCGAAGTGTACCACCCTCGAGCGTGGGATAGCAGTGCTCCTTAGCCCAAAGTCGAACACCGTCAGTATGGGCAGTACGGGCAGAGCAGCCTCTACGGTGGTTACCGTGAATTCTGTTCTTGGCGCAACTCTTGGCACGCTGGAGTCACGGCTCACCACCGACATTACAGGCGTTCTGGGGATAAGGCGCCTTGCCGTTGTAGATGGAATGAAAATCTTCACGACGTCCCCCGGACCGATTGGTCCTGACACCTGGTCGCGCAGCCTTAACACATCGAGTAGCGCGTACATCTGAGCCTGGTGCATGACGAAAATGAGGCTAAGCTCCTGGGGGTTACGTAGAGCACTCTGGAGGAAGTCAGAAGTCTCTTCTCTGAGGACTTCCGCAGGAGTTTTTCCAGACTGTTTCTCCCACAAGACGTACTCCCATGCCCCATGATTATCCAAAAGTGCACATTCGTTTTCTCCGAGCGCCTTTCCAAAATCATGCATAAATCCGGGATTTTTTCTTAAAAGCTCCTCTTTACACCTCCTAAACCTATCGTAATCGATTGGAACATCTCTTAAAGTGTTTGGGTAATAAATGGAGGGTACTGCTTCCATTCTCCAATGAGGGAGCATGTTCCAAAGGGTGTCCCTGGCTCTCGTTGTTGGACTACAGTATACAACTGCAGATTTTCCATTGAGATCTATCCCCAGGGTATCCGCGGAATCAACTGCGCTCTCTATTCCTTTATTGGTCAAACTATATATAGTAATCTTGACTGTCATTCCAATTTCCAGAGGCGTTCCGTCAATCACCAAATTGAGAAGAAGGGGATTTTGTAGATGTTTTGCGGTGATAGTGACTGCAGGAATTTTGCAAGGAGGGGAGGGGGTGCGCATGCTTGACAAATTAGGGAAGTCCACACCGAATAGGCGGCAGTACTGAACGAGCTTATCGTCCCCAAAAGAAAAACCGGCCATATATACCGTCCTCACACTGGAGCGTATTTCGAAGGCAACATCATAAGTAGATTTTGGTACCCCAGGAACACCTTCCACGGGCCAATGTCTCACCATATAAAGCGTTTTTCCGCCCTTCGGCACTCCCAGAGACACGCTCGGCTCTTCATACATTGCCAAAGCCGCGTCGTAGATCAACAGGCTGCTGAGCAGGACAACGAATTTTCGGGCGAATTGGTAGTGTGGGGAATGCATGGAAACCTCCTCTTGGTCTGAGAGGGACTCTACATGACTTGTTCTCAAAAGTCAAAAATTTAAAAAAATACAACATGTATACGCGCTAAATTTATGTAACGCATACGCAAACACTTCTTCTCCCTAGTAAGGGCAGCAGCCTAGGCAGGGGTCCTGGAAATATGGTAGAAGGCAGGTACAAGTCGCGGAAATGAGAGGCAGAGGTGGCGCAGGCAGTGCAGGTCTCGACGCTCCCGAACGGAGTGCGTGTTGTCAGTGAGAAACTTTCTCAAAGTGAAACGGTGGCCATTGGCGCCTGGGTGGCAGCAGGAGGGCGCTGCGAAACCAAAGAAAACAATGGTGTCTCGCATTTCCTGGAGCATATGGCGTTCAAAGGCACCACGACGCGCACAGCAAAGCAGATCGCCGAGGAAATCGAGCGTGTAGGGGGGTATCTCAATGCGTATACTGCACGCGAGGAGACCGCTTATCACGTGCATCTCCTGAAGGAGGATCTTGCCGTAGGCGTGGAGATTCTCTCGGATATTCTCATCAACCCAACCTTTTGCGCAGAGGAGCTGGAGCGTGAGAGGGGCGTCATCCTGCAAGAGATCGGTCGCTACCAGGATAGTCCGGACTGCATCGTTTTTGACCACTTTCAGCAAACCGCCTATCCGGATCAGCCTATGGGACGATCGATCCTCGGGCCGCAGGAAGTTGTGTCCTCCCTTTCTGTCCAGGATCTGCGCGCTTACCGAGACCACCTATACAGAGGACCCCACTTTGTCGTCTCCGCCGCTGGGCACGTGGATCACGGAACGTTTGTGCAGCTGGCATCTCAATGCTTTTCGGGCCTCCCTGCGGCTCCGTCAGAACATGTCTTGATCCCCTCCCACTATCAGGGGGGTGTTTTTGCGGATGCGCGTCCTCTGGAGCAGGTGCATCTGACGATTGGAGTGGAAAGCATCGCGTTTGGAGACCCCGACTACTACGTAGCTGCGCTCTTCAACATCATTCTCGGTAGTGGCATGTCCTCTCGGCTCTTCCAGGAGGTGCGCGAGAAGCGCGGGCTTGTCTACTCTGTGCATAGCAGTCGGGATTCGTACAAAGACTCCGGTACGTTAGTCATTTATGCAGGAACAGGAGAGGACAAATGCGAAGAACTGGTCCAAATCCTGCGTGACGAGTGCCACAAGATGGTTGAAGGCGTAACAAAAGAAGAAATGCAGCGTGCGCGTGCGCAGTCCAAGGCCTCCCTGCTGATGGGAGCTGAGAGTGCGCCAGCCGTGTGCTCGCGCAATGCGGAGCATCTTTTGATTTATGACCGACTGATCCCCAGAGAAGAGATCGTTGCGCGCATCGAAGCGGTCACGGATCGGGAGGTGGCCCATTTCACGGAACGGCTGTTCTCCTCCGATCAAGCGGCAACCCTCGCCGTCGTCGGTCCCGTCAAGGAAGAGCGGGCGCAGAAGTTGGCGCGCCTCTTTCAGAGCTAATTTCTCGATGGATATTCTGACAGGGGGGCTTGCGGCTCTCTGCGGGATTCTTGCGGTTCTTCTCTGGCGCGCGGAGCGGGCGCGCCTGCGTTTGGCGCTCACCAACACCCGCCTCGAGGAGAGGTGTCTGCAAGCACAAGCGACGCAAGAGCGGGTGGGCGCTTTGGAGTCGGCTCTGGAGGAGGAACGCCGGAGTTCCGTGGCGCTTCAGATAGAGCTGCGAGAAGAACGCAAAAAGACCATGGAGAAGGTCCAGCTTCTGTCGGAAGCGGAGGGTCACTTCCAGCAAGCGTTTCAGTCTCTGAGTGCAAAAGCCCTTTCCTGTAACAGTCAATCGTTCTTGCAACTAGCGCAAGAGGTGCTGAGCCGCTTTCAGGAAGGGGCGAAGAACGACTTGGAAACGCGCGAGAAATCTATTGAGACGCTCGTCACTCCTCTCAAGACAGCTCTCGACAAGGTGACGGGTCAGGTTCAAGAGATGGAAAAGCTGCGCGTTGGGGCCTATGAGGGCCTGAGGCAACAGGTTTCTGACCTGATTGCAACACAGTTTTCGCTCAAGACAGAAACGGCGCGTTTGGTGGGGGCGCTGAAGACACCCAATGTGCGAGGGCGCTGGGGAGAGATGCAGCTCAAGCGTGTGGTTGAGCTTTCGGGAATGGTGCAGCACTGCGATTTTCAGGAGCAGACAACGATTGGAGAAGAAGAAGCCATATTCCGGCCGGACATGATCATCCATCTCCCTGGGGACCGACATGTTGTCGTGGATGCGAAGGCGCCTCTGGCTTCGTATTTGGCCGCGACCGAGACGGAGCAAGAGGACCAGCGTCGCCACCTTCTCCAAGAGCATGCGCGCCACGTCCGGCAGCACATTGCGGCTCTGTCTTCCAAGAAATACTGGCAGCATTTGCAGCCGAGTCCGGACTTCGTCGTCCTCTTCCTCCCCGGGGAGTCTTTTTTCTCCACCGCCCTCGAGCAGATCCCTGATCTCATCGAAGTGGGCATGCGGGAACGCGTTATCTTGGCAACTCCCACCACACTGTTAGCGTTGCTCCACGGAGTTGCTGCGGGATGGAGGCAGGCCTCTCTCGCAGAAAATGCACGTCAGATCGCAGATCTCGGTCGGGAGCTCTACAAGCGTCTAGGAGACATGAGCACGCATATCCTACGCCTAGGGCGCGCGCTTGGCACCGCGACGGAGACCTACAATCAGAGCGTAGCAACCCTTGAGCGACGCGTCCTCGTGAGCGCGCGGAGATTCAAGGATCTCGCAGGAGGATCGGGCACCCAAGATTTGCCAGACATGGCGCCCATTACCGTCCTGCCCAAGCCTCCACAAGCCCAAGAGCTAGCACCCCCTAGAGAGGAGCCGAGCCTTTTATCTTAGAAAATCTCCTATGCCCTTGGTGGTAGGAGCTCCCTCCTGTACGATGACCACCGGTGGTTGTAAGGAGGCTCAGGGTGAACGGAGAGCTGCGCTTTGAGAGATACAGGACCTGCGCCATCCTGGGGGTCGATCCTTATGAGCGCAGGCAGCCGCGTGAAATATTTGTCACGGTTATTTTGCGCTGGACGACCTGTCCGCGCGCTTGCGAAAACGACAATTTGGAGGAGACCCTTTGCTACGCAACGCTTGCGCGTGCCATAGATGGGGCTCTGCAAGGGCACACCTTTCTCTTGCTCGAACGGCTCACCGGGTTTCTTTACGATCAAATTCGCTCCTTTGTGACTTCTACGGAAAAAACCTGGGGAGGGGATGTCCGTTTGAGCGTAAAGGTCACCAAACCGTATCCTCCCGTCAGAGGGTTGCCAGAGGCGTCCTTCACGTGCTCGGATTGGTAGTGCGATCACGCTCTAGGAGGGGAGAATAGCCCGAACCCTTCTGTCTAGCTGCTGGAACAGGGAGAGGGCAAGTTTATACCCAAGAATGGTACAGCAGAGCGCTGCAAACGGAATCGCATAGAGAAGGCCGCCCCGAAGGTACACCTGTTTGGTATTGATCCAATAGATATTGACCCAAAAAATGGCTCCTCGGAGCTTATCCATCTGATTGGCGATAAAACCAGGAGCGTTGCCTCCAGGAAAGGTGTACTCCTTTTCGGTATTGCAATAAGTAGTCAAAATGGTTTTCTTATCTGTGACGGGGACGACTTTGCCAATCAACAGAGCTTCTAGTAGGAACAGGCAGTCGCTGGCCGCCTCCACATCTCTGTTGGGCCACCAGTAGGGGAACTTTTCGAGGCTCCTCTTGATCGCCTCATGCCACGCCTCCGTACGGTGAACGCCATATTCCCAAGAGAGACCTCGCATCCAGCCTTCCTGCCCACATCCGTTCGTAATGGTAAAAATCAGCGCACGGCGGAACCAGCTGTCGTCCATGTAGCTCTCCGGAAAAGTCGTGCATTCTTTTTCGTAAAGGGCAAGTTCCTGATAGGCAGCAGAAAAAGAAGCCTCTGGATGCTCCAGCAGCACTTCCACCGAAGCTTCTACGAACGTCGGAGATATTTCATCGTCGTCACACAACCACAAGATGAACTCTCCCTTCGCTTGTTCTGTGCAGAAAAGGTAGTTCTTATTGCACCCGACATGTTGCGGACGCTTTATGTAGACCAATCCCGGGATTTTCTTTTTAAAGGAGCGGACAATCTCTTCGTTTTCCGTTCCAGGAGTAGCATCATCGACAACGTAGACCTCCAGCGGCTTGTAGGTCTGTCTTGCAACAGACCCCAGCGCCCTTGGGAGTAAGTGCGGCCGTTTATACGTCAGGACCGCGATAGTCACAAGAGGCTTTACTTTGGCTGCCCTCACTGGAACTCGACCCTAAAGATGGGCCATTGTCCACAATCTGTCTCTGGATAGCAACCATGATGGCCTACCCGATGGTGGAGCCAAGGGGGATCGAACCCCTGACCTCTACAATGCCATTGTAGCGCTCTCCCAGCTGAGCTATGGCCCCACGTCTCTCTTATTAAAGAGTGGAAGAGGGGTCTTGCAAGTCTTTACTTTTACGCTTCTTGGGTGGGGTGGAATAAGGGGATTTGCGCCGACCAATGGGTTTAATGGGACTCTGCACATCCAACGGAGATTCCTGTCCCGCCAATCTTTTGCGCTTCTTCCCACAACGGTAGTCATCCAAATGCACAAGAGTTCCCATAATTTGCTCCTCTCGACTCCTTCTCTTTCGTGTATCCTACGGAGAGAAAGTAAAGAATTGCTTTAAAGGAGGATTTTGATAGACTTGCCTAAGAAAAGGCGCAGGTTTGGGTTGCACAACAGTGGTTTCTCGCCCTTTATCAGGAGGTTTTGCGTCCATACGCAAGGCGGGAGCGCTAGCGGCTCATGTGTTGGACTTCGTCGTCCCTTATGTCGTTCCGGGAGTGACGACGCAGGAACTCAATGATCTCTGCCATCAAGAGATGCTGCGGCACGGAGGAACGTCCGCAACCTTGAACTATCAAGGTTTTCCGCAAGCCACCTGCATCTCTCCCAATCACGTTGTCTGCCACGGAATCCCCTCCTCGAGGAAGCTAGTGGCAGGGGATATCCTCAACATCGATGTCACAGTTCTCCTGGATGGCTGGTTTGGAGATACGAGCCGCATGTTTTATGTGGGAACGCCCCCTCTCAAGGCACGTCGTCTGACGGAGGTAGCGTACCAAGCATTGATGCAGAGCATCAGCCAGGTGCGCCCCGGTGGGTTTCTTGGAGACATTGGCGCCTGCATTCAGCACATTGCGGAATCGGCAGGATTCTCTGTGGTGCGAGATTTTTGTGGACACAGTATCGGACAAGTATTCCACGGCGATCTTGCGGTTTTGCACGTTGGGACGCGTGGGACCGGTCCTGTCTTGCAACCGGGAATGATCTTTACCATTGAGCCGATGATCAACGCGGGAAGGCCGGAAGTGCGCGTACTGCAGGACGGGTGGACCGCCGTAACGCGCGATCGCAGTCTTTCCGCTCAATTTGAGCACACGATAGGTGTGACCGAGACGGGAGTGGAGATTTTTACGCTCTCTCCGAAGGGATACACCTGCCCTCCGTACGGGGAATCCGCTTAACCTGTGCGGCCATTTCTCTCCCGTCATAGGAGGGGTCTATGATAACCCGTGCGCAAAGAGTGGATCAAAAGCCGAAAACCTCCGAGGAAAAAGCGGAGCGTTGCCCTCTTTTTCTCGGTTGTGACCTGGGGGAGTATTGGCTTCGGAGGCATTCTCCTTTGGTACAGCTACGACCTTCCTGATGTCCATCGACTGAAAGGGGGCACTCGGCAGTCCAACATCAGTATTTTCGCGGAAGACAAGACTTTGCTCGCCACCTATGGAGATCTCTTCGGTCCACCCGTCGCCCTGAAAGATCTCCCCCCGCACGTCCCAGAAGCCTTTATTGCAACGGAGGATCGTCGCTTCTATGCCCACTTCGGGTTGGACCTGATCGGCCTGTTTCGTGCTGCCTTCAAAAATTTCCACGCTGGACACATTGTGCAAGGAGGGTCAACGATCTCGCAACAGCTGGCGAAAAATTTATTCCTCTCGGGAGATCGCGCGTTTCGCCGTAAAGTCCAAGAAGCGCTGCTGGCTTTGTGGCTCGAGCACGCCTTCAACAAAGAAGAAATCCTGACGATTTACCTCAACCGCATCTATTTCGGAGCAGGTGCTTACGGAATCGAAGCCGCAGCCCTCCGGTATTTTGGGAAGTCCGCCCATGCGCTCTCCGTGCGAGAAGCGGCGCTGCTTGCCGGTGCCATCAAGGCTCCTGCTCGGTATTCCCCCCTCTATAATCCACAAGCCGCTCTTGAGCGTTCCACCATTGTTCTTGCCATTATGAAGGAAGAGGGGTTTCTTACAGAGCAAGAGATGCGCGCGGCGCTCCGGGAGCCCGTCAAAATACTGCAGACAGCGAGAGGAGCGGACAATTGCCGGTATTTCACGGACTGGGTCCTGGAAACACTTCCTGCGTATGTCTCTGTGGGAGACCGCGATCTGTGCGTCATGACGACGCTGCAACCGGCCCTCCAGCAGGAGGCCTCCTTGTGTCTGCGCGCAGCTTTGGATAAAAAGCCCTCTATTTCCCAAGGCGCCCTCCTCTGTTTCGAGACATCGGGGGAGATTAAGGCATTTGTTGGAGGCATAGATCACGCTCAAAGCCAATTCAATCGCGTGTTGGCGCTGCGTTCTTCTGGGTCGGCCTTCAAGCTCTTCGTCTATCTTGCTGCCCTCGAATCGGGTCTTCTACCTGAGTCGAAAATCGCAGACACCCCCATCTCCATCGGAAAGTGGCACCCCAGCCTTTTCCATTGGAAACCCAGAGGAGAGATTGCTCTTCGGGAGGCCTTTGCCTACTCCGTCAATCCTGTTTCTGTACGTTTAGGACACACGCTAGGGCGCAATCCTATTGTGAAGATGGCGCGCCGTCTGGGGATTTCCACGCGTCAATCCCACGACCTGACGGTTGTCCTAGGAAGCGGAGAGGTGACCCTGCTAGAGCTCTCCGCTGCCTACGCCACCGTTTCTGCGGAAGGGCAGCGCGTCCTACCCTTTGCCATTCGCGAAATCACGGACCACAAGGGCCATGTTCTGTATCGCTATGTCCCAACCCCAAAGCAGATCCTTCCACGGGCTCTCTGTTGCGCGATGAAAACGCTCCTCCAGGCGGTAGTGGACTATGGAACAGGGAAACGCGCGAGGTTAGATGTTCCCGTCTATGGAAAAACGGGGACCAGTAACGGCAGTCGAGATGCGTGGTTTGTCGGAACCGCGAAGGGCATCACAACGGGCGTTTGGCTTGGGAACGACGATCGAAGGCCGATGACAGATGTCACGGGAGGCAAAGAGCCCGCGGAGATCTGGCAGCGCTTTATGCACGCCGTTCTCGCGGGCAAGGTGCATCCCCTCTCGAGCTTTTCTGAGATCGCTCCTACTCCCGTTCCTGAGGATGCAGCGCTTACGCCGGAGAAACCAGAGCGGATAGAGGACCTCATCGAGGAGGTGGAAGCCTCGGAAAGCAAAAAAGGCGGGTCTTCTTTAGAAGAGCTGCTGGAGGAATTGGAACAATAAATGCCCGAAGAATGGCCCTTCTTTTACAAGGGAGAAAAAGTGTTCTTGCCTGTGCACCTTGTCCCTCAGGCTTCTCGTGCTCGCATCGGAGAGACGCGAGAGGGCCCGCATGGCACTAAGTTCTTGACGATTTACGTAACTGCTCCTCCCGTGGATGGCAAGGCGAACAAGGAGGCCATCGCCCTTCTCAGTCGCCACCTCGGTCTACCGAAAAAGTCTTTTCACTTCCACAAAGGAGAGTTTGGAAGGTACAAAACCCTCTCATGGGACAAACCCTCCTCCGATTAAAGCCTTGTGGGGTTCACGGGGGAGACGTTCTGCGATCCACCCTCCTCCCAAGAGACGCTCTCCTTCGTACAAGACACAGGCCTGACCGAGAGCGACACCGTACTCGAGCTCCTGGAACGTAACGCACATTTCCTCGCCCTGTAGCGATACTTGAGCCGGCACAGGATCTTGCGTCGAACGTACCTTCGCAAGTGCTGAAAACGTTGATGTAGAAGGAGGGCAATGCCAATTCACGTCATGCACAAGAACGCCTCCGCAGGCGAGGTCTTCTTTCTGCCCGAGGATCAGGGTTTGGCTCTCCGGGTCCATTCCGATAACGTACGCTGGATACCCAAGGGCTACGGGCAACCCCTTGCGCTGCCCTACTGTGTAGTACAGTAGGCCTGGATGTTCCCCGAGAATTTCTCCCTGCTTATCCACCACTGGCCCCGGACGCGGGATGGAGTCTGGAGAGAGGTGTTCAAGGAGGAATTCTGTGTAAGAACGTCGCCCAACGAAGCAAATGTCCTGACTTTCCGGACGATCGTGACTGGGAAGTCCTAGAAGACGTGCCAGTGCTCGAACGTTGGTTTTGGTAAATTCTCCCAGCGGGAATGCGATATGCGGAAGAACGTCCTGCTTAATGTTAAAAAGGAAGTAACTCTGATCCTTCACGTCATTAAGGGATCGGCAGAGATGGACTGCCCCGGAGGGATCTTCTTTTTTCCGGACATAATGCCCTGTGACCAAGGTCTCCGCCCCTAGGGAGCGCGCAAACTCAAAAAGGGCTCCAAATTTTATATGCCGATTGCAGCGCGCACAGGGGAGCGGAGTCTCTCCCCGACAATACTGCTGCACAAAAGGGTCGATGACTTGCTCCTGAAAGAGGGCGTGCCTCTCGCAGATGTAGTGCGGGACTCCGAGATGATCCGCGATATGACGCGCGTACCTGAGCGTGGAGTTGGGAGCATCCTCTGTTGGGAAAAGATCTAGCGTAATGGTGAACACATCGTGTCCAGCCGCCTTCATGAGGGCGGTGCAAGTGGAACTATCGACTCCACCAGAGAGGGCAACTGCGATTTTCTGCACGTTAAGAACTCGTTAACGGAGTTACTCTAGCGTTTCCTCCGTAGTTAACAAATGGAGGAAACAATGACTGCACAAAAGTCCGTATTGGGTTTTCTTGTTAGTTCCGCCCTTATTCTCGGAATGCCCTCTTCCTGGGCGGTGGAGGCGCCCCCCCTTGAGGAAGACGCTGGCTCGGAAGCAGGGGAATCTGGCCAGCAGGGTACCATTAGTCTCCGAGAAATGGGGTGTACTCTCGCGGGACAGGTTACGGACATGATAAAAGAGGAAGTAACTCCCGCAATGGTTCAACGCTTGAAGGATCATCCGGTATATCCTTTTGCCCCCGTCATCGAGAGTTGGTTTGGCCAGTTTATGTACTCGTTCCAAACAGCTCTCCAGAAAGGAGCTCCTGTCGTGTCGTCATTGATCACAGCAGTTATAGAAGATCCCGAGCTTTCCGAAGGACTGACTACATTGAAGGAGACGTGGATAGCAGAGCAGGTGGGTTTTTTCGGAGATGCATTTCGAGTGCGGGATGTCCCGATTTTACAGATCCTAGCAAAAGAAGGGGGAATAGAAATCGTTCAAGCATATGTAGGTGGTGCTTGCGGCTCTCTAGACGAGGCGGATAGACTCAGCGTTTTGGGGAGTTTTCTCCGATTTGCACAAGGTAAAACACCCACTCCTGAGCTCGCCTACAGCATTATGGGGATTAAACCGCAGCCGAAGGACGCCATATTTGAACTACGTGCCAACCTTCTCCTTCGGCATTATTGTGAGGGCGGAGAGGAGATGGTATACGTGCTTTACAGGCTTGCACAGCGTGTCGAAGATATAATCGCGTGCACCACGAAACTTTATCAAGCGCAGGCAGCGTCGTATATAGACGACTTTAGAGGAGACGTTAGGGACATGAAGAAGGCGTTTGCGGAAGCTCAGGATAAATATAAAGTGGCTTGTAAAATGCTCTTCCCACTCTGCAAGACGCCTACCGTCAATCAGGAATTTGCGGGTGTATTTCCGCAAGTTTGTAAAGCTCATCGCGCAGTACAGAAGACATTCGGAGTAAACGTAGAAACCGAAGAAAAATAAGAAAGACAGACGTTCAGTTGACGTGCCCCCCAAGAAGACGTGCGGCTTATGCCGCACGCCTTTTTTCTCATAGAAGCTTTTTCCTAAAGGTGGTGACTCTCACCCAGCCTCTTTTTCTTATTTCGTGACTAGCTTAGTCGATCAACTGAAGAAATCCTTACCGCTGTGATGAGGCCGAAATTCACCCTCCTTCCAGCAGTAAGAACCTGCAGCGCGCGCTCGTCTGGTTCCGATGGACTCTGGTCCATGGCCCCGCAGAACTTACTGCCATGATCTCGCAAAGACATGCAAGAATTCTGTGACCCGCATAAGCCCCTAACCCGCCGCATTGCAACAATTTGCATTTTTGTTAACATTATTTTGCTAGGAGAAGATCTTTCTATTTTTCACGCAATTAATCTTTCCTTAATGGCCATCTTTTAGAATTTCTTTATTGTCGAAAAACGAGGAAAGTAATGATGGTCCGAAAATGCATATTGAAATTGCTTGTTGGAGGTCTACTTACTGTGCAGCCATTTTCTGCATGGTCGATGTTCTGCTCAGACGACGGAGAGGAGTCTGACGTTGAGGCTTTTGGGTGCAGTTTGGCGGAAAAATATGTTAGAAAAGTGCAAACAGCTCTTTTTCCTATTGTGCGAGAAAGAGTGGAGAGAAATCCCAAATATCCTCTCAACCTGCATGCTCCGTACAGAGATTGCGTGAGAGTATTCTCGGAAACTGTGAGTCGGTTGGAACCCGCCGTTGTTGCAGAATGGGAAGGGCGTATTTTGGGGGATCCGGAGCTTGCTCCTAGAGTGCAGGCAGCAAAAGAGGCTGGGATCGCGTTTCGCGTGAGCTGTTTTAACCTTACGATGCAAATAAGAGATCTTCCCTTATTGAAGGCCTTGGTGAGCAGAGATGGTGTGCATATCGTCGAAGGGTTTATGGCGCAAGTCCGTGAGACTCATCCTTTAGATGATGGGGACACGAGCGTTGTCAGAGGGCAGTTGTTGAGATTAATCGAGCACAAAACGCACAATCTTAATGAAACATTTCTCATCGTAGGAGTTCCGAAACTACAGAAATGTAGACTCTACACTAGAACACTCACTAATAGAGCAGAAATTCTTTGCGAGAGTCTAGAGAAGGGGGATGAAGACTTGGCGCACATCATTTTAAGCACTCCGGGAGTGCCTAGCGAAAAAACCATCCTCAAAGTGGTTGGGATCTTACAAGCCCGAGCAAGGGGAATCTTTAGGTCGTTGGGTAGACAAGAGCACAAATGGGCTGAAATGAGATGGAAAATGAAAGTAAAGGAGTTCCGGACAATGCTCTCTCTTTTCAGAGTCTATACTCTTCCGTTTGAAAGACTTTGTGCTACTTACGATGATGTCAACACGTTCTTGGAAACATGCCCTACGGCAGGAGAACTTTGATAGAAGGGGTGAACAAGCGTGCAGCAGACGCCGCCTGCTGCATTTGAGAGAATCTGAAAAGCGCCTTAGGCTCCTACGCGCTATCTTTGGGTCGGTTCCTCTTCCGCCAAGAACGCACGGTCGCCGCTTTTCTCCTTGCGAAGGATTTCCTCTATGGTAAACTTCGCAAAGAGGAGGGGGCATGTCTGTGTTGATGATCCCCTTTATCGGGACCTTGGGGTCTGTAGCGTTTTTGCCTCTGTGGGCTCCCGCATTTTGGCAAAAGCACGCGGGCAAGCTGTTACTGTCTTGCCCTTTGATGCTCGCCGTACTGTCTGCTTGGGAAGGCTCCCTTCTATCTTTCCTGCAGGCTTCTCGAGAGACGTTGTTGCGGGACTATGTGCCCTTTCTCACCTTGATGACAGCACTGTACGGAATCGCCGGAGGCATCCACGTAACGGTACCTCAGCGTACCTCTCCCTCGATCAACACGGCCTGGCTTGCGGGTGCAACAGTGCTGGCAGGGTGGATTGGGACGACAGGAGCTTCCATGGTGGGCATTCGACCCTTTCTTCGCCTCAATGCTGGACGCGCGCACAAGGCGCACCTCGTTGCGTTCTTCATCTTTCTCGTGTCCAACATCGGGGGAGGGATAAGCCCCTTGGGAGACCCCCCGCTTTTCATGGGATTCCTCCAAGGAATCGATTTTTTCTGGGTGCCCCGCCATCTTTCGGTGCCTGTACTGGGCCTATCCTCGGTTCTGCTAGGGATGTTCTGGGGCTTGGACACTTTCTTCTGGAAAAGGGAGAGTCACCCTCCTCCTATAGAGGTCTCAGAGAGAATCCGCTGTCTTGGGAAGGGGAATGTCTGGATCTTGATGGGCGCCGTTGCTTGTGTGGTGCTGGCCGGGCAAGATCTCGGGACGGTCTCCGTTCTCGGCGTCCCTCTTCCCGTTATGGGGATGGTGCGAGATGGAGGGCTACTGGCTTTGCTTGGGGTTTCTCTTTGGAAAACGCCAAAGTCTGTGCGTGCGCACAATACTTTCGAGTGGGAGCCCATTTTCGAAGTGGCCAAGATCTTTTTCGCCATTTTCCTGACCATCTTGCCCCTTGAAGAGGCGCTTCACGGAGGAAATACTGTGCTAGCCTGCGGACTCCAGGAAATGCTCGGAGCCGAAGGAGAGTGGTCTCCCCTGCGATGCTTTTGGGCCTCTGGGCTGCTCTCCTCGTTTCTGGATAACACGCCTACCTACCTATTTTTCTTCCATCTCTTCGGAGGGGACCCGTCGACTCTTATGACGACGCAGTCTTCTCTGTTGTTGGCCATTTCCTCAGGGTCGGTTTTCATGGGAGCCGTTACCTACATTGGAAACGCGCCCAATCTGATGGTCGCCTCCATTGCACGCAAACGTTTTCCCAAGCAGGTGCCTTCATTTTTGGGATACATGAAGTGGTCCCTCTCCCTGCTCTTTCCTGTCTTCGCACTTTTCAGCTGGATCCTGTTTTTGTAACTCTCAAGGCTACGAACTGGCATCTGCTCTTTCCTATTGGCTAGATCAGTCAACAAACTGAGGAGGTTCTTACTTCTCTCAGAATGCCGCAACTCACACTCATAGATAAGAATTAGGATGATCCACTTCAACCTAATGCGCACAACCTAATACGGGTCTCTTAGTTGCAGGTTGTACGTAATGTTGGTGTAGGGTTATCGTCGCCTTTGTGGCCTTACTAGATCGAAAAGGTGTCACAAAGGCCCCGCGCCACTTATTGTGGCGCGATTGAAGACCAACGAGAGTCTATGGATTGTGGGCGAATGCTCCGCGTAGCTACTATGAAACCGGATACAGAACTCTGTAGTTGCAGTTTTCATGTAGGGCATATGTAGAATTATCGTTGCTCTCATGACCGTACGTGACGGAAAGGACGGCATGAGGGCCGCCGCAGTGTTTAACTGCGGTTATTGTGGCCTTAAATGCGAGCCCGCTCCTTGAGAGTTGTGCTCGCAATGTACGTGTAAGATCGTTCACAGACTTCCCCTTAGCCAGCATAAGTTTGTTGACCTGGAGCTGGTACGAATCTCTGTAGATGAAGAGTGTACGTAACGCTGGTGTAGAGTTATCCACGCTCCTGCAACGACTAAAGTAAGCAGACTTCGCAGGAGCCCCGCGCCCCCTATGGGGCGCGGTTATTGCAGACCTGGTGCAAATATTTACGTTGCAGTGTTGATCGCAAGGTCTATGTTGATGTGTTTACTGCCTCAATACAGGTAACTTGCTCTGGTCTTCGTGCATGAAGCATAAGTAGGTGTGTTTGCACGCACTTCCTTTCACTGTACTCTGGCTTTCCTTTTAGATCCGCTCGTTTTTCCTTATGTTCATAAACTCCATCTCCTCATTTTCTTCACTCTGCGTATGCCCCGCCATCTCTCTCCTCTTCGCTACACAAGCATTTTTCTAGCGTTTCCCTTCTATACCGTTTTTATTTACCTTTTATCAACCTATAAGATTTAGTCTATGTCTACGTGGATAGATTAAGAAGGAAAAGGCTATGTCTTTATTTAGCAGTATGAGGGTCTCTGTTGCTGGGTTTCGGGCGCAAGCGAAGAGGATGAGTACGATAGCGGATAATGTGAGTAACAGCGACACGATGGGCTATAAGGCGCGCTCACTTGCCTTCACTACCCAAATAAATTGCCGGGGGGGGGGGGGGCAGCGCCGTTAAGTAAAGAAAACTCCTATCATTCTCTTCTATCTCTTGGCAATAACAGTTTTTCTTCCTCTTTAGATAATAATTTCTCTTCTTCTATTTTTCCTGCTAGTTCTTCGATAGGGAACCCTAACTTCTCCACCTATTCTAGCTCTTCTTCCCCACATCCTTTGGTAGGGAATTCTGGTTCTTCTGCTGCTTCCTCCTCTAGTGCTGCTGCGAGTTCTCGCGCTTCCTCCGGCTCCGATTCCTTCTACACTAGCTCCGGTATCTCTTCACACACCTTGATGCAGCTCCAAGCACAGGGAGAGCTACAGCGCACCGATCAACCTCTGGATCTCGCCTTTGACGGAGACGGTTTGCTCCTCGTTAAAAACAAGGGTGGCACTCTCGGAGGCGCTAGGACAGGTACTTTCCATATTACCAAAGAAAGCCGTCTTCAGGACGCACAAGGCCTCACTCTTCAAGGCTGGCCTCTGCTGCCAGGGGACGGAGCTGCAGGCTCTTCTACTGGGAAAGCTATAGGAGCTGGCGTCTCTACTCCGGGAGGAATAGGAGGAACGCCATCTGGCTCTGCTTCTACAGAATCTGATGCTTCTATGGGAACCGCTGGAGCTAAAACCACGAAATCCGGCTCTATTCCCGCAGGCTCCGCCACGCAAGCTCCACCCCCCTCTGCCGCCTTTATCGGCCCTCTAGGAGCTCTCGAAGATATCCAGCTTATCAAGCCGGAACCTTCACCTCCTCCAGAAGCACCCGATCTTTCCAACCCCTACGGAACCGGCTGGAGCACGCAAAAAGAAGCGGATGGACTGTACTCCTTCCACGGCTCTGCAATCCATAACCCGAGGGGTAACACGAAGGAGACGATTTCGATCCAGCGCAGCTTTGTGGACTCCCTCGGGCGAGAACGCGCAGTAACTGGAGCGTTGTGGTTGGACCGGTTTGAGGTGTCTCTTATTCTCCACTTTGCGGATATCAGCGGGCAGGTAGACTGTACCTACGAGCTGAACGGCGGATTCAATCAGGCTATCCGCTGTACCTTTGATGCGACCTCCAGGCAGATGGTGGTGACCTTCCCTGACACCGGTGCAACGGTAACCTTCGACTTGAGCGACCTTAACGTGACGAAGGGAGACCCTGTCTACGTCATCCCCGAAGAGCCTTTGCCCTGGGTCATGCCTCCCATGATCTTCGAAGAAGGAACCTCTAAGATAAAGCAGGAATTTGGCTTTGGGTGGAAGGGAGAGAGCAATTGTTTCTCATATTTAGTGATAGAACGGGGAGAGGATGGTTCTTTCGTAGGGCATTTACTTTGCGAAAGTTATGGCTTTGATGCAGAGCTTTATTTTGACGAGGAAGGTCGGGTCTCGGGTTACAAGTTTCTGAAAAACGGCAATAGCACCAGTGATCCCAGCGTAGGAGTCGAGCAGACGGGATCTCTCGTGAAAGGAGTGCATTACGTTGTTGACGATACTGACACCGAGGTTGGAACCATAGACATCGATTTGAGCACTATACGCATCCTCAATAGAACGGGTGCCGATCTTGTCATCAACGGGAGCACGATCAAGCCGAAAGCTTCTTCCACAAAAGTCGACGCTGTTGGTACTACTTCTACGGCTACGGCACCTCTCTCTCCTGCTTCCCTCTCCATCGATGAACGTGGCGTATTGAGTCGTCTTAAGGACAATGGAGACTGGGAGCCGGTGTATCTCCTCGCCTGTGGCCAGTTCGCAGCCATGAACGCTGCGGAAGAGCACAATGGCGTCTACTACGTCACTCCTGCTTCAGGGGCCCTTAAAACCGGAGTCTCCGGAAAAGGCGGCATGGGGACCATTACTGCGGGCACCCTAGAGCGCTCTACTACAGACCTTGCTCATGAGCTCTCCGAGATGATCCGCGCCCAACACGCCTATGCCGCCAATACCAAAGTCCTCTCTACCATAGACGATATGCTCACAGAGCTCGAGAGATTGTAGAGAGGGGAATGAGAAGGGAGCAGAGGGTGCATAAAGAGTGAAGGGAGAGGGAGTCAAGAGAACCAGGGGAGCTGCTAGAGGAGCCTGCGGAAAGGTCCAGCGATGCAGGACAAAGAGAGAAATAGCCCTCACACCACTTTAACTGCGCCCCATAGGGGCGCAGGGCCTTTGTGACACCTATTCGGTTTAGGAAGGGCACAAAGGCAACGATCCCTCTACATCAGCGTTACGCAAGAACCCACGGGAATACATATGTATTGAGATAGGCATACTCACATATGCATCTCGCAAAGAGCGCCAGGCAATATCCCTGCGTTTCGTCTGTAGTCAGGAGGCACACCGAAGCTAGCCCTGTACACACTCTTCCAAAAGCTACACCCATACCAAATCCGCATGGCTCTCGCCTGGCATCTCTTCTATCACTTAACCAGCTTAGTTCACAAACTGAGGAGATCTGTGCCTCTATGACGACACCAAAACGCACACTCTTTCAAGTGCAAGAGGAAGGTCTCATCTCTTAAACCGTTGAACTGAGCACAACGTCTCTTCGCAAAGCTCCAAAAAGGCTCCGATGTCGTTGACAGAGCTCTCACCTCTAGCAAACTCATTCTTACACTGGAAAGCTTAGTAGGGAGCTTACCCATTCACAACAAGCCCATCATAGGCTCTCCGCCATCTGTGTGAACCGTGGATCCCTTCGAGACTCGCTTCCTGAACAACAAGCATCAGCTCCTCTTTTGAGATGTTCAGGATAACACTATAGGTCTTCTTACCCCTCTCAAACATGTTTTCTGCAAAAAGGCAAATGAGGGAGTGCAAGATCGGAAAGAGCAAGCCTAAGGGGTCCCATAGAGGTGGCAACCAGACCACGTCACAGTGCAGAGGCGAGCTTCTTTTCTCGCACTTCTATCCTTTTTTTCAGCTCCCGCAGAACGTTCAGCAAGCCAAATACCGGAGTCTTTCCTGCTGCTCCACGGCCTCTCTTTGCTCCAAAATAACTCTCATCCAGTCCGAAGACACCAAAATCCCGGAAATGCTCCTCAAAACTCTGCTGCACGATCAACTCCCGAAAGTGCTTGTAGGTCAGGTTGATCGTGTTCCACTTGATTTTGAGACATTACCTCGCAGAACTTGCCGTGATGTCCTCGCAGAAACATGTAAGAATCCCATGTTTCTCATAAGTTCCTAACCGACTGAATCTCAAGATGTTTTGCCCCACCTAATATAAGTACGCTAGGAGAGAGCCTAAATCTCTGGAGCGGTACACCGCCTCAAGGTCGTATCAGCCGCAGCACAATGCTGCGGTGGCCCTTGCGATCTCTATTTATTTCAACAGTCGCAAGAGTATGGATGCAATTACGTAGGCCTTACTGTATAACCTTCTACGAACTATCCCTGTATCAAGGCACGTAGAGAACCGCGTCTGAACGCCGCGGGGCCTTTGTGACATCAGTTCATTGTAAATATGGTCACAAAGGCAATGATGCCCCCACATCAGCATTACGCCAGAACTTTCGAGGTAGCACACTTGTATTGAGGTGGTAGACACGTCGATAGAGACCTTTTGGAAAAACTTCAACGTAAATGCTTGTGTTAAGCCCGTGATAATCGCGCCCCGTGAGGGGCGCAAGGCCTTTGTGACATTAATCCAGTGCAAATGCGGTCACAAAAGCAATGATATATTTACATATACCTTACGCGAAAACTGCAAGGAAACACACCTGTATTGAGGTGGTGGACACGCCTACACAGATCTTACAAGAAACACTTCAACGTAAATACTTGTACTGAGCCTATGATAGACGCGTCCCATAAAGACACGAGGCTTTTGTGACACCTTATTCGATGTAAGAGGGCGCAAAAGAGACGGTAGCCTACACCAACGTTACACTAGAACTCTTCGGAGAGGCAGGAAGCAAAATACGGACCCCGGCTGCGGCATCAGGTAACATGCGCATCAAAAAAAACGGTGAACCCGAAGCCAGAGATGCAAGGGAGAACCCCTCTACTGTCCCCCTACCAGGAGGTCACGTGGGGAAGGCACCTTGTACCTTTCTCTCTACTTCAGCTCCGCCTTGGCGCCGGCAGATTCTATCTTTTCCTTGATCTTCTGCGCTTCATCCTTCGCCACGCCTTCCTTTACCGCTTTTGGAGCGGATTCTACCAGCGTTTTGGCCTCGGTCAGTGCTAATCCCGTAATTTCGCGCACTACCTTGATGACATTAATTTTGGAAGCTCCGACCTCTGAGAGGACAACGTCAAATGTCGATTTCTCCTCTGCCGCAGGAGCCGCCTCCCCTGCAGGTGCCGCTGCCGCCACCGCTACAGGAGCTGCGGCAGAAACACCCCAAGCCTCTTCTAGAAGCTTACTCAACTCCGCCGCTTCTATCACCGTCAACTTGGACAGCGTCTCTACAATCTTGTTTAAATTCTCGCTCATTTCCTCTTCCTTTTTTGCTACCCTTTACTCGCGTGCGCCCCAAGCGCACGAGCCACCTGCCCCGCTGGAGCCTGCATGACCGACGCGACCCGCTGGAGAGGCGCCTGAAGAACACCCATCATCTTGGACCGTAACACCTCTAAGGATGGGAGTTGCGACAGCAGCTCCAGCTCCTTACAAGAAAAAACGCGCCCATCGCCGCTTCCACCGAGGATCGTCAGCTTTCCCTCTTTCGATTTTGCATATTTGAATAACGCTCTTGCAACGGCCGCAACAGAAGAGGCAAACGTCAACGCGGTCGGCCCCTCCAAAAACTCGGTTGCATCTTCAAACGGAGTCCCTTTCACCGCCAAACGCGACAACGTATTCTTGGAGACGAGATAAACGGCGCCTTCCTCACGCATCTGCGCTCGCAGCTCCGTGACATCCGAGACCGTCAGCCCCTCCTGGCGCACTACCACCAACGAGGCACTCTGCGCAATTTGATGCCGGATCTTTTCTACAAACTGACCCTTCTCTTGACGATCCATCTTTCCCTCTTACGCAAGGAATCTTCCGAGAAAACGGCGATCGTCACAAGACAACCCATCCATCTACGCCGGATTTTTAAGGTTTCACCCCGGCGGTCTCCGATAGACCCTGATTAAAAACTATAAACTTCTCCCAGTTCCAATTTCAACCCCGGTCCCATCGTCGTCGATAGAGAAACCTTTTTGATATAGCTTCCCTTGATTCCCGTGGGTCGCGCTCGTACCACCGCTCCCACAAAAGCCTTCACGCTTTCTTCAATTTGCGCCGGAGAAAAGTGCATCTTGCACAACCCCGCATGCACAATCCCTGCCTTCTCCGTGCGAAACTCGACCTGTCCCCCCTTGGCATTTTTTACCGCAGTGGCTACGTCGGACGTGACGGTTCCAAGTTTCGGGTTCGGCATCAATCCTTTTGGCCCAAGCACTTTTCCTAATTTCCCAACACTCGCCATCATATCTGGTGTCGCGATGCAGAGATCAAAGTCGATCGTCTTCTGGACATGCGCGATCAAATCTTCGGCTCCCGCCCTGTCCGCTCCCGCGGCGAGCGCCTCTTCCACCTTCAGGTCTTTGCAGAACACGATGACACGCACCGTCTTTCCCGTCCCGTGCGGCATCGTCACCATTCCGCGAATATTTTGGTCTGCCTTCCTGGAATCAATGGCAAGGTTGATGGCCACTTCCAGCGTCTCGTCAAAACGCGTTGTTGCAGTTTTCTTCAAAAAAGCGACAGCTTCCGCCAAGGAATAGTGCTTCTCCTTGTCAAAGCCTTTTAAGAGGTCCCTCAGACGCTTGCCCATCACTCCGCAACCTCCAATCCCATCGAGCGTGCGGACCCTCGAATCATCCGAGCTGCCGCCTCTATGTCCCAAGCATTCAAGTCTTGCCTCTTTTTCTCGGCGATTTCACGAATCTGCGCCATCGTGACTTTCCCCACATAAGACCCACGCCCCGTCGTCTTCGATCCTTTCTCGATGCCCGCTGCTTTTTTCAGGAAAAAGCTTACAGGGGGGGTTTTCACGATAAAGGAAAACGTGCGATCGGCGTACACAGAGATCACCACCGGCAAAGGCGTTCCCGGCTCAAAATTCTGCGTCTGTGCATTGAAAGCCTTGCAAAAATCCATAATGTTCAGCCCACGCTGCCCCAACGCGGGCCCAATCGGCGGAGAAGGATTCGCCTTTCCGGCCGGGACCTGCAGCTTCACATAGCCGATAACGTTCTTTGCCATGATGCGCCTCTTTCTCCTTCTCTAGCATACTCTTTGGCGGGTCGCAATGAGCGCGGTACCTTTAGTTCAACGAAGCGTTTTGGGACTCGCTGTACAACTTGAGAAAATTGACGGGAGCGAGGAGAAGAGGCGGAAGGCCATTTTCTGCGGTGAGATGCGCGAGAATACTGCGTGCAAAAGGGAAGAGGTGGTGCGGGGCGTTGACATAGAGGGCGAGGTGAAGATTTTCCTGCGGCACATTTTGAAACGAGAAAACGCCTGTGTAGGTCAGCTCAAGGAGGAAGATAGGGGCTTTATCGTTAGCCGTAGCGGAGGCTTTGATATCCAAGGAGACCGCATGCTCCCCTTTTTCCGCGTCCACCGCCTCTGCGCGGACGTTCATATGAACCTCAATATTGGGCTGACCCGTAAACAGTTGCCGCGCTCCTGGGGCTTCAAAAGACAGGTCCTTGATATACTGCGCGAGGATCTCCATCGTCGCTTCTTGAGGAGTTCCACCCGCAGGTTGCTTCGTCATGGCCTCTCTCCTATCTTCCGGGTGTGATTCCAGGCCTATCAGAAGATTTTATGCCGCGCAACCCGGCCGTGTTTCTTGCCAGCTTCTTGCTGCTCAGTACGGGTTGTGGGGATGGCCCAAGAGATGAGGTCCAACCTAGCGAGAAGATCGCTTTTTGGGAAGAAAGCCAGAGAGGGACCAACATTTTCAATGGACAGGTGAACCGAGAAGATATCAGAGCCGCCAAGAAGTACAACATAAAATTTGTACGTTTGTCGCTAGATAAATGGCCAAGCAAGAGAAAGGATTTTCTTATGGGAGATGCAGACCACTACGACCAACTGGACTCAAACGATCTGACGTATCTCAAAAAAGTGCTCGCCATGTTTGCAGAAGAAGGCATGCCGGTTGTCATCACGATGCTTGGTCTTCCGGGGTGCCGATGGAGCCAACACAACGGCGGCACATACGACTCGAGGATCTGGCAGGATCCACAGTACAGGAAACAGGCTGTAAAATTTTGGAAAGATTTGGCGCGCGCATTGCGCACTTGTCCCATCGTTGTCGCTTATGATGTTTTAAACGAGCCGCGCCCAGAAGATCTCTTGTCAGGGAGGATTTCAGACCACCCAGAGCAACATCCGGAACTGCAAAAACGGGCGCAGCACCCTTTGCGCGCGTTCCACGAGGAGGTTGTCGAGGCGATCAGGAGCGTCGATCCGAACACACCGATCCTTCTTGAGGCTTCCGCCTATGCGGATCCGGGGGCTTTTAGATACATGCATTCCCTCGATGCCCAATACATCCTCTACTCGTTCCACATGTACGAACCCTACGCCTATACGAACCGCAAAAACTGCGGAAAGTATCTGTATCCAGGAACCATCAACGGGAAATACTGGGATCGGGCGGCGCTTGAAGCGTACATGCGGGCAGTAGTCGACTTCCAAAGAGCCTATCACATTCCCTCGAAGAGAATTCTGGTTGGCGAGTTTGGAGGCTATCGGAAACAAAGCAATTTGCCGCAATACCTGCACGATCTCCTCCAGATTTTTGAGGGCCATCACTGGCATTGGGCCTTTTACGCGTTCAGAGAAGACTCGTGGGATGGTATGGACTATGAACTCGGGAGCGACGGCCTACCCTGGAGCTACTGGAAGGCCGTTGAGCGGGGAGAAACGCCAAGAGTCGAGCGTAAGGATTCTTGGCCGCAATTTACTGTACTCAAAAGGGCCCTAGAGGCGCGGCAAAAGTCGGAGAAGGGAAAGCGGGAAGCGGAGTGACGCGCGGCAGGCGTCAGGACAGCTCCCATCGATTTTTCGTGAGGAAAACGTAAGGGCCCAGACTCACAAAATTATGTGAGCGAAGGTCGGTTTAGGAGAGGCAAGATCTCCCTGAACACTGGGAGGCATAGGAGGTCTCAACAGGAGAGAGGGAAGTCCTCGAGCCTATCCACTCAACGCGTAAGCAGACAAAAGGGGTGTTAGCTTAAAATCAGGATGTGATGCGGTCCGCCGGAGGGGGTTCGCTTTTCCTGCAGGGATCGCCAAAGAGAAAGAGTTGCCTCGAGGAAGCGTTGGAGACTCTCGGTAGCGTGCGCAGTAAGCACTCGCTTCCCAGCCTTCGATCTGCGCACCATCCGAAAAAACAACCCGTATCCGAGAATTCCTATAGAAAACCCTCTCTCCAATTTGGGGGTGACAATCTTCCGCGAAAACTACCACCGAAAGGGACCGACAGCCTGCAAAGCACTTCGTACCGATTCTTTCCAGGGGTGCGGGAAGGACGATGCAGCTAATATTTGCGCCAGAAAAGGCATAATCCCCCAGTTTCTCGAGCCGAGATCCAGCCTCAAAAGTAACGGAATCAAGGGATCGGCAATATGCAAAACACCTGGTAGCAATCTCCTTGACTCCAGCAGGAATAGCAATGGACCTCAGGGAGTGGCAAAAGAGAAAAGTGGACTCCCCCAGTTTCTCGAGCTGAGAGCCAGCCTCAAAGGCGAAGGAAAGAGGCATCTGACGACGTTCAAAACACCGTTCTGGGAGTCTCTTTACATAGGGGGGAATAAGAACGAACGCTGGTATGCAAGAGAAGAAGTCGATCCGCACCTCTATTCCCGTCTGCCAGTCAAAGCCAAACCCGCGTTCAGAAAACAGCACTTTCACCCCCTTAACGGCAGCCGACTTTCGAGAATCAGAGAAACACCAGGCAAGATCTTTCAGCAACCACTTCGATGCATTATCCTCGTAGGGTATCAGCAGAGTGCGTGGATGATCCTCAAGAAGTTTCCTATCGTCCTGCGTCATCGCCTCCACCCCAGAAAATCCACTCAGGGTTTCCATAAGGAATGCAAAAACTGTGCCCAAAATCTTTTGTGTCTTCACTTCTTTATGACTCCCATCATTTGCCATACGCTCAGATCTTTCCTGGAAAACCGCGTTGCGAAGGTGAAACACGCAAACCCCCAGCAGGCCAAAAGCTCACGAAGGGCCTTCAACAATTTCCCATTTTTACAAAAGTATTATGGTCGGTTCTGCAAGTAAAGACCTTGGGATCCGTAGAAACACCGTCAATTTCACCTGCAAGTGCTTTCTGTGTGCGGACATTGTAGTACAGTTTTGAAGAGAATTTCCAAGATTTCAGCGCTTTTGAGAAGGTATTTTGGGGTAAGAAAGATGAGAGTAAGAAAAGCCGTGGAGCCGCTGGAGGTGCCCTAGTCTTCGATCGGTTCGCCGTTTCTTATATAGTAACATTGTAGTGTCTGTACGAGAACAGTGTCCTTACATAGGGCACAACGACAAGCAGCGGAGGAAGAACGCAGCTGGCGCCCATTCTCAACACCAGTTGGCTGACTGGTTTTTATTGAGGCTCCAAAATATTCTGCATTCTATCGCGCACACGTGGCGCCATCCTTGTTGGGTCCTGCTGCTCTAGCGCCTGGGCCGCTGCAAGCTGTACTTCGGGGTTGAGATCATCCAATTGCTGTTGCAACAGTTGTCTGCCGTCCACAATTTCAAACACCCTCCAACGCACAAGCAAAGGCAGCCTCTCCATGTACTGCTGCTCTAGCGCCTGGGCCGCTGCAAGTTGTACTTCGGGGTCGGGATCATCCAATTGCTGTTGTAACAGTTGTCTGCCGTCCACAATTTCAAACACCCTCCAACGCACAGGCAAAGACAGCCTCTCCATGTAGTGCTGCTCTAGCGCCTGGGCCGCTGCAAGCTGTACTTCGGGGTTGAGATCACCCAATTGCTGTTGTAACAGGCTACCATCCAGAACTTCCTGCACTTTATTGCGTCTGTCGTCCGGAAACGGCCTTGTTGGATCTTTCTGGTCCAATTGCTCCCACGCTCGAGCAGCATCAAAACGTACCCCGTGGCGACGATCATCTAATCGCTGAAAGTAAGCATCCGCACGAATATTCCGCATTCTATCGAGCACACGTGGTACCATCCTCGTTGGGTCCTGCTGCTCTAGCGCCTGAGCTGCCGCAAGCTGTACTTTGGGGTTGGGATCATCCAATTGCTGTTGCAGAGCTTCTAGATCTCCTGCCATACCCCTTACACTGAGTGTCATAAAGGTAGCCGCTAGGAGCAACAATTTGCCAAATCTGCTCATATCTCTGTCCCCCTGAGTCCAAGTGCACGTATTGCATCTCATATGTTCCTATCTGTCAACCTATTAGGGAGTGCCAGTTCTAAGTTAGCAAAATTAGGCCAGCTAAGGTGAGACATACGGAAAATCCACAGATTGTGGGCTGATGGGATCCGTCGAACAATTTCCCATTTTCACAAAAGTATTATGGTCGGTTTTACAAGTAAAGACCTTGGGATCCGCTCTGCCTTCTCAAACTACGGAGGGAGGTTGTAAATTTATGGGCTTTGCAGAGATAAGCAGGGAGTGCCGGTTCGCCTTTGGGACGAGTTGCGCTCCAACAAGGATACGAGGTTCTGGTGTATTAAGGGCCAGAGACCTTCGAGAAAGACTAGACAATCAGGCTTGGGAGAACACAGACCTGGAATTCTTCCGGCCCACCAAACGAAAAGCCTATGTGCCGAAAGTAGAGGTGAACCCCAAGCCCTTGGCAAGCGAAGACATCTGCTTTTCCAGAGGACAAGCCTGCCGAGAATCAAACACAGACAAAACTCAAGGCGCACCCAGAACAAGGCTCAAGGAAAAAAGTCAGCCTGAACCCGGGCTTGTTAAGCTTGGCAACGTGCTACTTTCCCGCGCCTTAAGACGAAGTATCATCGCCGCTGGGGGCTTTCGCTGTCCAGTTCGGAATGGAATGGAGCGCTTTTTCCCCCGCCATGGCCACCAAGCTAAATAAACCCGGAAACGACCCTCTCTCTTAAACAGCGCCACTCTAGCAAACTCTTCTGCTCCTGAAAAGAGGACGCGCAGAAGGCATCGAGACCTCCAGGAAGAGCGTGCGGTATGGGCGACTTCGTTGTTACAGGGCGATCCATTGCTCGCGGTGTTCGATCAACGAATTGCCCAATGTGATAGCCGTCGCACACAGCATGGTGGACTTGGATCGCGAGAGGCATGACCATGCTACCAGAGTGTTCTGCGATTTTCCCTATGGTAAAGATGGGGAGCAGGTTTTGCTCTTTGAAGCTCAGATGGAGCGCTGTAAAATCAACCCACGGTATGCATGAAATAGGGAAAACATTCGGCGGATAATCCTTTTGCGGAGCCAACGATCCGTCCGCGTAATGTTTCACATCGGCACAATAGGCGCGGTGGAATTCCTTAAAGGAGGAGGAAAATTGTGTCCATAAACATGAAAAAGTTTTCGTTTGTTCCTGCATGATCGTATAGACCGGATGCAGAACCTCGTAAAAGCCCAGCCGGCCCTGCGCATCCCGCTCCATGCGAAATTCCTGTAGGGCATTCACAACGGACGATACCAGCCAGAGGAGCGTCGGATGCGTTTTCAACTGGCGCTGCTTGAGGACGGGGCAGAGATCGGTGACATCAATCGGCACCGTGATGCTAACCGTGCAGTGCTGCTCCCTGTAATGTTCGTAATGCTCTCTGCGAGCGTACGTGTCCCTATGGACAAGCTTGAACAGCATACCTCTTCCTCTTTGCCGAAATCCCAACAAGGGCCAGGATACGCGCATCCGCGCTTCTCATCCTATCCACCTAGGTTTAAATATGGTTCTCTCCTAGTAAGATGATGTTAGGTAGGGTAAACCCTGTTGAGATTCAGTCGGTTAGGGACTTACGAGAAACGCAGAATTCTTACATGTTTCTGCGAGGACATGTCGGCAAGTTCCGCGAGGTCATGGCTCACAGTAAAGTGGAACACTATGAACTTACACTACAAGCATTTTCGAGAGCTGATCGTCCGACAGAGTTTCGAAGAGAGTTATTTTGGAACTTTGCAAAGAGACGTTGTGCTAAGTTTAACAGCTTAAGAGGCGATGTCTTCCTTTCGCGCCAGAATAGAGTGTGAATTCCGGTATAACAACAGAGGTGAGAATCTCCTCAGTTTATGGCCTAATCTGGTCAAGTACCCAAAAAAAGGTGTCGGGCGAGAGTCTATCACAAGGGCCTCGCGGCGTTCAGCAGCGGTTGCTATGGACTGAACACGGGGACATCCTTTGGAAGTTTATCGTAACACTGGTGTAGGGGGATCCACGCTCTTGCGACGACTCAAGTCAATAGACTGCACAAGAGCCCCGCGGCATTGTGCCGCGGTTATTGTGGACTTGGTGCGGGCGTGTTTCTCTGTAGCTTGCGTTCGTCAAGTTTATGCAAGCGCGTCTGTTAACTCCATACATCATACAGGTGTACTTTCCTCAAAGTTTTCGCGTAAGGCCGGTGTAGTTGCATCC
>JAISAP010000063.1 GCA_031266655.1 Holosporales bacterium | reverse complement strand
TTTGCTAGAGGTTTTGAGAGTGGAGTAATGACCGTGTGTAGAGTCTTTGGAGGTGGGGCTCCTATGAGGAAAGGAAGGCTTCTTCTTGTTGGAGCAGAACTCGACAAGGCGCATTTGCAATCTCCTTGTCGCCCTAGTCTTCTGGGCCGATCCGCTCCAGATCTTCCACGATCAACCTCTGGAACCACCGCTATATGTCATCATACGGGCGGACGCCAGGAACTGCCAGAATAATGCAGGCGTTCGTCCCGCACCTGCTGTGGTTACTTGACCAGATTAGGCCATAAACTGAAGAGATCCTTGCTTCCGTTATGATACCGAAACTCACACTCTTTCAGGTGCAAGAGGAAGACATTGCCCCTGAAGCCGTTGAACTTATCCAAGCGCCTCTTCGCGAAGCTCCAGAGCCTCCATGCCATTAACGTGGTTCTCACCTCGAACGAACGCGTGGCTGTAAGGAAAAACAGGGATCCCACCCATTCGCAACGAGCCCATCATAGGTCCCCAGCCATCTGTGTGAACCGTAGATCCCTCTAGAATCTTTCCCTGAAGGATAGGCGTGTGACTCCTCTCTTGAGCAGTTTGGAACAAGACTCGCCAGTATCTTCTTGCCTTTCCCATAAGTTTGCTACAAGAGAGGAAAACGAGGGAGCGGGAGATCAGCAAGAATCACCCTGAAGATGTTTGATAAGAAAGCGGGTAACCGGATCTGCTGAAGTTAAAAAAGAGAGCATTTTCTCTCACGTCCTTATCCCCTTCTCGGTCTCCGTAGAACGTCCAGCAAACCAAAGACCGGAGTCTTTCCTGCTGCTCCACGGTCTCTCTTACCCCGACCTCTCTTCGTTCCGAAAGGACTCTCATCCAGCTCGAAGACACCAAAATTCCGAGCATTCTCTTCAAAACTCTACTGGACAATCGGCTCTCGAAAGTACTTATGATGCAAGTTAATCGTGTTTCGATTTATTTTTAACAATTTGCTCGCGGAACTTGCCGACATGTCCTCACAGAAACATGCGAGAACTCCATGTTTCTCGTAAGTCCCTAACCGACTGAACTTCAACATGTCGCAGCCTTCCTAACATCATTTTGCTAGTCTAGAGCCGGGTATAAACACTTTTCAGCGAGAAATCTGATCATACCTTTGAAATTCTCCTAACCCTGTTCCTATTGCCATTTGCACAATGTTCGCCCCCCCCCCCCCCCCCTAAGAATTGGGAATGCTTGTCTATAAAATTCATCTTGTTTGTTTAATGCTTCATACTTGTATTCTAAAGATTGACGTTCGGCATTGGCTTGATCTAACTCCTGCATGAGCTTTGCTTTTTCAGCTTCTAGCGCTTCTTTTTCCGCCTTTAAGGAGGAATTCTCTTGCATGAGCGGCCCCATATTTTTCTCTAAAGCCTCCACAGAGGTGTCCGCCTCCTTCCTTGCGAGAAACGTCTGACTTGCCAGCTCTGCAACGTTGACGTCCAGTTGACGAATGTACAGTTCGTAGTACCGCACTTGCATCACGAGACATACCAGCGTCATGCCCAGAGCCGTCATGAATCCGACCACAAAGACATCACTCTTCGAGTACGGCTCCCAGCACTGATGGATGCGAGCTCTCAAAAGGGAGGCGGTATACTTCCCCCATCCAACGGCCTTCTTCCCAGAGACAGGACGCTGGGTGTAGATCGCCACGCTCTTTTTCCACGCTTTCGTCCAGGGAAGGACGAGGCTCTCCTGAAAATAGGAAACAAGCCACTCCCAAAGGGGAAGGAACGGAAGCAAGAGAAAACGTTTTACAAAGGACATTCTACCGGGAGTAGAATTCGACAACGAGATTAGGTTCCATAACGACAGGATAAGGCACATCCGACAGCTTGGGAGCCCGAAGGAAGACGCCTTTCTTTTCCTTTTGGGTCACCTCCATGTAATCCGGGGTATCCCGCTCATGAGACTCCAACGCCATGAGTAAAGCCACATTTTCCTTCATGGAGGACTTGACCTCAATTGTATCCCCGATACTCACCCTGTAAGAGCTTGTGTTAACGACTCTTCCGTTGACCAGGACATGCCCGTGCCCAACCAGCTGTCGGGCCGCAAAAACTGTAGCCGCAAACTTCATACGGTAAACAACCGCATCTAGCCGACGCTCCAAAAGCTCCACGAGGTTCTCGCTGGTATCGCCCCTCTTCCGCACCGCCTCGGCGTAGAGGGAACGGAACTGACGCTCTCCGATGTTTCCGTAGTAAAAACGCAACTTCTGCTTCGCAGACAGCTGGATACCATACTCCGTCGGCTTCTTCCGGTGTTGTCCATGCTGTCCCGGACCGTACTCACGCCGGTTAATCGGACTCTTCGCGCGCCCCCAGAGGTTGACGCCCAAACGCCGATCGACCTTATACTTTGCTTGCACCCGTTTCGTCACCTGCTGTTCCTTTGGTGAAAGTAGCTAGCGAGAATTCTAGAAAGTTCTCAACAGATGTCAAGATTCCTCTCCCCTCGCAAAAATTCATAATTTATTTGCATAAAGTACGCTATTGTTTTTGCATATGAAGAATATTTATTTAGTTTTAACCCCCTTCCTCCTTGCCGGATGTGCAGAATGCGCGCGCGATACGCCCACTATTCTCATGTCCGAGTGGGCCCGCGATCCAGGGGAGTGGAGACACGACACCGGACAGCGAGAAGGCAATTACGCCTTTACAGACAGAGGATACCGGGACAATGCCCTCTCTCTCTCTACGCTAGGAGGGAGCTTTACCGCCGCTGGAGAAGGACACAACCCTTTTACTTCTCCGCTTGCGCCCAACGTAAACGTAAAAATGAGCCCGATCTCGAGAGGGGAAGCGCGCTCTTCCTCGGGAACAATCACGGGAAGCGTCTGTGCGCATGGAACGGGCAGCGTTTGCGCGCATGGATGCTTCTTCCCTCCTTGTTGCTCGCCAAACTGTCCCCACGCCGCTCAGTGTCAGGGAGGGACGATCACACGCTGCTTGCACAAGGTCACGGTGCAGAAAGGGGGACAAAGCCACACAAAATGCTGCTCCTACTGCGCCCCTCACGCCCATTACTGCGCAAGCGAGCGGTAATCCCTGCTTACGTCGGTTTTTCCTGGGAGAGGAACCGCTTGGCAGATTCTATGGCCTGCTGGATGGTGAGGTTCCCTCTGCCACCGCCTTGTGCGAAGTCAGAGCGCCCTCCCCCACCCGCCTCTTCCAGGAAAGACAGGATCTCCTTGAGGCAAGTGACGGCTGAGTACGCCTCTTTGAGGTTTTCCGAGACGCCCACGTAGAGGCGCACTTCTCCCTGATCTTCGGAGAAGACCACGATCACTCTAGAGGAAGAGGCTTTTTTCAAGGCATCCACGTGACTCCGCACCTCCTGCGGGCCGGTGACAGCCACTTTTTGGCAGAGGAGCATCACCTCTCCCAAGCGTTCCTCAATAATCTCGGAGGAGAGAGCCCCTTGCGCCTGCTGTTGCGAAACTTCGCGACGCAATCGATCTCTCTCCGCAAGCAATTCCGAGAGGGCGGAGGGGAGATGCTCCTCAGAACTGTTCAGTAACCGCGCGCTTTCTGTCATAAGGCGGGACACTCTGCAGATTTTCCGATAAGCCGCCTCTCCTGCCACGGCTTCTATGCGTCTGATTCCAGAGCCAATGCCCGTTTCCGACAGGATGCGCAAGACCCCCAGGCATCCCGTGGAAGGAACATGGGTTCCTCCGCAGAGTTCCAGGGAGATCTCCCCGATCTGCACCACGCGCACAACGTTTTGGTATTTTTCGCCAAACAGCGCCATGGCTCCTGATGAGATGGCGGCGGATTTTTCCTGTTCCGAGATGCAGACGGGTAGGTTCGCACGAATCCAGCGATTCACTTGCTCCTCTAGGAGGTCGAGGAGATCGGAAGGCAGAGGGCCACTGTGGTTAAAGTCAAAGCGCAAGCGTTCGGCTTCAACAGAAGACCCTTTTTGAACGACCTGAGCCCCTAGCGCCTTATGTAAGGCCGCATGGAGCAGATGCGTGGCAGAGTGGTGCGCTGCGATTTGGTGGCGTTCTTCTAGATCTAAGCGTGCTGTCCCCGCGTCTCCCGTATGGAGCGTCCCCGATGTGACAAACCCCGTATGGAGAAACACCCCTTCTGGAGTTTTGCGCACCTCCTGAATCTCAACGGAGGCACCTGCCGTCTGAAAGGTCCCTTTGTCCGACTTCTGCCCCCCTGAAGTGGCATAAAAGGGCGTCGTATCGAGGCATATCAAGACCTCCTCTCCCTCTCGGGCCTGACTTTGCTCCCTCCCCTCCCCTAGCATGCCCACAACAGAAGCTTGGACCTCGCTTTTTTCGTATCCACAGAAGCGTGTTGCGGGAAACCGTGTGGCCAGTCCTTCCAGAGTAGAGCGATCGCCAGCGTCCCCGGATCCTGCCCATTGGGATCGCGTTTTCTGCTCCTGCAGAGCCGCTTCAAACGCCCGTTTATCAAGCGTCTGGCCCTTGGCGCGCAAGATCCCTTCGGTTAGATCGAGGGGAAACCCGTACGTATCGTACAACTTGAAGGCGACTTCTCCGGGAAGAATACCCCCAGGAGAGAGGTCCTTTGTGGCATCTTCCAAAAGATGTAGGCCGCGTTCCAGCGTTACGCGGAACCGAACCTCTTCCTGTTCCAGTTCCTGGGAGACAGGTTCCGCACGGCGCAACTCTGGGTAGTCCTCCCCCATGGTGCGCACCAATACTGGCATCAGCCGATGCAGGAAGGGGTCGCGAATCCCCAAGGCATGTCCATGCCGCACCGCGCGGCGAATAATGCGTCGCAAAACATAGCTGCGACCATCGGGACCAGGCATGACCCCTTCAGCACACAAGAAAACGGCCGCGCGCAGGTGGTCGACAATCGCCTTGAAGGAGGGTCGGTTCTCAGGAGTCTCGGGAACGGAGGTGAGCGCGGAAAGCTCCTGGCGCAAGGAGCAGAAAATGTCCGTATCGTAGTTGTCCGTTACCCCTTGCATCACCGCCGCGATGCGCTCTAGTCCCATTCCTGTATCGATCGACGGTTTCGGCAAGGGCACGCGCTCGCCTTGCGCTTGTTGGTTGAACTGCATGAACACCAGATTCCAGATTTCGACGAACCGATCTCCATTCTCCTCCGGGCTCCCAGGGGGACCTCCAGGAATCTGCTCTCCGTGATCGTAAAAGATCTCAGAACAAGGCCCACAGGGACCGGTGTCTCCCATCGACCAGAAGTTGTCGGCGGTCGCAATGGGGATCGGAGTCACACCGGCGATCTTCTGCCAAAGCTCGGACGCCTCTGTATCTTCGTGGAAGACCGTCACACAAAGGCGCTCTTTCGGGAGGCGCAGCTCGCGCGTGAGAAAGGTCCAGGCCATCTCAATGGCGCGTTCCTTGAAATATTCGCCAAACGAGAAGTTCCCGAGCATTTCGAAGAACGTATGGTGCCGAGCGGTGTATCCGACCTGGTCCAGGTCATTGTGCTTGCCCCCAGCTCGCAGACATTTCTGCGCTGTGGTCGCTTGCGGGCAAGGACGCGGCTTCGTTCCCGTAAACACATCTTTGAACTGCACCATGCCGGCGTTGGTGAACAGCAAAGACGGATCGTTGTCGGGCACCAAATTGCTGGAGGGGACCACCGCATGCTCCTGAGAGCGAAAGAAATCCAAAAAAAGCCGACGGATTTCTGCGGTTTTCATGCGCACTCTTCGAGAACCTCCTCCTCCACAGGGGGAGCTGTGAACGCCTCAACCACGAGTCCCGCATTCTCCCGAAGCACCTTCTCGATTTCTGCTGCCATTTCCGGAGTGTCCTTCAGGAACTGCCGGGCCGCCTCACGTCCTTGGCCCAGGCGCTGCCCCTTATAGGAGTACCAAGACCCTGATTTCTCGACAATTTCAGCCTTCGCTCCCAAATCGAGCAATTCTCCCGTTTTAGAGATGCCTTCGCCGTAGAGAATGTCGAAATCAACGACTCGGAAGGGAGGCGCAAGCTTGTTTTTCACAATCTTCACACGCGTCTGGTTACCAATCGCCTCTTCCTTCTCCTTGATCGATCCCGTTCGCCGAATGTCTAACCGCACGGAGGCGTAGAACTTGAGCGCATTCCCCCCGGTTGTGGTCTCCGGATTACCGAATACAATGCCAATTTTCATACGGATCTGGTTGATGAAAATGAGGATACAGCGAGAGCGCGCAATCGTTCCCGTGAGTTTGCGCAACGCTTGACTCATGAGACGCGCCTGGAGCCCCATGTGGGAATCCCCCATGTCGCCTTCGAGTTCTGCCTTGGGAACAAGCGCCGCAACGCTATCGACCACCAGCACATCGACCGCACCTGATCGCACGAGCGTATCAGCAATCTCCAGCGCCTGCTCTCCCGCATCAGGCTGAGAGATGATCAGGTCATCGACATTGGCCCCAAGACGACGCGCATACACTGGGTCAAGCGCATGTTCGGCATCGATGAACGCGCAGGTTCCTCCGCTTTTTTGGGCTTCCGCAACAACATGCAGCGCCAACGTCGTTTTCCCGGAGCTCTCTGGCCCGAAAATCTCCACAATCCGCCCTCGCGGAAATCCTCCGATACCAAGGGCAATATCCAATCCCAGAGATCCCGTAGAAATACTTTCGATTTCTATCAGGCTCTCCCGCTGCCCTAGGCGCATCACGGATCCTTTGCCGAAGGCGCGCTCTATCTGCAGCACGGCTGCTTCCAAGGCCTTCTGTCTGTCTACTCGCACTTCCATCTCTTGCCTCTCCGTTCCTTACAAGAGGCAATGTAGCGGAAAGCCTCCCGGGACTCCAGACGACGAGCGGAGAAGGTCCCCTCCCCTTTTTCTTAGGAGGAAAGCCAAGGTATACTCCGCCTCTGGAGGGCATGGTGCAGAATAAGGAAAAGTTAGGCATTTTCTTTTGCCCAACGGTGCGCGCAACGGAGGCGCTCGCCTCTCAGATAGGGCGTCGCCTGTTCTCAAAGGACACTGTCCTCTTGCAGGGAGATTTGGGAACGGGCAAGACAACCTTTGCGCGTGCCTTAATTCGCTCTATTGCTGTGTCGGAGGACGATGTCAGAAGCCCCACGTTTTCGGTGGTCCAAGAGTACGAGGTGACGCAGGGGCGCCTTTTGCATTGCGATTTTTACAGGCTACAGGGAGAGAAAGAGGTCTACGATATTGGCGTAGAGGAAGCTTTGGGCCACAAAATTGTCCTCGTGGAGTGGGCAGATCGCGCCCCGCAGGACTTTTTCCCTAAGGGTCTCCTCACCATTCGGTTCGAGGTACGCCCCTCGGGGCGCCTGCTTTTTGTCTCTGGAGTTTCTTCTTGGCGAACCCGCATCGAGTCTCTCGCGCTTCCAGGCTACTAGCGTGTTATGGCGATTTTCACCATTCCGCACAGTGCTCCCTTCCTCGATGTCCTCGCCGCACATGTTCTAGAGCACTACCACCATCACAAGGATCTGCTCGCTTTGTATCGTGTGCGGGTGATCCTCCCAACGCGAAGGGCTTGTCGGGAATTCCAGAGCGCCCTAAAACGGCAGGCGCAAACCCCTTTTCTGTTTCCTCAATGTCACGCGCTCACCGAATCTTCTGCTGAAAAAGAAACGATGGAGCCGCTTCCGCGCTTGTTGCATTTTTTTTCCTATCTCCAGAGGTTTTTCCAAAAACATCCTTTGGCCCTTTCTCCTCAGGAGCTTCTTTCTGACCTGCCTTCTCTGATAGCTCTTTTGGACGAAGCGCTGCTGTATGAAATTTCCGAAGCACCGACCAGTCTGCTCTCTGACAGGGAGGCGTTTTTCTGTGCTGTCCGCAGCGCCGTCCTGCAGGATGCTTCTTGCCGCGCTCTCCTTGGAGGCGCTCAGGTCAAGGAGAATGTGCAGCGGTTTCAGGAGCACATCCAGAAAACGCCGCAGGATCCCATCATCATCGCGGGAGTGACCTCGATTTTTCCGAAAATGTTGGAGTTATTCCGCCTGGTTCAGGAGCATCCCCACAACGGGATCGTGCTCCCTGGGCTCCTGCGTCTTGAAGCCGATCAGCGAGAAAGCCTGGAGGTGGAACACCCTCAGTACGCGCTGTACGCTATCCTCAAGGCGGTTGCCCGCTCTCCAGAAGAGGTGATCCCCCTGGGGGGAGAGGCCCAGGAAGAAGAGAGAGTTCTGACTATAGCCTCTGCCTTTATTGGGGAGGAAGAAACACTCTCTCTACCCACAGGAGCGCTCTTGGAGGTTGAGCATCCTCAAGAGGAAGCCGATGGCATCGCGCTCCTCCTACGAGAGGCATGGGAGACACCCGGCAAGACCGCAGCGCTTGTCACGGCAGACACGGAGCTTGCACAACGCGTCGCGCTCGGCCTGAAGCGATGGAACCTGACGGCGGATGTTTCGCAAGAACCTTCCCTAGCGCAAACCCAGGAGGGAAAGCTTGCGCTGTTGTGCGCAGAGGCCTTGGAAGAGGCGGGCTCTCCCCTATCGCTCCTAGCGCTTTTGAAGCATCCTCTCAGTATCGTTCCTGTCGGGGCCAGCAGGAGTCTCGAAGGGAAGATCCGAAAGAATACGCTCTCTTCTCTGATCGATGCCCCCGAAATTCCGGAGTCTCTACGAGCCGTCCTTCTCTCTTTTCCGCCGGAGGAGGCCCTTTTCTCCGTTTATGCCCAATTCCATGCGCGTCTGTTTGCCGCAGTGGTCGATCCAAAATTTCCTTGGGAAGAGGAGTTGTTTTCCCTACTTGGAGCTGTGCCCGATTGCGTTCTTTCTCGTCATGCCTACCGAAAATTTTTCGCGCAACTGTTGAGGATCTCCCAGCGCAGAAAGACCCCCTCCCCTTCTGGGCGCCTCTTCATTTGGGGCCCGTTGGAAGCGCGCCTTTTGCGTGTGGATCGCCTCATTCTGGGAGGTCTCAACGAAGAAACCTGGATGGCCAACTCCGACCGATGGCTGTCAACCCGCGAACGCCAAAGCTTGGGACTTTGCTTCGGAGAGCAGAAGAAGGGACTCCTAGCGCATGATTTTATCGCCGCTTTTGGGGCTCCGGAGCTGTTTCTGACGCGAACCTGCCTGAAAGGAGGCGTGCAGACGCGCCCGATTCTCTGGCTCAAGCAGCTGGAAGCGCACTTCGGGACTCTGGACCCCTGGAGGTCCCAGGCGGCGCCGTATAAGGAGCTCATTCCCTCTCTTTACGGACGAGGAGAGTTGCCCTGCCGTCCGCGTCCCTGTCCTTGCCCCCCTGTGGAGGTTCGCCCAAAAACCCTGCCTGTTACGCAGATTGCATGGCTCATGCGGAATCCTTACGCGGTCTACGCGCGCACCATCCTCGGCTTGAAACCGGTGGATCTTCTCGAAGAAGAGGCCATTCCTCTTCTGCGAGGCCAGTATATCCACACCGTTCTGGAGTATTTGGCGCAACATATACCAAAGGAGGAGGAGATCGACGGCTTTGTGGAGCATCTCCTTCACAGCAGGTTTCCGGTGCCAGAGGCGCTCCTGTACTGGCTTCCGCGGCTGGAGAATATTTTCACCTCTTGTGCGCGCCGTTTTCTGGAGATCCAAAGAGAAGGGACGCGCATTTTTACGGAAATCCGAGGCGTTCTGGAATTTCCGGATCTTTCTTTTACCCTTACAGGGATAGCCGATCGTATCGACCTGCTTTCAACAGGCACCCTTCGGATTGTGGACTACAAGACGGGGGCGCTCCCCTCTGCAGAGGAAAGAGAGCAAGGGCTGGCGCCTCAACTGCCTTTGGAGGCCGCTATGGCCCGGTTCGGGTCCTTCTCTCCTCTCAAGTCCGCTCCTATAGAGGCCTTGGAGTTTTGGAGCCTCAAAGGGGACCTCTCGTCTTTCAAAGAGGTTTGCTTTGAAGAACCGCAAGCGCTGGCGGAAGCTGCCTATGCAGGAGTGCAACGGCTCATTCTTGCCTATCAAAACCCCGCGCGGGGGTATCCGGCGTACCCGGCACAGGCCGCCTCCCCTCCCTACGACGCGTACGCGCATCTCGCGCGCGTGAAGGAATAGGGAGCTTGATGCCTCAGGACCCCAGGCACTCTCTCTGGATCGAAGCCTCCGCGGGAACGGGAAAGACCAAGATGCTCGTCGATCGACTGCTCGCTTTGCTCTTAGAGGGCGTGGTCCCCTCGAAAATTCTCTGCCTCACCTTCACGAAGGTGGCGGCGCTGGAAATGCGGGAGCGCCTGGAAGACAGGTTGCTCGCCTGGCGACGCGATCCCGCCCTCTCCGAGACGCTGAAAGCGGAGGGGTTCCGGATAGCATCCGCCGCACATGCCCGTACACTTTTTGAAAAAACCTTGCGAACTCCCGTGCGGTTTCACACACTCCACAGCTTTTGCCAATCCGTGTTGGACCGTTTCGATCCGGTTCCCCCTCGCATCATCGAGGGAGAGGAGCAGTCCCAGCTGCTTGAGCGTGCGCTTCGTGGGGTTCTGGAAGAAGCAAAGCACCAGCCCGATCTGCAGAGTGCGTTCAGAGAGATGGCCCTCCTCATGGACCGCAAGAGCCTGCTAGAAGCGTTCCAGGAGATCCTGCGCGCACGCTCTGCTCTGGAGGTGCTGGGGCAAAGTTCCTTTCAAGACCTCAAAGTACGGTATGCCGCCGCCTTCAACCTGGATCCTGAGACCTTTGGAAGGGAAGTCTCCATCCCGTCAACGCTTCCTGAGAAGATCTCCGCCCTCTGTCCTCTCTTGGCGGAGGGGACAAAAACAGAGCAGAAGCAGGCGCAAGGCTTGCGGAAATGGCTCGAGGCGCCAGAGTCTCCCGAGACATTTTCTCTCCTTCTTGTCCCATTTCTTACCCAAGATGGCACCATACGCGCTCGTCTTGGTAGTCAAGAATTGAGGAAACGTCACCCTTCCTGTGGTCCTCTCTTGGAAGAAACCGCCAACGCCGTTCAGGACCTGTTTCGAGAGCGACAACGCCGGGATGGAGCGTTTAAGCAGTGTTCTTGCGCCTATTTTCTGGAAGCGCTTTTCTCTGCCTACACCCGCCTTAAGGAGCGTGAGCGCGGGTTGGACTTCGATGATCTCATCTCCAAGACGCACCAGCTGATCTCCACGCAGGGGGCAGAGGCGGTCCTGTGCGCCCTCGATGAGGGGATCGACCACATTCTGCTGGATGAAGCGCAGGATACCAGCAAAGAGCAATGGGAGGTTCTCCTCGCCCTCAGTGCGGAGTTCCTTTGCCACGAGGATCCGACGCGACCTGCACGGAGTTTCTGCGTGGTGGGAGATCGCAAGCAGTCCATCTACAGCTTTCAGGGCGCCAGTTCTGCTTGTTTTGACGCAGTCAGGGATTACTACCTCGCCTCCTCGGACCGATGGAAGCAGTATGCTCTTGAGACCTCTTTTCGCTCCACCCCTATCGTGCTGACGAGCGTTGACCAGACGTTTCGCGATCCAGATCAGACGCCCGGTGTCTGTCCCCGAAAGAAGACTTGTCATATCGCGCATCGGAAGGAGGTCCCTGGCGTATTTGAGCTTTGGCCCGTGATGGAGGGGGCGGAAAAGCCATCCCTGCCGGAGCCATGGACGATCCCGGAGAGCGTTCCCCCCTCCCCTACTCCCGAGGAGAAACTGGCTCAGGTTATTGCTTCCTCCATCCAGCGCCTCCTGCGGGATAACACGCCCGTTCCTTCTTGCGGGCGTACGGCGCGACCGGAGGACTTTTTGGTCCTGATGCAACGACGCGGCTCTCTTATGGCGGCGCTGGTGCGAGCGTTGCAAGCCCAGGGCATTCCCACTGCGGGTACAGATCACTTGGTGCTTCACGACCATATTCTTTTCGAGGATTGCCTAGCTGCCGCGCAATTTTTCCTCTATCCCGAGGACTCTCTCACGTTGGCAACTGTCCTCAAGGGACCCTTTGTTGGCTGGACAGAGGGAGAGCTTTTTGACGCCTGCAGATCCTGGAAGGGTTCTTCTTGTTCCTTATGGGAACATATCCGCAGGGAACACCCCTCACTGCAAGCGCTTTTCGAGGAATGGATCGCGTGTGCGCGCCTGCTCTCTCCTTACGTTTTCTTCGCCTCTCTCCTGTACGATCCGTCGATCAACGCGCGTCTCTTGCGTGCGACGCGTCCTGAGGGCCAAGAGCTGCTTCAAGCGTTTCTGGAAGCAGCCTGGACCTTCGAAAAAGAGCACTCCTTATCGTTGGAGCGCTTTGTTGCGCATCTTCGGGCCCATCCTGTTGTTGTGAAGAGGGAGACGAACGCCCGATCTGGCGTCCGCTTGATGACGGTCCATGGAGCCAAGGGGCTGCAGGCTCCTTTTGTGATCCTCGCAGATGCCAGCACCGTCTATGAGCGTGTGCCAACGTTTGCCTGGAGCGTCGAAGGCCTCCTTTTCTGGATCTCGAACCCCGCCTTGCGCATGGGGCCTGCGGAGGACTTATACAGGGAGGCCCACAGAGCCAACGAGGAGGAGTCGCAGCGCCTTTTGTACGTCGCGATGACGCGCGCGCAGGATGCGCTCTACGTTACGGGTGTCAAAAAACAACGCCCTGTTTCAGAAAAAAGCTGGTATCAGCTGATCAAAACGCAACTCTCTCCTTTTCTGGAAGAAAGGGTGGATACGCTGTGGCCCGCCCCTCGGTTGGTCTTTCCTCAGAACTCTCTTGGACCTCAAAAAACGGCGGAAATCGTGCTGCCGGTAATGGCTCCGCATCTTCCCTCTTGGTTGCTCTCTCCCGTCGTCCAAGCAGGCCCCGAACAGGCTTCTATCCAAGAAGAAGGAACGGATTACGCAAGAGGTCTGGCGATCCACCAGCTTTTGGAGGAGCTTCCCTGCACGCCCGCCGCTTTGTGGGGAGAAAAGGGGCACATGCTCCTGAAGAAGTACGCTCTCGAGCAAGCGGAGGAGATTCTGGAAGAAGCCATAAACGTTCTGACGTCCTACAGCTTTCTCTTTACAGAACCTGCGCCCTCGGAGGCCTCCTTTTTCCTTCCTGAGAGAGGAGTTGGACGTATCGATCGGCTTCACATAACAGAGGACGCTCTTTGGGTCGTAGATTTTAAGACAGATCGGCATATCCCAGAAGTTCCGGAACGGATCCCGGAATCCTACAAGACGCAGCTGCGATTCTATGCGAATCTCTTTCTTTCCAGCGCAAAACCCGTCCAATGCGCCCTTCTTTGGACAGCGGCGCCCTTGTTGATGGAGATTCCCCTCTCCTGCCTCTTCCCGCATGCGCAGGAGGAGTTTTCTCCCCCTGCACCTTCGTTTTCGCGCAGCTCCCCCTGAGGAGTAGCAGAGCGAATGCGGCAAATTTGGCGTTTTTGAGAAATTGTTATATGTTCCGCTCCGAAGAAACTTTTCCCACCCTTCATGTTTGGGAAATGTGTTGTGGTTGTTGGAGAGGGGTTCATGTCTGAAGAAAAGTTGCCAGAGTTTAAAGGGTTACGCGCGGTTCTGCTGCCCATTCACAATTTCGAGTTAAAGAAGTTTCTTCCGATGGGCCTGATGATGTTTTTTATACTGTTTAACTACAGCACCATGCGCACGATCAAGGATTCCCTCGTGGTCACCTCCTGTGGAGCAGAAGTGATCAGCGCCCTCAAGCTATGGGGAGTGTTGCCAAGTGCCATGCTCTTTGTTGTCTTATACGCGAAGCTTTCCAACGCTCTTTCCAAAAAAGGACTGTTCTACACGGTCTTATCTTTATTCCTGTGTTATTTTGCCTGTTTTGCCGTCTTTCTGTATCCGAATCGCATCGCCCTTCGGCCGGACATGACGGATGTTATTGCCAACTACCCTAGCCTGAAGTGGACGCTTCTTGCGCTGGAAAACTGGACGTTTTCTTCCTTCTATATCATGGCAGAACTGTGGGGAAGCGTTATCATTACCCTGCTGTTTTGGCAATTTGCAAACGACATTACGAAAGTAAAAGAAGCTAAACGATTTTACGGTATGTTCGGGATTGTTGGAAACTTCGGACTGATCGCCTCTGGATACCTGACAAAAATGTGTACAGCGATGGGAGAAACCGCTGCAGAGGGAACGGATGCTTGGGGAACAACCATTAACTGGTTGGTCGGATCCTGTTTGGTCTCTGGGCTGCTGATCATGTTTTGCTACAGTTGGATCAGTCGTAACGTACTGACGGACCCCCGTCTTTACGACGCAGGCGACGTAGGCGCTCCCAAGAAAAAGGTAAAACTTTCCGTAACAGAGAGCTTCAAATATGTCTTCTCGTCGAAATACCTAGGTTTTATCGCGCTCTTGCCGTTGTGCTACGGGATTAGCATCAACCTCGTAGAAGGCGCTTGGAAGAGCCAGGTCAAGCTCGTGTTCCCCACTTCCAGCAGTTACGCATCCTTTATGGGAGGGTTCCAGGTATGGATGGGGGTTGCCTCTATCCTCTGCATGTTTGTAGGCGCGAACATATTGCGCAAATTTAAGTGGAAGACGGCGGCGGTCATTACGCCTTGGATGATTTTGGGAACGGGGATCTTCTTCTTTGCATTTATGATTCTAAACGAGTCGCTGGAGCCGATGGTAGCCGCGATAGGAACGACGGCCGTCATGATGGCGGTGCTTTTGGGGCAGATTCAGAACATTCTGAGCAAAGCTACCAAATACTCCCTGTTCGATTCGACGGTTCAGATGACCTACATCCCTCTTGATAATGAGTTAAAGGTTAAGGGAAAAGCGGCGGTAGACGTTATCGGAGGGCGCATGGGGAAGTCTGGGGGTGCCGTCATTCAGTGGGCGTTGCTCGCGAGTATTCCAGGCTCCACCTTGATTTCTCTGGCGCCCATTATGACTGTCATCTTCTTCGTGATTATGCTGTTTTGGTTCTGGGCCGCTTCTGGCCTCAGCAAAGAATTTGAGGCTGTCACCAAGGCATAAACTCCCGTTATCCTTTCCGTCGCGTCTCCCGTTCCTGCGGGAAGGAGGGCGCGTTAAGATTATAGCAGCACATCGGGCTTATGCTTTTCCCTATGTGGCTGTTTACGAGACGATGTGTCATAGCGGAACTGTTCCTCCTCCTCGTGGGATGCGGAGGAGAGGGTGGTGATGACTCTACGGGCAGTGCTGGCAGTACAGAAAAAACATACGATCCTCCTGTTCCTGATGGAATCGAAGCAGACGCCCTCACTACTCGGTATTACACGGATCTTGCGGGTATAGCTGCTGCTCACAAGAAGGAAATCACCGGAAAGAGCATCACGATCGCCATTTGCGAGGAAGGTCCTTACCACAAAGCTGAAATGGACGCACAGATGCCCAGCCGTTGGGGCCTTGGCTCAGGTTATCCCATGCCCGATCCTACAAAGAAGTCGCAAACCGGCAGTTCCAAGCACTCTTTCCTCGTTTCTCAATGCGCTAACATCGTCGCTCCGGAGGCGCACTTCCTTCTCTTCAACTCGAAGCAGCCCGCTGTTTTCCAACATATAAAAAAGAATAAATTAGCCACCGTAATTAACGAGAGTATGTATATTCCCCAAACAGACGATAAAGGCGCGAAGAAGCCAGACACATATCCCAATAGCTCGTCTTCCACTTTTTCAGCAGAATACGCGGGTGCGCTCGGAAGCGATTCCGTCATTGCCTTTATAAGTGCAGGAAACGATGACGGCTATCCCTCTTGCAACCGTGTTGCATTAACAACAGGGAATATAATTCCATTGTACAAGTACAACAGCGTTGTCTGGAATGTTTTTTTTGTTGGTGAGTATTATCCTGGAAGCCCCAATACTCTTCAAGGTTGTCATCCTGAGGAAGGAGAGGAGGATACGCGTTTTTTTGTTGCTGATGGTCGTACTGACGGTGCTCATGGCACGAGTTTCTCCTGTCCTAAGGTCGCCGGGATAGCAGCGCTTCTACAAGACAAATGGGAGTATTTCAAGGCGCATTGCAACGCTTTAGGTCGCCTTATGGTAGAGACGGCGGATTTGGTACCTGTGGAGTATGAGCCTAAGTATGATGCAGATGGGAAGGCGATTGCTTCTCCCAAGAAAGTCACAGGAAAGTTTCGTCGTCCGAATCTTCAGAAAGCGCTGAATTTTGATGAGAAGACCGCAACCCTCTGCGGCATCCCTTGGAGCGAAACAGCGGTGCACTCCAGTGCCGCCTTTGGCGATGCCTTCCGCCGCTGCGGTCTGCAGCAAGCCCTTTGGGTGGATCCCTATGGCCGCAGCTGGTCTGGGGTGACCGATGCTGAGGCAGATGTCTCGCGCTGCGTGGTCCTAGCGCAAGAGTCCTCCTTTCAATCCGTCGCGGAGTGGTTCTCCGA
>JAISAP010000044.1 GCA_031266655.1 Holosporales bacterium | reverse complement strand
CCATGCACAACAAGCCCATCATGGGCTGTCCAGCCACCTATGTGAACCGTAGATCCCTCTAGAATCTTTCCCTGAATGCTAGGCATGAACTCCTCTCTTGAGCAGTTCGGAACCGTGCTAATAAATACTTTATCCTCTCCCTTCAACACCAGCCAAACACCGGAGTCTTTCCTGCTGCTCCACGACCTCTCTCGCCTCGACCTCTCTTCGCTCCAAAATAACTCTCATCAAGCTCGAAGACGCCGGAATCCCGACTTTCCACGTCAACGCTTGTGCTCCATCCATATCAGCCGCACCCCGCAGGCGCTCGGCTTCCTCTTCCTCAAGCCACCTTCCTATATTAGCGACTCTCCTCTCGTGCGAGCGTCTTCAAGCGCGCCTCTGGGTTGCTTCCTGCACGAGGCGTTTGAAGCACGCCCCACGCTCTTCGAAATTGGCAAATTGGTCGAAGCTCGCGCAGGCGGGAGAGAAAAGGACCACTTGAGGGCCCTGCTGCATGGCTGCTTGACGCGCAGCGGAAAAGGCAGCGGCAACAGCCGCTTCTAGGGTGTGGGAAAGGTCAAAGGGCACGGAAGATGCCGCCAGAGTCTGCGCAAACAACTCTGCGGCTTCTCCGATGAGAAATGCCTTCTTGATGCAGCCCCAGTAGGGAGCCAGCGACGCGATGCCATCTTCCTTTGGGCGCCCCCCCGCGATCCAATAGACCTGCGGGAAACGCTGGAAGGCGGGGATAACCGAACCTGCATTCGTTGCCTTGCTGTCGTTGATGAAAGTAACATTTTTGCACGTGAGCACCTCCTCCTGCCGATGTTCCAGGCCCTTGAAAGACCGCATGTCCTCTGCAAGGGAGAAGGCATCCCTCCCACACAGCATGGCCATCGCGTACACAGCGGCAGCGTTCTGCCGGTTGTGTTCTCCTTGCAGAATTTCTTCTTGCCGGAGCACTTTCAGGGGACGCTGCGGCGAAGAGTAGGCATCCATCAACACGCCCTCCTTCCATCCGACTCCACCGACAGGAACCATTTTGCCAGAGATGGGAAGCAGAACACGATGCGGATCTTTCTTGAACTCCTCCACAAGGCGCGCACCCGACAGATCATCGACGCCAACAACCGCCCGCGCTTGCGGATTCAGGAAAATCCGTCGCTTGGCCGTAACGTAGCCCTCCCAGCCTCCGTGACGTGTGAGGTGGTCGGGAGCCAAGTTCAGGAGAAGGGCGATTTCGTACAACGGAAAAACGCTGATTTCGAGCTGATAGGAGGAGAGCTCCAGGACATATCTCCCTTCTGTCAGGATGGGCAGATCGAGTGCGGGGAGCCCTATGTTCCCCCCCATTTGGCAAGGAGTTGCGGTGTCACGCGACAAAACATGCCCCAACCACGCCGTTGTTGTTGATTTTCCATTGGTACCGGTGATAGCAAGAAACGTTGCTTGTGGTGCAAGAAGACGGAGGACATCCACATCGCTCAGGATCGGCACCCCGTGCCAACGGGCCTTTTCTATCAAAGAATGCGGATGCGGCCACGCAAACGGGATCCCTGGACTGGCAACGATCGCTTGCAGATCGGCCCAAGGGATTTCGGAGCTCTTTTCTCCTGCATCATCCCACACAAGCACCTGCGCACCCACCTGTCTCAGCAGGCGCACTGCCGCTTGTCCTGTTCTCCCTAGGCCTAAGACGAGGAAGGTTCTTCCCGAAAAGCGGATCATCGGAGTTTCAAGGTAGATAAGCCCGCCAACGCGAACATGACTGAGATAATCCAAAAGCGCACGACAATCGTCGGCTCTTCCCATCCTTTTTTTTCAAAATGGTGATGAATAGGAGACATCAAGAAAATACGCTTCCCTGTCAGCTTGAAATACCCTACCTGCAGGATGACTGATACCGCCTCGATGACAAACAGTCCTCCGATGATAGCAAGCACAATTTCGTGTTTGACGAGGACACTGGTCATGCCAATAGCTCCTCCCAGTGCAAGGGATCCCGTGTCTCCCATGAAGATCATGGCAGGAGGCGCATTGTACCAGAGGAACCCGAGGCTTGCTCCGATCAGGGCGCCGCAGAGAATGCACAATTCTCCAACGCCGGGCACAAAGGCAATGTGCAAGTAGAGCGAGAATTTCGCGTGTCCCACGAGATAGCTAATCAGCCCAAAGCAAGCGGTTCCGATGATCACGGGGACAATGGCCAACCCGTCCAGTCCATCGGTGAGGTTGACGGCGTTCGAGGATCCCACGATGACAAACGCGGCAAATAGGGGAAACGCCCAACATAAATCCAGTGCGAGATTTTTGAAAAAAGGAAACGCCACATGCGACGCAACCGACTCAGGCCAAAGGCCTTGAGCTCCATAGACCGCTGCGAGGGCAATGCCGCTCTGAAGAAGGAGCTTGTACGTCCCGCGCAGTCCTTTAGGGTCGTTACGCGCGAGCTTCAAGAAATCGTCGACAAACCCGATCCCTCCGTATCCTACCGTCACCCCAAGAACCAACCATACCGCCAGATTGTGCCAATTCGCCCAAAGCGCTGTGGATGCCAGCAAGGCAATCAGTAAAAGGGCTCCCCCCATCGTGGGAGTCCCTTTTTTCTCCCAAAAATGGCGATCCAATCCGTTGTCCGAACGAATCGGTTGCCCCTCCTTCTGGAGCCTCTTGACCGATCTGATAAAGGCAGGGCCGCAAAAAAAGCTGATGAGGAAGGCTGTGACGAGGGCAGCGCTTGTGCGAAATGTGATGTAACGCAGAATGTTGGGGGTTTTTGCGCAAAAGACAGAAAAAATCCACAACAGCATCTAGGCAACACTTCCTGAAGTAAGGAAATCTACAACGTCTCCCAGGTTCATGCTATGGGACCCCTTCACCAGCACAATGTCGTCGGCCTTGAGTGCTGGCTCCAAAAGAGGGCACAGCGCACGCGCAGTTTCAGCCCAAGCCCCGCGTCGGGCTTCTGGCAGAAGATCATACAGTTCTTTCATGAGAGGGCCGCAGCAAAAAACGCTCTCGATTTCTGCTTTGCCGATCGTGGGCGCCAAGTTTCTGTGGAACAGGACGGCCTCTTCGCCAAGCTCTTTCATGTCTCCCAAAACCGCCACACGCCGTCCTTTTCGCACAGGGAGTTGCAGCCAAAGCGCCTGGAGATCCGCCACCATGGAAGTCGGGTTGGCGTTATAGGAGGCATCGAGCAAGGTGATCTTTCGGTTGCCAGAAAGAAGGGTAGAAGTGCTGTTTCCCCTTCCAGCAATCGGTGTCAACGTCTGTAATTCTGGGAGAAAATCTGTTGGAGAGAGCCCGACAGCGAGGCAAACGGCAAAGGCGCAGGCGCTGTTGAGGATGGCGGAGCTTCCTGAAAGCGGAACGATGTAGGAATACACCCTATCCTGGACTTGGACGGTTACCACGCTTGCGTGCTGGCGAAACACCCAATCTACGATGCGAACCGTGGCGGGAGCGTGGATCCCAAAGGTGATGGCGGAGGCTCCTCGCGCCTGGACAGCAGCTTGCATGGCTTCACAATAGGGCGAGTCTGTTGGGAAAACCGCCCATCCTCCCGGTTTGAGGGAGGAGAAGAGGGCCATTTTTTCGCGTGCAACCTCTGCGAGAGATCCAAAAGACTCCATATGTCCGAACCCAATGGCCGTAAGAACCGCTCCATCCGGTTGCGTGAGGGTTGCCAGATCTTCGATCTCCCCAGGGTGGCTTGTTCCTACCTCAACGAGCCCGTAAACAGCGTCCTGCGGAAGATTGGCCAGGGTTAGGGGCACTCCCCAGCGATTGTTGAAGTTGCGCTCCGAAGCATGCGTTTTCCCAAAACGTCCAAGAATCGTCCTAAGAGCCTCTTTAAGGCTAGTTTTCCCGACGCTTCCTGTCATCCCGATCACCGATCCCGTGCACCGTGCACGCGCGTGCTGTGCCAGGAGGCGCAGCGCCGCATAGGAGTCAGGGACGACCAGCGCTCCCGATACAGGGCGTTCTGCCACGACTTCCTGAGCGCCCGCCTCAAGCGCTTGCGCAATAAACTGATGCCCATCCTGATGCTCTCCGCGCAGCGCAAAAAACACGTCTCCAGGCTGGACAAAACGCGAGTCGATGGCCAGGCCTGTAACGTCTCGAGAGGCGGAAACCCCAAGGACTTGGCTTAATTCCTGAGAGGAAAAGAGCGTTGGCATTACCCCAAAACCTCCTGTACCACCTCTTGGTCGCTAAAGGGCAGCATCTTCCCGCTTACGCACTGCGTCTTCTCATGCCCTTTGCCCGCAATGAGCACGCAATCCTCCGCATTGGCCTCTTTCAAGGCGGCTGCAATGGCTTCCCGTCGATCTCCTATCTCGCGGATTGGCACTCGCCCAGTCATGCCCGCGCGCATCTGCTGCCGGATGACAGCAGGATCCTCTTCCCTCGGATTGTCATCGGTTAGAAAAACCTTGTCACTCCGCTGCTCAGCAATGTTCCCCATCAGGGGACGTTTTTCTGCGTCACGATTGCCACCACACCCAAAAACGAGAAACAAACGTCCCTTTGTATGGAGCCGCACAGCTCGCAGGGCTTTTTCCAGAGCATCCGGAGTATGCGCATAGTCTATGATGGCGGTCTTTCCCGCTTTCTCTAACATCTCGAGCCGTCCTGGCACCCCTTGGATGGGGAGCTCCTTAGAGGAAGGGAAAAGGCTCAAAAGCTCCTCTAGAGGGGTGCCGCTGGCCAGGACCAATCCCATCGCGCAGAGCACATTCTCCACCTGGAATGCGCCCAGGAGCGGAATTAACCAGTCCACCTCTTTCCCTAGAATCGTCCCATGGAAACGCTGTCCACGCGCTTCTGGAGTCAGGGAGTGGAGGACCATAGACTGCGCGTGTTGGCCATACGTCAGGACCTGCAGGCCGCAGCTACTGGCAATATGGTGCAGGGCGGCGCACTCGGGAATATCAGCGTTCAGGACGCAAGATCCCGAAGGAGGAAGGACAGTCTCAAAAAGAATTTTCTTGGCATCAAAATAAGCGGCCATCGTCTGATGGTAATCGAGGTGATCCTGGCTCAGCTGCGTGAACGCCGCCGCCGAAAGGTGCACCCCATCGAGCCGATGCTGATCCAGCCCATGGCTAGATGCCTCCAACGCACAGCATTCCACATGTTCTTCCTGCGCGAGTCGCGAGAGTTCCGCATGGAGCGTGACCGGATCTGGAGTCGTAAGCGGACTGCGGGCTTCAGCAGGAGACCGCCCCACTTTTACCCCCAGCGTTCCCATGCTGGCCGCAGATTTTCCCAGCAAAGTCCAGATCTGGCGCGTAAAATCGACCACGGAACTTTTTCCGTTGGTTCCTGTCACCGCTACGCAAGTTGCGGGCGGCTTCCCGTAGAAGGCAGCGGCAAGGAGCGCCCAGAATCGGTGAGGCTCTTCCGTTAAAATAAACTGAACCCCTCGATGCGAGAGGATCGTGGGAGAGGCGGGAGGCGTTTCTCTGGAGAATTGGGCATAATCGTCAGGAGCGGCAACGATCCAGGTGGCTCCCGCCTCAAGTGCCTGAGCTATATGTTGTGGTCGCTCCTGCTTGGCCCGGGAGAGGGCGGCAAAAACGCTCTGCTTTTGGACGCAACGCGAATCTGCGGTGAGATGCGTGGGCTCCTCCCCCGCCTGAGGCGGACAGGAGGGAACCATGGTGCGCAAAAAAGGGAAAAATGCCACATCATCTCCGAATTTCTCATCTTGATCCTTTCAAACAAGACGAAGATAGGCAAGAGATCTGTGAGGACAAGAACGATACAAAGTAAAAGTCCTACAATTTTTACATCTTGACAAGATTAAGAACGGCCCTATATACTCAATGGAGGCGAGAAAATGCAAAGGAGAACACCATGAAGAAAACCCATTATTATTTGAGCATTGTGTTTTTTATATCCCTCATAGCACATCAGAAGGCCTCGGCGATGTTTGAGGACCCTCCCGTCCAACACGAGGATCAGTATTTTACTCTATCGGGAACACCTAGAGTGCCGAACGACTCCATTGATGCGGTCATTTCTGAACTTCCTGTAGCAAATCGCCACCCAAAAGACCTATTTGTCTGGCTCTTAACAGGAGTGGGAGCGGAGAATTTCAAACCGAGGGAATATGTCGTCCTCTACGGCAGCTGTCCGCTAGCGTGGCAGCAAATTATCTGGAGAGACAATAGAGAGCACGGAGGTAGAGTACAAATTTTCGCTAACGCTTTCTTCTTCGACCAAACTTTTGTGGATATGGGCGATCACTATTTAGTAAGCGAAACTTCATTGGATAAAATGGCCATAGCAACTGCGCTCGAAACGGTACAAAACGCTCCGGGTTTGGTGGTGAGCAGCTGGTCGGGAGGCATGGACCAAATGTGCCTTTTCCACGATGCCTTCCGGCTCGCTTTTGCTGTTCTTAGTATTTCACCATCGAACAGAGACAACTACGTTGAAGCGATTCTTCAGTTTGCCGATCGTTGGCCACACTGGGAGGATCATAGGCAGTTTCTAAGACAAGTGACGGAATCTGTCTTTGACATTGTTGAGCCTCTTTCGCCGCAAGAAAGGGTTGCGCTTCTCACGCAATCTCCTTTGTTCAGGAAACCAACGCTTGCAAAATCTCCTGGGGTGGCACTGTACTCTGTGACGTCTCAGGATGGTCTCTTTGACTTTTGTGACCGCGTCCTTTCCCAAAACACACCTATACCCCAAGAACTTAGGGCGGATCTGGAGAGCCTGCGTCCTACGGAGTCCCGAGATGGCTTCTTTAGGACTCTTGCCCTTGCCTCTTCTTACGTGACATCCCTACTCCCAATCCTTACGACGGAGTTCAGGGAAACACTGCTCAACCAATTGTGCCGCGGTGTGCTCTGTATGGCGAGATCCTGGTGCGGCCACTGGGAGACAAGCCCTTATGCCTATTTTTCCTCCATGCGCTGGTCGTACTGGTGGGCATGCACTTTGGTGGCTTGCAGCGAGGGGCCAGATCTGTCGGCAACGCTGGGTGACACCGTGAGAAAGGTCAAGGCATTTACCCCTTCTCTCTTTCGCCTCACGAAGGAGGCCCTTAGCAGTCACTACACACATGAAACACATGCACGTGCGCTTCTATTTGCACTTTTCGTATCTTTAGAATTCAAGGGCAACCGTGCAACCTATGGCATCGCACGTTATATGCAAGATCTGGTTTCCCATTTAGTAGATCATAACCATGTGCAACAATTTGGAACGACAAGCTCTCCAGAGCTTCTACCGCATCAGTCTCGATTGTCTTTTTTTGTGACTTCCGAATCGGTGGAGGTAAGTGCTTTCACACACGCTGTCATTCATTCTGTTATCACGGGAAAGACGAATATCGTGGGGCTGAAGGCAGAAGAGAATGGGAATATCCTTTTCCTACTGCAGTTCAGGATGCAAAAAGGAAGGGGGCAGCAAGCGCGAACATACCAGGATTTTCCTCTTCTCAAAGACATGTGTTCGGTCCACCCTTCCAAACCACTGCAGCGTCAGCTAACGCAAGCAGTCCTTGTCGTGAGGCCTATCCCCTTCGGCTATGGCCCAGTCACGATGTTTCCCGTCTGTGACGCGGGATACTACAATTTCCGAAAGATTCGGTCTTCCAGGGATTCTTACATGCCTTCTGTTCCTCAAGCCTTATCGGATTTGGGAATGTTGCCACCCGGAGCGTCGCAAGAAAATGTGGACCTGTCTGCCCTTGGGACGTTTATCGATGTAGAAACCCCCCAAATGACTCCTCGCCCTGAAGCAGGCACTGCAAGGATAGCGGTCCCAAGAGGGCGTCGATAGAGAAGGGAGCGCGCAGGTCTGTTGGTCGTTCACAGGAGGGTCTATCATTGCCCTCCTGAGGAGGGTAGACCATGAACCTGAACGCAGGATGGGAGGCAATAGTCGCCCTTTGGGAAGGGTTGAACTCCTTTTGCATGGGGCGCCTGCTCTGTGCCGCATGTTTAGTGGCACCCTTGTTCAAAGGCCGCGGGCTGGCTAAAGGCGTAGCGTTTCTAGCACCCTCCCTTTTGGTCAACCTGCGCAAAGCTCTAGGGAGCGACAAAGAAACCCAGCGGCTCCGCGTGTATGGGCAAAGAATTGTGCAAGCCGTCCTGCTCTACGGGGTTGTTTCCTACGCGCGTTTCCCCGGTTCTTTCGGAGCAGGAGCGCTTCTTGTAGCCCGCTCTGGGTTAGCTGTTGCCGTCTTTATGGGGTTGAGCGCGGCGTTACGACCAATCTTACGAGCAGCCTCCTTCTTGAAAAAGACCGTAACCGTCGCGACGCTCGAGTGGATCATCAAAATTTGCCGCGTCTTCCTGGGGAGCATTTGTGCCATCACCATTCTAGAATGGTGGGGAGTGCATGTAGCCGCGTTTCTCACAGGCCTCGGGTTCTTCGGGGCGGCGATTGTTCTCGGTGCGCAAGACCTCTTCAAAAACCTGATTGCTGGATTCCTGATCCTCGCAGAAAAACGCCTCAATCATGGAGATTGGGTGCAAGTGGAGGGGGTCGCCGAGGGGTATGTAGAGTCCATTGGATTTCGCTCCACCCTCCTCAAGAGAACCGATGGGGCTCAGGTATACGTCCCAAACGCGCGCCTTTCTGAGGGGACGGTGATCAACTTTGCCGGGATTACGTACCGGCGTGTGTACTGGAGAATAGGGCTTGATCCGAAAATTTCTTTTCCGGCCCTAAAAAAGGTGCGCATCCGTTGCGATCAGGCGATTTCCGCGCTTCCCAACGCCCCGCAAAGGCCCGATGCGTCGATTTTCGTTCATATTGACGCTCTCAGCGAGACATCTGTGGATCTGATCGTCTCCTGCTTTCTCCCTTTCGCCTCGATACAGGATTTTCTGCAAGGAAAGGAGTCCTTTGCGCGCATGCTCGTTCACATCGTGGAAGAGGCGGGCGGTCGGGTGGTCCTCCCGAAGTTCGCGCTTTCTGCTCCCTCTGCAGGAGGACAGGGTCCCGAGATCTTCGTTCCTCCCCCGGAAGAGACGAAGAAGCGCCGTACCCCCTCTTAAAAGTGGTGCCCCTGGCCGGAGTCGAACCAGCACGCCCTTGCGGACAACAGATTTTGAGTCTATCGCGTCTACCAATTCCGCCACAGAGGCTTCGTAGAGAGCCTAGCGACTCTCCTCCCGAGACGTCAAGGTCTGTTCGCCTTTACTGTTGCGTCGGTTATAATACTTGAGCGTTCGAGAGCTCTTCCTGTTGAGTAGAAGAAGAAAGATTTAAAAATGGCCTTGACGTTGCATTCTTTCCTATGTTTTATTCCGCGTATTGTTCTTAGAAAGGTTGCTAGCAATGAAAAAAGTATCAGTGGTTTTTCTTCTCGGGTTGATGACCTGCCTTCTACTCCACCCAGAACCAGGATGGACGATGGCGAGGCAACAAGGGGAAGGGAGTATTGTTGTACGCGGAAGAAACCCGTTTACCTCTGAAGAAGATACGCGGTTAGCTAGTCTTGTCCAGCAGTTCGGAACCAATAACTGGGAAGAGGTGGCAGCAAGAATGGAGAGCAGAACTACCCGTCAATGCCGGGAACGGTGGCGCAATTATCTCGCTCCTCATCTACATCATACCCCATTCACGCGGGAAGAGTGCGACCATCTCTTTTGGAAGGTTAGGGAATCAGGTCCCCATTGGAACAAGATCGCTCAAAACTTTCCGGGACGATCGGGAGTGGAACTCAAGAACGCCTATGGTTGTATGCTGAGACGCATGAGAGTCCCTAGATTGTGGGCAAGACTGATTCAGCTTTGCGGCGCATCCCAAAGCGTTTCACCCCGGGTTGGTGGCACGCTAGGTCCTAGGCTACCTGAAGGTTATGTGGATGGCATAGATTCTGGCTGGGATTCGCTTTCTCCCGATTCACCGTTGGCGCGTGAGGTAGATGACATGTTACGTTTTGATTTATTCGGAGGGCACGTGGATGATACAGGTTTTGAATTGGGGGGTTTGTCTCTCGCAGATCTGTCACCAGCGGATAGATTGGAGGGATTTGGTGAGCATCCCTCTCCTCTTTCCAATAGGGACTCGTCCTTCCCTGGTTCCCCTTAGCACCGTGGCGTTGGATTGGTAGTGTCTAGGAATTCTTCCTCCTGAATGGAAGAAGAAACATGTAAAAGCAACATTGACGTTGCATTCTTCTTTGTGTTTTATCTGGTGTACTACCTTTAGAGGAAGCGTCAGCAATGAAAAAGGTGTCAGTGGTTTTTCTTCTCGGGTTGATGACCTGCTTTCTACTCCACCCAGAACTAGGATGGACGATGTTAGCGCAGCAGGAGGAGGTGAGTGTTGTCCCGGAGAGACGGAGACGCCCGCCGTGTAGGAAATTCATCCCCGGAGAGGATGTACGTCTACGGGCTGCAGTTTCATCGTGCGGAGAATGCTGGGAAGCAGTAGCTGTGATTATGGGGAATAGAACTCCTCGTCAATGCCGGGAGCGGTGGAGTTGTTATCTCAATCCCGATCTGCTTCATGACCCATTCACCCGGGAAGAGCTCGCTCTTCTCTTCCAGAAGGTTGAGGAATTGGGGCGCTGTTGGCGCGCGCTTGTTCGGCACTTCCCGAGAAGGTCGGAGAATAGTCTCAAGAACGCATATTATTGTGCACTCAGACACGCACAGAACCCTAAAATGCAGACGCGGGAGCGTTCTCCATGCTTGCACCTTCTTGAGCTACGGATACCCCCGTTCCAAGCGTCTGCACCTCCTCCGCCCACAGTTCCGCAAACAGCGGATGGCACATCGCTGGCTCATCTGCTCGGAAAGCGCGTGGATGGTGTAGGTGGGTCTACGAGTCCTCCCTACGATCCACCACCAACAGACGGTGTGGAACCAGCGGAGTACGATGCAGGTTCTCTCTTTCCTCTCGGCGGGGACTTGTTCTCTCCAGATTTTTTCTAGCATCATGACGCTGGATTCGTACAGGATAATCGCTGCATCGATTAAGCTTGAACGTCTGGACTCCTCCTGTTGAATAGAAGAAGAAACGTGTAAAAGTGGCCTTGACGTCGCATTCTTCTGCGTGTTTTATTCTGTGTATTGTTCTTAGAAAGGCTGCTAACAATGGAAAAGGTGTCAGCGGTTTTTCTTCTCGGGTTGGTAACCTGCCTCCTGCTCCACCCAGAACTAGGATGGACGATGTTGGAGCAGCGGGAGGAGGAGAGTGCTGCTCCAAGGAAAGCTCGCGAGAGACGCGCTTTCACCTCTGCAGAGGATGCTCAGATAGTCAGTCTTGTCCAGGAGCTCGGGGAAAACGACTGGGGAAGGGTGGCTGCAGGAATGGGAGGGAACAGAAATCCTCGTCAATGCAGAGAGCGGTGGCGCTATTATCTCAAATCCGGCCTATGTCGTAGCCCACTCACGTGGGATGAGCTCGCTCTTCTCTTTCAGAAGGTTGCTGAATTGGGGCCCCGTTGGAGCAGGATCGCTCGATTCTTTCCGGGACGATCGGAAATTATATGCAAGAATGCCTATCGTCATGCGTGTAGAGGTATGCGTCGTGCGCATAGAGGCATGAACCCTATGGCGTATCCTCGCGCATCCCAAAGCGTTTCACCTCGGGTTGGTGGCACGCCAGATCTTGGTTTGCCCGGAGGCCATGTGGATGGTACAGGTCCTGGATTCTGGGATCCGTCTTTTGATTGGTTCGGAGAGCACGTGGATGGAACAGGTTTTGAATTGGGGGGTTTGTCTCTCGCAAATCCGTCACCAGCGGATAGATTGGAGGGATTTGGTGAGCATCCCTTTCTTCCTTCCAATAGGGACTCGTTCTTCCCTGGTTCTCCCTAGCATCGCTATGCTGGATTCGTGTAGGACGCCTGATCGTTGTTAGATAGTGCATCGACTTCTACTTGTACGTCTGCGCCGTTCTTCCTCTTGAAGAGCGAAAAAGAATGTAAAAACAGTATTGACGCTCCATTCTTTTACGTGTTTTATTCTGTGTATTGCTTCCGGAAAGGTCGTTAGAAACGGAAAAAGTAACAACAGTTTTTCTCTTCTGCTTGGTCCTCAGCGTTCTGCTTTGCCCAGGGTCAGGATGGGCGATGTTGGAGCAACAAGAAAAGGATTCTACGCCCTCGGACCAGCAAACGACGAAGCATAAGCAAGATTCCAGCTCACCTACTTGGCGAGAAATCGAGCGCATTAGCCTACCTTTCCACGGCATTCTTCCTGAAAATCCCTATGACTTAGATCCCGAATCGTGGTTCTGCTACTAGTGGCGCTCTGTTCGGAAAAGCGGTCTCTTTTTGCCTTATTCCAGCACGCGGCGCGCCTGGAAAGCGGTGTTAAGGGTTCCCTCGTCGAGGTAGTTTACTTCCCCCCCGATGGGCATTCCCAGCGCCAGAACGGAGACCCGAATAGGCAAAGAAGCAAGCTGCGTTCTGATGTAATGGATCGTCGTTTGGCCCTCTATCGTCGCACTTAAGGCAAGAATCACTTCTTGTACCGCTTCTTCCTTGCAGCGCGCCACCAGAGAGGACAGGTGCAGCTCCTCCGGTCCGATGCCATCTAGGGCAGAGAGCACACCCCCCAAAAGGTGATAGCGCCCATGGAAGCACTGCGCGCGTTCAATCGCCCAGAGGTCGGCCATATCCTCCACCACACACAGAGCATCGCTTTTTCTCTTGGGATTTTGGCATAGCTGGCAGGTTTCCTGTTCCGTGGTAAGCGCCCCGCAGCGCGCGCAGCTCCGGATGGTCTCGCTGACGCGTGCCAGCATCTGTTGCAAGGGAACCAGCTCCTGCTCTTTTCTCTTCAGGAGATGCAGGCAAATGCGCTGGGCGGAGCGCGACCCCAGACCCGGCAAACGCGCAACATGTCGGATAAGAGCCTCGAGTGCATCCATTATGTGCCGGAATCTAGGACGGCACCCGGAAACAGCTCTACAACCTGCTTGGCAAGAGGCTCCTGAAGACGCTGTTGAGACGGCTCTCTCACCGGCGTCACTGGCGCCCCTTCCTCTGCACTCCAAGTCACTGCCCAGGGGGATCCCGTCCGCTGACTCAGAAACTTCGATAACTTCGCAGGCACATCCTGCGCCGCCCCCACCCCATTTTGGTGGAGGGTGATCGCGCCCGGCTTGAAAGAGACCAGCTGCGCGCCATGCGTGATCTGCTCGAGCAACAAGACTTCCTTGCGAGACTCGAGCGCAGAAAGCACCTCCTGGAAAGAGTGGATGCCCGAAGGCGCCGGCTGCTCAGGCGTGTAAGGCGCGCGTTCTTCTGCAAAAGAGCTGTTTTCCTGCAAGAGCGCGTGGAGATCAGGCAGGGGCGCGGTATATCCGGCGCGCACGAAGACCATTTCCGAAGAAAGCTCCGGAGAGGGAGACACCATGACCTCCTCGAGGCCTTTGGAGAAAATCGCCCAGAGGCGGGATACAGCGGGGACAGATAACCGCTGCGCAAGACCCTTGAGGTGCGCCAAAACGGTCTCGGAGAACAGCATATCCTCGATAAGAGGTGCCTCGACCAGGAAGCACGTCATCACATGGAGTGCTTGGAGGACCTGTACAAGCACCTCTTTGGCAGAAGCCCCCTCTGAGCACAGGGTACGGAGGAGGCGAAGGGTCGTCACCGTCTCGCCCTGGATGCAAGCGGTCAGCAAGTCTTCCAGACGCGATTCATCCGACAAACCCAGCAGAGCGCGCACATCGAGGACGGTCAAGGTATCGCGACCAATGTAACTGGCGCGCTCCAGTAGGGAAAGCGCATCCCGCACGGAGCCGCGAGCAGCACGCGCGAGCAACGTAAAGGCAAGGGGCTCCATCTCCAGGTGCTCTTTTTGGGCAATTCCTGCCATGTGTTGCGCGAGGAGATCGGTTTCGACAGGGCGCAGATCCAAGCGAAGACACCGCGAAAGAACCGTCTCGGGAACCCGATCCACCTCCGTGGTGGCAAATAAGAATTGCACATAAGGAGGAGGCTCCTCGAGAGTTTTCAGGAGTGCATTAAAGGCGCTTTTGGAGAGCATGTGGACTTCGTCGATGATGTACACCTTGTGCGTGCAAGCGACGGGCTTGTACGGGCAGGCATCAAGGATAGCGCGGACATCCTCCACGCCCGTGTGGCTTGCGGCATCCATCTCGATCACGTCCAGCTGCTGGTCCCCCAGGATGCTGGTACAAGTCTCGCATGTGCCGCAGGGTTCTGCGGATACGGGATCGCGTTGCGGACAGGTAAGGGCGCGTGCGAGCAGGCGTGCTAGTGTCGTTTTGCCCACGCCTCGGGTTCCTGTGAAAAGCACAGCGGATCCGAGGGATTGTTTCACAAGACCATTCGTCAAAAGGCGCACCGCCAGGTCTTGCCCAATGAGGTCAGCAAAAAGCTGGGGACGATACTTGAGGGCAAACGCTCTATGCGCTAGCAAAGGTTGAACCATGAAATCCTGCTTCTAACGCGCCTACGCCGCAATTGTCAAGGAGAATGCCTTCCTGGGAGAGCGTTTCCCTGCGGTCGGTGCTGACCCAAATCCTACCGCCGCGGCTGCTTCCTTCCGGACCTGACCGGGTCTGCGATCGTCTCCGCCCAGCACCTCCCCCTCTACTATAAGGCGCCCCACTGCTAAGCGCAATGCTGGTGAGAGCCTACATGTGCGCCTCGACCAATCGCCGATGTAGCATCAGTGGTTGGAAGAGAAGCGCGTGTTCCTACATCCCTTCATCATCGGCACTCTTCCAAAAATCGCTGTCAAACAGGGGAAATAGGCTCTTCCTTGTGCTGGGAGCGGGTTCTGTAGCACTGATGGGCAGATCGCCACCTGGTACGCCCCCCTGCGCTTGGAGCACGGAAGGTGCAGGACGCAGGGGCAAACACGCTGCAAGATAACGCCCTTGTCCCAATGCTCCACGTTCATTCTGGTGCTTAATCGCATAGTGATGGGCTCTCACTCAGTGTCTTTTTGTTTCTTGGCCGGGTTCGTCAATAAACTGAGGAGACCTGTGCCTCCGTTGTTATACCGGAACTCACACTCCTGACATGTGCAAGAGAAAGGCATCGCCTCTTAAACCATCAAACTTCGCACAACGCCTTTTTGCGAAGTTTCAGGAGGCCTCAGCGTCATTACCTGCCCTCTTCGATAATCCAGAAATCAGTCTTCCGTCTCCATATTCCCATAGGTTTTCACGTGGCTGATGTCGAGGGATTGGAACTTCCGAAGCGTGGGGTAATGACGGAGAAAGAGGGGGAAGCAGTCGCGGTATTCCGTTACCAGGTCCCGAAACCTGCAGAGGTAGAGAACACACAGGATGTAGAACCCCCATCGCTTGGGACGATCGGTCCACCGTGCAGGAACAACCGCTTCCGGAAAGAACCTAGCTATAGGATCGCGGAGGAAGAATCTAGGAATAGAGATCTCATACCCCGAGAGAAGACCCTTATAGTCGATAAAATCGGGATTTGGACCGTTCGTTAACACCTTCTGCTTGCCAGGTACAATGTATACATTGCCCCAAAAGGTACTCTCTCGGAGGGAAGGGTTATAGGTAATGCCCAGGAACGCGCTCAAGGCTTCCATGACAGCATCAAAATGATGGTGCAGATCTGGAGTCTTGAGTATAAAAACAGGGCAACCAGAGGAGAGGGTGAAGTACACCTGATTCCAGAAAAGCACTCTGTGTATAAGGAAAAGAATAAGTGCATGAGGAGACCAGCGACGTTCTCCCCGCGCTGATTCTTGCTCATAGATAGGGTTCCGAATAAGACTGATAAACCGTACCTTTGGAAAATCCTGGAAGATCTTCTCTGGATCAGGCATGTAGGAAACTCTCTCACCTTGAGGTTTCCTCTCCGTACAAACACTTGCCACGGCGCCATGGAAATAGGCGAGTATCAGCTTGAGATTTTCTATCTTTCTCCCTCGCAGCAGGAATAGGGAAATGTGGAAGAGCAAAAAATACTCTTTGCGTCTGTAGGTTCCGTAAGTTTGGCAAAGCGAGAAGAAAAGAGCGCAAAACGCCTCACGATCAATCTCATGCGCTTCCTTTAAAGTAAAACACTCTTTCAGATTAAAAAGGTTGCCGATATTCCGAACGACGAGATCCAGATAGATCTCGGGAGACAACACTGCATCGTCGTGCGAATAGAAACAGGCGCGTAGAACGCAACATTTGGTCCAATGCTCACGAGGGAATCAGGCCTATAGTGATGGTGTTTCCCTTCCAATCGAGCAACTGACGAGTCACTCCGGTCTCTCTGCGCCTGCACAAAAAAATCCATCATCGAAAACCCCCATCATAACTCCCCCTCCACGTCCCAGGACCTTTAGCAGAAACCAAAGTCCAAGGGAAGAAGGCCACCCAGAGGCTAGTCTGGAAGGGAACATCACACTTTTCTGTACGAGTTCCCAGACAGGAAGTGCGAACACCGGGACCGATTAAAGGTAGTACTTGATTTTCTAGTACAACCGAGCGAGACAGCGTCCCAATCAAGAAAGCTCTCTTGGCAAAATGATGTTAGATCGTGTGCGGAATATTGAGGTTCGGTTGGTTAGGGGTTTATGGAAAGTTCTGCAAGTACGTGGTTCAAAATCAAATGGAACACAATCAACCTGCACTACAAGCATTTTCGAGAGCTGATAGTCCAGCAGAGTTTCGAGAAGAATTCCCGGGATTTTGGCGTCTTTGGATTGGACGAGAGGTTTTTTGGCGCGCAGAGAGTGCGGGTAAGAGCGATTGTGGAGCAGCAAGAAAGACTCCGGTGTTTGGTTTGTTGAAAAGAGAGGGTACAATGCTTGTGAGCATGACTCCAAACTGCTCAAGAGCAGAGTTAATGCCTACCCTTCAGGGAAAGATCTTGGAAGGATCTACGGTCCCCACAGATGGCTAGGAGTCTATAATGAGCTCGTTGTGAAGGGGTAGGACCCTTACCGGGCCTTTCACGGCAACGATGGTAGGATCCTTATGAATCAAGGTCCTCCTTGCTGTGTCTTTCAGGGTAAGAATGAGTTTTCTAGAGGCACGAGTCCTATGAACAACATGCAAGCCTTCTGGAGCTTTACGAAAAGGCGTTGTGCGCAGTTCAACGGCTTAGGAGACGACACTTTCCCCTTACACTCGAAAGGCTGTGAATTTCGGTATAGCAACAAAGGCGGGAATCTTTCCATCTTATTGACTAATATGGGCAAATAACGAAAGAGAGGCCGGGCGAGAACCTTAGCAGTTCAGTTGTGTCACTGCTGCCCCTACCGCTGACCCGGAGTATTTGGCGGGACGTAGCGATAAGATCACAATCCCGATATTTCGAAGTTGAGCTCATTTGCTCCGACACAAAAGTGCTCAGGAATAGGGTCGCAGCAAGGAAAAACGACGCTGCAAACGCATGGTTGCCGGATTGGAGCGATAGAGGCAATGCATGCACGAGAGATGCTCCCGTAACTGCGATTAGCAGTAGATACCTCCACATCATGTGTCAAAGATGCAGCAAAGCTGATTCTAAAAGTCTCTAGCTGGCTTTTTATCCATGGACCAATCCCATCCCTATTGTTTATCAACACTCGCACTCCTTCCAAGATCAAAGGGGGGGGTTCTTCCTAGCGCTACGAAATCTCAGCTAAGCCCCTCTTGGGGAAGGTCAATGGGAAAGGCCCAACGCCCACGAGAGCAGCTTACAGGACGATACGTGCCACTCCAGATCGCCCGATCTTGCTGGCCTAGGGGGGGATCCTACGCTTTTGTGCCCATGGCGACCCAAAATGGCGGACGCGTGCTAAATTGAATGTCTCTAAGCCCCGCTCGTTCCATCATTCCTTGGATTTCTGCTTTCGTAAAACGGTGCTCCATTTTGGTCCCGAAGCGATCGAGCGCGTCCGTGCGCATGAAGTAAAAGCTTTTATTTCGATAGCTTGATAAAGGAATATTCAGAACATGCATCCCTATTTTCTCCAGGAGTAGAGCGGTCCTTGCGAGCGGCCAATAGATAAATATCGCAATCACCTGAGAAACGCAGAGTTTCAGTTTGAAGGGGAGCTTCGAAATGCCTTTCCGCCCGCAGTCTGAAATCTTCCATACAGCGCGAAACCAGAGAGGCTTGTTATCAAACCGGTAATACAGATAAAGGAGAAAAGCCCCGCCTGGCTTTAATTTGTGAACACAGGTTTTTATTCCGGAGGCTGTGTCAGGTACGTGATGCAGTACACCCAGGCAATACCCAAAGTCCTGCGAGTTATCTTGGAGCGTGGTGTCTGTCAAAGAAGCACGTTCGAAGGTGCAATTGGGTAGATGCGCACAGTTGCGCTGAGCTTGTTCTAGCGCATCAGGACTGGGTTCAATGCAGACAAGGGAACGCACATGGGGCGCTATCACCTTTGCCCATCGACCACTGCCGCATCCCATATCAAACCCGGAAGCATCTTTTAAACGATCCAACGGAAACAGGTGGAAGTACTCGTTCGCAGCGTCCAGCAGCTCGTCCTCTGCGAGCTGACCTTGGTGGAAAACCCGCCACTCGTCCCCGAAGTCCTTGACAACAGACACGTCGATGTTTTCGTCCATACCTTCCTCAACAATCATTCCGTGTTCGTTGGGGAAGCGCCTTTAGTGGATGTCATAGGGAACTAGAAACAGCAGATTTGCCTCACCTTCTGTCATCGTCCCTTTTCGCAACCCACACACAACCCTCCAAAATAGAAACCTCGCTCATTCGCCCAACCAGTCTCAGGGTTACTTCACAATCACCAACGTTCCACAGAGATCGGGCAGAGGAAACTTTTTGAAGGGACCAAGGACTTTCTCAGCTTCCTACACAGCTTTCCGAACGCCGAGAACGTATTGGAAATTACAGTCATGCGCGAAGATGACCCCCCCCTCATGCAACCTTGGGTAGAAGAACTCCAGCGCTTCGCGTGTCGGCAGACGGAGGTTGACATCAAGAGACACGAAAACAAACGATTCTTCCCTCTCTTCCTCAAGAAGGGTTTCCGGAAAGCGCCCACGTCGAAAACACACTGTTCCGGATAAGGCATTTTCTGTCGTACCCCTTTCAACACTTGATCAGGACTTGTTCCTTCATAGGTGCCGGACCAATTGGTGGTAAACGACCGGTCAATGTACCCCTCTTGCTCGTCCCGAGAACAGTCCTCCTCGCAAAAACCCTCAAACGTATCGTAGAGAAACAGCTTCCGGTCCGGGAAACAGTGGTTGATCAGACGTGCAAAGTGGCCAAAGCCTACACCCACCTCTGCTACGCTTCCGGGAAGATCTCCTATCTGCTTCCGCACAAGCTCAAGCGCTCGCCCGCGGCAGTAGTCATAAGGATCGTTCAAGTCAAAATGCGAGGGAGAATCCTCGTCGAGCGCCATTCTGTACGCAGGTTCTGCACTCTCCGGACTAAGGGAAACGCGCATCCCGCACTTCTTCGCTATCCACTGATGTAACGCCAAACTCTTCCGAAATAAGCCGAATCCCATTACTTCTCCCTTTCTGTAGAAAGCGTTCCAGACGTGCCAGCCAAAACCAACAACCCTGATACGGACAATACCCGCTCCATGAGCCAAGTACAACAACAAAAACGTGCGCTCGTGTCGGACAAAGACGACACGCTTGAGAAAGCTACTTCGTGATCACCAGAGTTCCCGCCCAATCTGGGAGAGGGAACTTCTTAAGAGGGCCCAAAGCCTTTTCGGCATCACGCACTGCGTCTTTGAGTCCTCCTAGTCGGCCATCTTGGGTCACATTGTAGTCATGGATGAAGATGTACCCTCCTTCTTGCAGCCTGGGATAGAAAAACTCCAGGCCTGCGTAGATGGGCTTGTAAAAGTTCATGTCTAACGAAACAAAGACAAACGTTTCATCGGTATCGGGAGCGGCGGTTTCTGGAAAGTACCCCACCCTAAAGATGCACCGCTCCGGGAAGGGCATTTGCGTCTTGACGAACGCAACCATTTCCGACGCCAAAGAGGAAACGGGCCGCTTCAGCTGTTTCGAGAGTGCCTGCGTGTAGGCGTCCTTGATCTCACGAGAGATATGCTCTCCTACAGAACCTAGGGGGGGGGGGGGGAGAGAATCCCCATCTTCGTCGTAATACCCCTGCCTTGCCTGATACTCTGCATCTTTCTTGTCATGTCCTTCGAACGTGTCGTAGAGAAACAGCTTCCGGTCCGGAAAGCAGCGGTTGATCATGAAAGCAAAGTCTCCGTGGGCCACGCCGGCCTCTGCCACACTGCCTGGACGATCTCCTATCTGCTCGCAAACCAACTCAAGGGCTCGGTACCGGCAGTAGTCATTTTCGCGATACAAACTGACAGCGTTCTCAGAATACCGGTCGTAAATCATAGGCCGGCTTACGGAATCTACCTCCGTCCCCACAAGGATCTTCATCCCACCTTTTCTTGCTACCCACCTGTGCAACGCCAAGCTCTTTTGGAGTAAACCGAATCCCATTAATTCCCCCCTCTCGCAGAGCGCAGACAGCGCTCCAATACAGAGACGACGCGACCCATCTCCTCCGTTGTCATATCGTAATAGCAAGGCAGGTTGATGGCGCGGTTGGGTATATCCCAAGCCACCACGTTCTCCGGCTTAGGCTCAAACATCGGCAAACTCGAAAGGGGCCAGAAAAACACGCGCGCATCAATATTTTCTTCTCGAAAGGCCTCCTGCAGGTGCTCGCGCGTAACGCCGCTCTCTTTCGAGAACACCACCGTCGACATCCAAGCCCCATTCACCATCCCCTCTGGCTCTGGGTTTAGGGAGATCTCCGGAAATCGAGAGAGCTTCTGCTTGTATATCGCAAGAATCTCCCGCTTTCTTGCAACAATCTCCTCCACACGCTCCATTTGTGCACAGCCAATCGCGGCTTGAACTGCCGACATTTTATATTTAAGCCCAATCATGGTGGGCCAGAATTGCTTCTTCTGATCCGGAGAGCGCCCGTGGTTGTTGAGCGTCAGGACAGTCCGATAAAGGTCGGCATCATTCGTGACCAGCATGCCGCCTTCCCCCGTCGAGATCGTCTTGGATCCGTGGAAAGAAAACGTCCCAAAGGCCCCCATGGAGCCGGCGCGTTTCCCTCGATAAATGGACCCAAGCGCCTCAGCGCTGTCTTCAATAACGGGGATTCCATGCTTCTTTCCTATAGCAAAAAGTGCTTCTAAGTCGCACAAATTGCCATATACGTGCACCGCCATAATCGCTTTTGTCTTAGAGGTAATGGCGCGTTCCACCGCCCGAGGATCGAGGCACCAAGAATCTGGGAGCACATCCACGAAAACAGGGGTCGCCCTCACGTAGGTGATCGCAGAGGCGGTTGCAATCCACCCCGTGTCTCCCATGATAACCTCGTCGTCCGGCTTGATCCCTAAAGCCAGAAGCCCCATGTGAAGAGCCCCAGTGCAACTGGAGGTGGCAACGGCATACTGCGTTCCAAGGTATTTCTTAAAAGCCTCCTCAAAGCGCCCGATGTACGCGTAGCACTGGGTTCCCTTCATGAGAACCGCATCCGTTACGTAGCGAACTTCCAACTCCGTGATAGAAGGCTGTGCGTAAGGGATCGGACTCTTCATAGAGGCCTCTTCGGGCATATCCCGCGACAACTCACGCCTTGCTCCGCAATTGGCGTCGCTCCTCGATACGCGTAATGATCCATTGCTGGACGATAGAAAGAACATTGCTCCATGTCCAGTACATCACGAGTCCGGCGGGGAGTTGCGCGAGCATAAAGGTGAACATCACGGGCATCAGCAGAAACATCTTCGCTTGCGCCGGATCCGCAGGCGGCGGACTCATCTTCTGCTGAATCAACCCCGTGATCCCCATGAGCAACGGCCAAATTCCGATCTGAAGAAATTCTGTGGGTGTCCAGGCAATCCATCCAAACGCATTGGTAATCCAGAGCGGATCTGGCGCCGACAAATCCTTCACCCACCACAGCGGAGCGTGACGCATATCAATGGAGACAAGGAACACTTTGTACAAGGCAAACAACACGGGAAACTGAATGAGCTGCGGAAGACAGCCCCCCACAGGGTTCACATGCTCCTTCTTGTACAAGGCCATGAGCTCTTGGCTGAGTCGCTCCTTGTCCTCTTTATAGCGATTCTGCACTTCTTGCACCTGCGGCTGAATCCTCCGCATCCGGCTCATAGAGCGATAAGACTTGTTGGCAAGAGGAAACAGCAGCAGCTTGATGAGAATCGTCAGGATAATAATGCATCCCCCCATGTGGCCTTCGAGAAGGTTTTTCATGTACACCAATGCGTAGAACAACGGGCGTGTTAGGAAGTAGAAGTACCCAAAATCAATGGCAAGATCGAAATGCTTCACGCCCAGCTGGCTCTCGTATCCATCCAGTAACTGGACGTCCTTTGCCCCGATATAGAAGTGTGTCACCGACTCCAGGGTTCCCTCGGAGGGAACGGTCACATCCTCCTCTTGCGTCTCTACTTCGTAGCGCTGTCTATCCTCGTGGTAGCGATAGGTCGTCTTCTGTGAGGTTGCGGCATCCGTCAAAAACGCAACAAGCCAATATTTTTCTGTAATGCCCGCCCATCCTCCAGTTCCTGAGAAACTCGCGGGGGGGCCTTTTTGCAGATCTTCAAAACTTTTTTCTTCTAGGCGACCATTGAGAAATCCAACAGCTCCCTCGTGCACAACCCATTGGCCTTTCACCTCCGGACTGGCTTGTCCCTCGATGGAAGCAAAAGCCTGCACCGTAAGCGGCGTTCCTGACTTGTTGAGAAGGCGCTGCCTGACCGTAAGGAGAAAATTCCTATCCACGCTGATAACACGTTCGAAGATCACCCCCTGCGCGTTCTTCCAAGTGAGCGTCACAGGTTTTTCCGGTGTCAATACGGGGGAGGAGGTCGCCCAAACCGTCGTCTCATCCGGCAAGGCAAGCTCCTTCTTCTGAGAACGCCAACCGAGACGAATGAAGAACGGCCGCTCTTGCGTTGGCTCTGAAAGGAGGCGCACGGGCGCGCATTCCGGCTGCACGCTCTGGCGAAAACGATTCAACACCATGTCATCCAACAGCGCACCCCGGAGGGCCAAGCTGCCTGCAAGCTGCGGCGCCTCAATCCTTACCCGAGGAGACGGAGGCAGGTCTTTCGGTACAGAAGCATGCGGCAAGCCAGGTGCTTGAGCTGTTCGCTCAACCGGTTTTTGTTCACGGTTCTGGCGGGCAGAAGGAGCAGGCAGGTCCTCTGGCGCAGGCTCAAAGAAGTGTTGCCAACCAATAAAAACCAACACGCTGAGAACAAGCGCAAGAATCAAGTTCTTATTTTCTTCCACCAGTCTCCTCTATCGCACACGGATCTTTTCCAGAGTTCCACCCTTATAAGGGAATTTTCCCGTCTTTCCAAGGACGGCATAAGCCTTCGTAGCAGTTACGCAGCAGAATCCACACTGGACTCTGGAGCCATCCCCAAGGCGTGCAGGTAGAGCTGCAACAGCTCCTCCTCGAACGTGCGATCTTGAGTTTTCATCCTCCGGAGGCGCAAAACCTTGCGCAAGATCTTCCCATCGAACCCATCGTGCTGGGCCTGCTTGAGCACATCTGATAATTGCTCCTGAATTTCCTTCTTTTCGGCCTCCAAGTGCTCTAGTTTTTCCACATATTGCTTTAATCTTCCACTTTCTGATGTATTTAGTGACATGAATCTTTCTCCTTAGGAAAATCAATACCCCAACCACCCCAGGGATGGCACCGCAGAATCCGGAGGCCTCCCTTATACAACCCTTTCACGAGCCCCCATCGCTGGAGGGACTCTATCATGTAGTCCGAGCACGAGGGAATGTACCGGCAATGCCCACGGTTTCCCCAAAGCTTCTGGTACCCTCGGCAGCACCCAATGCAGGCCCCCCTAAGAAACCGAGCGCTTTGATGCCGAAAGGCGCTCATTGACCGACAGAACTCCTGTACGGAGCTTCTGGAGTAGCATTGCCCAGGAACACGCTTCCACCCTTCTTCTCGCTACCACAACATAGGCCTGACCAGGACACCCCATCGACACAAGAACCGTCCGGAGGGCAACACGCAACCGGCGTTTCGCGCGATTACGATGGATAGCACTCCCAACCTTGCGGGAGACCGTGATTCCGCAAGAAACCCTCTCTGGGGAAGCATCATGTTCTCCTCCTGAGTACGCTTGCAGCAAAAACAGCTCGCAGTGAAAGCAAACCCCACTGCGGCGGGCTTTCTCGAAAGAAAACCGCTTCCGAAGCGTGATGAGCTCAGGGCCGAGACACCCCATCTTTTACGCAGACAAGCGTGCTCGCCCCTTCGCCCTGCGACAACGAAGCACCCGACGGCCGCCGACCGTTCTCATGCGCACACGAAAACCGTGTCGCCGCTTGCGAACCAGTTTACTCGGCTGATACGTGCGCTTCGCCATGGAGTCCCCTCAGTTCTCCCTTGTAGCACGAGCAGAATCCTCTCTGCAAGACAACGTGTTGTGGGGAGAGGGGATTCATGGAAAGCGGTTATCAGAAGCTGGGGATTGGGAAGGAAGGTTGATGGCAGTTTTCAGATACAAGGCGTTCTTTGAACCGAAAGAAGAACACGCAACGCCGATGAGTCAATAGCGCGTGTTCATCTGAAAGATGGCAGAGGGCACTTTCCCATCTTGCTTGATCTGAGACGATGGTATGAGAGTTTCGTGCCGCTGTGCCACGGCTACCACGATAGGTGCATTTTTAGTGGGTTCTAGTGTAACGCTGATGTAGGGGCATCATCGCTTTTGTGACTTGCTTAATGGTAAAAATTGGCATGAGGGCCCCGCGGTGTTCATCTTCGGCTATTACCGGTTTGGTACAGGAGTGTGCGCTGAAGTTTTTCTTGCAAGACGTACATCGGTGTGTCTACTGCGTCAGTGTAAGTGTGTTCCTCGAGAGTTCTAACGTAACGTAGGTGTGGAGAGATCATCGCCCTTGTGACCGTATTTACACTGGACTAATGTCACAAAAGCCCTGCAGCGTTTAGCTGCGGTTAGAGGCCAATGAGAGTTTATGGATTATTGGCGAATACTCCGCGTTGCTACATGAAACCCGATACAGAACTCTGCAGTTGTAGTTCTTGCGTGAGGCTGGTGTAGATGCGTCCATGCCCTTGCGCCAACTAACAGCAGGCAAAGTTCGCAAGGGCCGCCGCAGCGTTCAGACGCGGTTTCTGTGGATGCAACGCAAGCGTAGCGTTTGGAAGTGTTTGCGCAAAGTTAGTGGTGACATATCCACTGTCATGGACTGAATACAGGGACACCCTTTGGAAGTTACACGTAACGCTGGCGTAGAGAAATCATCGCCCTCATGACCATATAAGCGGATAGATGGCATGAGGGTCCCGCAGCGTTGTGCTGCGGTTGATGTGGACCTAGCGTTAGTGTGGTCCTTAGAGGCATGTGCACAAAGTTAGGGTGGATGTACTCCCCCTCAATACAAATGTACTCCCTTAAAATTTTCACGTAACGCTGGTGTAGATGCATCCGTGCCCTTGCGCCGATTGAGAATGGACAGAGT
>JAISAP010000041.1 GCA_031266655.1 Holosporales bacterium | reverse complement strand
CCATGCACAACAAGCCCATCATGGGCTGTCCAGCCACCTATGTGAACCGTAGATCCCTCTAGAATCTTTCCCTGAATGCTAGGCATGAACTCCTCTCTTGAGCAGTTCGGAACCGTGCTCACAAACATCTTGCCCTCTCTCTTCTGCAAACCAAACACCGGAGTCTTTACCTGCTGCTCCACGGCCTCTCTTCCCTCGCACCCTCTTCGCTCCAAAAGACCTCCCATCCAGTTCGAAGACGCCGGAATCCCGAGAATGCTCCTCAAAACTCTGCTAAACGATCAGCTCTCGAAGGTGCTTGCAATGCAAGTTAATTATGTTGCACTTGATGTTGAGCCATTACCTCACAGAACTTTCCGTCATGCTCTCACAGAAACATATAAGAATTCCATGTTTCTCGTAAGATCCTAACCGACTGAATCTCAATATATTTTACCCTACCTAACATCATTTTGCGAGGAGAGAGCCATACCTCAAAGGTCTTGCGTAACGCTGGTGTAGGGTTATCGTTGCCTTTGTGACCATGCTTGCGATGGACAGATGTCACAAAGGCCCCGCGCCACTTATTGTGGCGCAGTTCTTTCTACACTCCATGACACAGGAATCTACCTTAGGAGTTTATACGTAACGCCGGTGTCGATGTTCCCTTAAGCGTTGTACAAGTGTATCCACCGTGGGTTCTAGCGTAACGCTGGTGTAGATGCATCGTCGCCTTTGTGACCGTATTTATACTGGATTAATGTCACAAAGGCCAGCGCGTCCCCTCCTATGGGGCGCGGTTAAAGCGGCGGGGAAGGTTATTCCTCTCTCTGTCCTGCATTGCCGAGCCTCTCTGCAAGCTCCCCTAGTGCTCTTACCCTGTTCCTTCGCAACCTCCGCTCTTCCCCCTCTACAATCTCTCGAGCTCTGTGAGCATATCGTCGAGGGTAGAGAGGACTTTGGTATTCGCGGCATAGGCGTGTTGGGCGCGGATCATTTCGGAGAGCTCGTGGGCAAGGTCCGTAGTGGAGCGCTCCAGGGCACCGGAGGTAATAGTGCCCATGCCATCTTTTCCGGAGACCCCAGTTCGGAGGGCGCCGGAAGCAGGAGTGGCGTAGTAAACACCATTGCGCTCCTCTGCAGCGTTCATCGCAGCGAACTGGACGCAGGCGAGAAGGTAGACAGGCTCCCAGTCTCCGTTGTCTTTAAGACGACTTAGGACGCCGTTCTCGTCGATGGAGAGGGAGGAGGGAGAAAGAGGCGTAAATCCCGCTTTGACCTCCTCTGAAACTGCCTCCTCCAGAGGTTCTGCGGGGATTTCTTCTCTGACTTCCTCAGGGATAATCTCCTCTTTGGGAGGTTTAGTCGTATCGATGATCTGAGTGAAACGGAAATCAATGTCTATGGTCCCAAAGTCGGTTCCAGTATCTTCATGAACGAGATGTGCCCCTTTCACGACAGCTCCAGTCTGTTTGACTCCTACACTGGGATCACTCGTGCTGCCGCCATTTTCTGTAAACCGATAGCCCGAGACCCAGCCTTCTTCATCAAAATAAAACTCCACGTCAATCCCATAGTGTGTGAAGGGTAACCGCCCCGTAAACGCCCCCTCCCCCTCCTTTTCTACTGTTAACTCTGGTCTAAAATTATTCCACTGCCCCAAGCTGAACGTCAGTCGTTGCATTATCTTGTAGGTTCCTTCCCCGAAGATCATGGGGGGCTGTCTCCAAGGCAAGGTGTCTCCGGAGACAAGGTTGAGAGGATCTCCATCGATTATTTCAATATCGCTCAAGTCGAACATGAGTGTTGCGCCAGTATCGTCGCAAGTAACAAGGATTTGTTTGGTGGTCGCATCCGCAGTACAGCCATTATCAGCATAAACCGTATCAGAATTGATGTCGTAGAAGAAACTCACATATTTGTAGGGATCAATGAATGTGATCCGGACTTCCCACACAGGGCCATTCAGCCCCGTCGTCATTTGCACAGCGCGTTCTTGTTCGAGAGAGTCCACAAGGGTGTTCGTGTAAATCTGTCCTCTAGGGGGGTAACTCTTCCAACGCACCTCGGAGCCATGGAAGGAATAGACACCATCGGCTTCTTTCCTTGTGGTCCATCCAGTTCCGTAGAAAGGAGGGGGCTCTTCAGGAAGAGGTACAGGTTCTTCCGGAGGGGGAGGAGCGGGTACTTCTGGGGGAGGTGCAGGCTCTGGCTTGATGAGCTGGATATCTTCGAGGGCTCCTAGAGGGCCGATAAAGGTGACGAAGGGGGGAGGCGGAACAGCAGCCTTGGGTGTCCGGGCTGCAGCGGTTCCTGTAGTTCCAGAGCTTAGCAGAGTTTCCGCTCCTGCAGTTCCGCCCCCTGTAGAGGCAGAGCCGGCTCCTGTGGAGGCAATACCCGTAGTTCCGAATCCTGTGGGGTTCTCTGCAGAGGTGGGGCCAGATGGAGTTCCTCCTGGAGCGGAGGCTCCAGGGCCAACTCCTGCAGCACTCCCGATAGCAGAGCCTGCAGCTCCGTCCCCTGGCAGCAGAGGCCAGCCTTGGAGAGTGAGGCCTTTGGCGTCTTGGAGGCGGCCATCTTGGGTGAGGTGAAAGGCTCCCGTTCTAGCGCCTCCGAGGGCTCCGCTTTTGTCTTTGACGAGGAGCAAACCGTCTCCGTCAAAAGCGAGATCTAGGGGCTGATCGGTGCGCTGTAACTCTCCTTGCGCTTGGAGGTGCATCAAGGTATGCGCAGAGACACCGGAGCTGGAGTAGAGCGAACCAGAGCCGGAGGAGACGCGGGAACTTCCAACAACGCTAGAAGAGGGGGAGCTGGCAGAGAAACCGGAACTTCCCGCAGCGTTAGAAGAGCTGGTGAAGGAACCAGAATTTCTTACTAAGGCAGCGGAAGAAGGAGAACCAGAATTGCTGGAGGAGCTAGAGCTCCCTACTGAAGAACTAGCAGGAAAAATAGAAGAAAAGGAAGGATTTTTGTCTAACGAAGGAGAAAAACTATTATTGCCAAGAGATAGAAGAGAATTATAGGGATTTTCTTTACTTAACGGAGCTGGGGGGGGGGCCCCCCGGCCCGGGGGGGGGGGGGGGGGGGGGGGGTGGGGGGGGGGGGGGGCGGCCGGGGGGGAGTTGCAG
>JAISAP010000013.1 GCA_031266655.1 Holosporales bacterium | reverse complement strand
TGTGCTCACCCTTTCACCCTGGGCTCTTTTACATACCCGTAAACGCAATTGGATCCTTCTACGGAAGCGGTGAACTTCATCACAAGCGGATTAAAAGTCTGATGCAAGTTTATGCGGTGGAGGGGTCACTCATACAAAGAGCCGTCACTAGCAGAGGTATGCTATTGGATGAAAGTGGGCGCAAGGTGGTGCCAGTCATAGCAGGAACGTGGTGCGTAGAACAGGGAGCGGAGGTAGTAGAGGGGGATATCCTATTCTTTCTCAAGCGAGGAGATGGAGTGGTAGTGCAGGCAACAGCCGTGTCGATGGCCGCAATGCAGGCTGCGGTGGAGCAGGAAGGGGAGATGCAGGATGATGGAAGATTCATGGTACCGTGGAACGGAGACTTGGTAGAGCTTGGAGAGGTAAGTTTGGCGCCTTCACTAGATACAGGCCTCGGATTTACTCCTTTAAGGATGGATTTCCCGGTTCAGGATTCCTTGTTGAATGTAGAGTTTGTGGGACCTACGTATGGGTATCTTCGGTTGGGAACGTTGTATTTTCAGCCCGGTCAGGACACTTTGCCCTTCCTATTTGCACGGAATGAAGCGGGAAATGCAGCTGTCTTAGAACTGCAACAGCAAGTAAGGCTCGTTTCAGACGGTTTTCCACCACCGGCAGCCTGAGGAGAACACAGCCTCTCGGCGAGCCTGAGAAAAATGGCTGACTCAATCCTGAAGGATGCACCTTCCCGCCCCTAACAGAGAGACGCAAGCTTCAAGAGCCGGACTTTTGTTTTTTTCCCCCATCTTGAGGGATGGAGGAGCGGCCATTCATTGTCATTTTGACTTATTGGTATTTACAAAGTAAATATATTTACCTATATAGCAATATAGCTAGAACAACTAGTACTATTAGGGAGGCAGATTATGAAGAAAGTACGGCTTTTTACTTTGGGGTTGCTGGGGCTGCTGTTTGTGGAGCAGACCATGGCTATGAGGCATTTTCCAGGAGAAGATTTCCCTTTTCCATTGACCACCCTCGTGGAGGGACAACCCCCACCCCTGTATTTATTTGACTTGCCTATTGTGCCAGACACCGAGCCTCTAGCGGATTCTGTCTTCGGGAGGGTCTCGACATGGCTTGCCAGCATGGGTCCGGCCACACGTTTCACAAGAGTAGAGGCCTTGAAGCTTGAGCTCTCGGAGGAAATTTTGACTCGGTTTGCAGGAGCGATCGCTTATCAACTCTCCTTGTCCCGCTACTTTGGCTTTCCTGTGCAGGTGGAGGTCCCAGTAGCAAGCGTAGAGCACGCGATGCAGAGAGGCCATTTTTCCGCCTTCGATTCCGCTTTGAACCTATACAGCCTGAGCGGTACGTCTCGAGTAACCCACCCCTTTCTCTGGGCGTCTTTCGACCAAAGCGTCGCAAATGCCCTTGGGATAGAGGGCAATCCTTCTATTTTAGATCCTTATACCCTTTTTACGCGGGATCCCATTCTTGGGCAGCAGATCCTCTTACTCAGATACATAGGAGTGGGCGAGGAATACTGTGTGTCTTGGGCGTTGGCCCACACTCTGGCTGCTGGTGGGGACAGAAATTCGGTTGGAAGAGTGCTGTCTCCAGTGGAAGGCAGACTTGGATCGTTAGCGGTAGAAACATATGCAACATTTCCTACCTTGATCATGGTCGATGGCAGCATCGTACCGGCGGATAGGAGGGTTCTTTTCCTTCTAAAGCGCTCCCCCCATAGTGAAGTAGCTTGCGTACAACTGGCAACGGTTTTTACCGTTGTCTGGGAGGAGAGTAAGATTGTAAACATATTCTCCCAAAGGCTCACTCCCTCAGAGTTCGTTATCTTCTGTCAACAAAAGTTAGAGAACGCGTTCTTTCCGGAGGAAGAGGAAGGGGAAGACCCCACGATCGCCAGAATGGTCCAAGCCCAGGAGGCCCGCTACGATACGTTTGATGCCTTGCAACAAGAAATTGATAACGCACCGTCTAGCCATAGAAGAAGCATTTTGCTGAGGGCTTGGTACGGTCAATGCTTGCTCAGCAGAGATGGATTGTCGCTCGGAAAATTCATGGAATTGGCGGTCAAAAACGACGTTTTTGAGATCCTGCAGGACGTGGGTTCCTTGATTCGGGATGGATTATTGTCGAAAGGGACTGTTAACTTTCGTGAATGTGGACTCAACAACCCGTTCGTTTGGCCACTTACTGCGAAAAAAGCCCGTGCTGTGGAATTATTGTGTGACCTGTTTCCTGAATTTACGCTCGAAGCGTGGAGGATATCTTACCGTAGAGATGGGAATGGAGGTGTAGCATTCGATTACGATGGAGACGAAATCTCTGGATGGTCTTCTTTTAAAACAACCCTGCCTGGGCTCGCTGTGCTCAAGGAGAGCCTGATCGGACGGCTCAACGGGTCAAGTACGCCCATTCCACCGTATCTGCAAAAACTCTGCAGGACCTACAAAATGGCGGGTGGTCAATTCTTCTGTTCAGATAGAAAAGGATTCTTATCACCCGCCGTCATGGCAGTTCTTTCTACAAGATCTGACTTTCTCCGATGGATGCTTGACGACAACACAAATCCCGAGAATTTAACCGGCACAACATACAATTTCTCTAGGCCCGAATTTGAAATCCATCTAGAATCGGGTGAGAATGGCTGGTACAGGCGCAAGCCATTAACGTTACTGGACTACACGCTTAAGTGCCCTTCAGGTGATCCTCGCGAATTTGTATGTTGTGCACTCATGCTGGAACATTTGTTGTCACTGGGGGTGCCCTACGCAGAAATCCTCCCTCATATAACATATCAATCCTCGCAACGAGCCACACAAGCGGGACTTCCGCGTTTAATCATTGCGGGAGAAAAGTCACAAAAGGAGTTTATGAAGCTGTGCGAGTGCGACAAACCAGCGCTTAGTGATTTAGTGCAGAACGGGTATGCGCCTCTCTTTCTGTTGGGTTTACCGATGAGACCTTGGGAAAAGCTGGACCTGAAATCCTTTACCGATTTCAGAAACACGACGCCCAAGAGGCCAGAAATGGCGGAGCGCTTTAAACTCATGAAATGCGTTTTGGAAGAATCCTATAAAGGTGAGAAAATCGCTGATGACGTCATGACGAGCAACGATCTTAGGGTCCATACAATGCTTTTGGACAGGTGTATCGCTGCGTGTTCGCCAGCGCCAGCAGTAGCAGCTTCTGTAGCCGCCGTTCCTGCACCACCAGCAGCTAAGTAAGACATAGCCTCCCAGTAAACTCACAAAAAGGGCCAGTACACAAGAAAAACAGCTGACCCAAGCCTGAGGGATGCACCTCCAGCGGAGAGGTGCAGCTTTTGGGGGGTCCCCCTCCTCCCTACATGCCCCTCTTTCAACCCTTAACGATTGATCAAGCCAACCTACCTATCCTGACAAGGAGGGGCACAACCGTGGAGCGTACAGTGGGTAAAGCACAGCTGATGGCTTTGGGGTTGATAGGATTGCTTTTCGTGGAGCAAACCACGGCGATGAAGCGGTCTCCAGACAGAGATTCTCTCCCTCCGCTCCCGTTTGCCATGCTTGTGGAGGGGCAACCCCCACCCCTGTACTTGTTTGATCCTACTATTGAACTGAACCTAGAGGCTTTCCTAGGGGGAGATCCGATTACGCGTTTCGAAAGAGCCGAGGCCTTAACGCTTGTGATTTCGCAAGAGGTTTCGACAAGGATCGCAGAAGCGATCGCCTATCAACTCTCGTGGCCACGCTACTTTGGCTTTCTCCTACAAGTCGTTGCTTCCGAGAAAGGTGGGATACACCTAGCGGAGAGAGAACACGTTTGCGCTCTTGATGTCGCGTTGAACCTATTCCTCCTAGGCGAAGCATCCCCAGAAAGATGCCCCACTCTTTGGGGACTTTACCAACAAAAACTCACGCACGCGCTGAACATGCCTAACAATCCTTCTGTTCTGGATCCTTATACCCTTTTTATGCGTGATCGTATTCTTGCAGGGCACATTCTCGAACTCAGACGCAGAGGAGTGCGCGAGACCAGCTGTATATCGGTGCTGTTGGCCCACGCTCTGGCTGCTGGTGGGGACAGAAATCGGGTGGGAAGAGTGAGGTCCCGAGTACGAGGAATACGCGGAGCTTGGGCTATAGAAACGCAGGCGACCTTTCCTGTTTGGATCGTGAACGGCGATCGTATCGAGCGGGTCGACAGAAGGATCCTCTTCGTGCTGAGGCGTTTTGTCGATGATGACATCACCCACGTGCACCTAGCAACAGCCTTTCCTGTTTTCGAAGAAGAGAGCCGGATTGTAGACCTGTTTTCTCGGAGGTCCACTCCCTCGGATCTTGCGACATTCCTTGCGCCAGAGCTGGAGGAAGTTCCTCCGGTAGAAGGGGAAGAAGACCCCACGATCGGCAGAATGCTCTTCGTTCAGGATGTACGTAACGATACGTTTGATATCTTGGCCAGAATAATAAGCGGGACACCCGCTGATCAGAGAAAAAGCTTTTTACTGAGGGCTTGGTACCACCAATGTTTGCTGGCTAGAGATGGACTGTCCTTGGGACGCTTCATTGAATTGGCGATTGTACATGACACGCTGGAAATTGTGCAGGATATTCGCTGGCTGGTGGGCGCTGGAGCACTGTTAAGAAATGTCATGAACCTCCGTAGCTGCGCATGCCACAATCCGTTCGTGATCGCGCTTCGATCGAGAAGCGCTCCCGCCATGGAGTTATTAAGCGACCTGTTTCCTGAGTTTATCTGTGAAGAATGGAAGGTGTTCTACTGTAAAGATAAGGTCGGAAGTACGACCTTTGATCTCAGTGGGACCAATACTAGGGGGTGGTCCTTCTTTAAAACGACCCTCCCTGGGGTAGCTGTCCTTATGGACCATAGCCCATCAGGGCAGCCATATACGCCCATTCCACCGTGCATGGAGAGCTTCTTCACAGTCTACAGAAGGGCAGGTGGGCAATTCTTTTTCCAGGATCGAAATGGTTTCGTGTCGCCTATCATCGCGGCCGTCCTGGATTTCAAGCTCACCTTTTTCCGGGAGATGCTGCGCACCAACACAGATCTCAGAAATTTAACCGAGAAATATAATTTTGGCAGAACAGAATTTAAAATCTTCTTCCGGAAAGGTTCTATGTGCCTGAACGGACCACAAACGTTGCAAGAGTACGTGTTTGATCTCGCTGAACCTAGCTATTACGGACTCGTGCGTTGTGCCATCCTCTTGGAGCACTCAGAATCGCTCGGCTTTTCCTGCACAAAGATGGCATGTCACTTCCAGGTCAATCGCGCGTCCTTTGATCAGGGCCGGCAACTGGGGTTTTTGGCGCCCCATATGGTTGTGGAGGGTTTGTCGTCGCTGCAGAATTTTGTGCAGGCGTGTGAAAGCAAACAATACGGACCAGCAGAGATTGAGGATTTGGTGCAAAATGGGTATATTCCCCTCTTTCTCCTGAGGTTGCAGGAGAGGCCCTGGAACCATGAGGATCCGAGATCCTTCCTCTCTCTCGTGGAGAGAACGCCCAAACGGCCAGAGATGGTGGGACGTTTTACACGTATGAAAACCATTCTGTTGAATGCCCGTAGGAGCGGGAGAGTCCAGATGGACGATGCTCTTTTCGACGGTACATATGTGGCGGCTCTAGACACATGTATCGCTGAGTGTTCGCCACCACCAGCCACTGCGGTTTCTACCCCGCCGGAAGCTGAGTAGGCCCCTGCCCGCTTCTCCCGTGACTGATCCAGAAGAAGTTGCATGCATCTGTAGGCCCATCTCTCAAGAGACAGGTCCAAGATTTCCTTTCTTTGATGTTTCCGCTATAAGGAGGGCAGAGCCATGGAGAGTGGCCAGAATTAAAGGGAATGTTATGGATAAAGTATTGATGTCGGTCGTTCTTTTCTTTGGAATGCTCGGATCCGCTACGGCGCGAGAGGAAGGCGCGCAAGAGGAAGCTCTTCCTCTTGTCCAGGAGGCCTCCGGTGCGCAGAATGCGAGCTCTGGGGGCGCAGGGGAAGAAGTCGTCAACGTCCCAGGAGCGGAGGGGCTCGCTGTTTCTGAGCCCCCCGCGGAGCCAACCGCAAAACCTGGAATAACCAGTAAGAGGAAGGGACATCACCACGGCAAAGGACGTCATCACAAGAGAAACGCACGTCCTCGAGAGGGTGCGCACCATTCCCGTGCTGCCAAAGAGCCTCATGGAGAGGGGGAACGCCATGGGAAAGGGCACCACGGAAGAGGAGCTCATGTAGAACATGAGGAAGGAACGCCTGAGGCCGTACAGGAGTAGAGGCTTCGTCCGCACAGGCGCCGCCGAATGAGGGAAAGTGAGAGCGTTCTCGCGGTGATACCTGAAAGGTGGATGTCTGTTCCGGGCGGGAGGAACCCGAGGAGAGTTTTGGGGAAGAGGGTTGCGTTCGAGAGTCGCCAGGGAGGTTCGTTTTATGAGGAAAGTGAACCTTTAGTGATGGTTTGTCCTCTCTCGCAGTCAACCTTTGCCCATGCCGGTATGAGGGCGGTTCTCAGGGCCTGTGGAGGAGGTTGCTCTCAGAGGGCAAGATCTCGTCAACTGTGTGGATAGGGGCCTTCCTTTGTGATCGGAAGGACTCCTGTCCCGGCCTCCCCGGGTGTTCCGTCTTTGCTCCTGACGAGGGAGTAGGTTGTCCCCGCTTTCCAGGCCTCCATCTCTCATTTAGGTAGGATTAATTGCGTTTTGATGGAACTTCATTGTTATCTCACAGAGCTAACCGTGATGTCCGCGTAAAAAGCGGAGAGTCTTCCAATGGACCGCACGGGTCTTAACATTCTGAGGCTCAATACGCTGCGCCCTAGATCACATGATGTCGTTGGCCTCCTATCAAGGCTTTTTCGCGCGCAGAAACGGCACTCGTGTCTTGACTTTCTACCTTTATGTGATCCACCACCAATAATGGCTCTCTGGGGATGCAGCCCATCTCTCTGAAATGGAAAACAGAAGAAGAATCGCTGCTACGGTGCTTCTCATCCTCTTGCTCCCAACCTGCCCGGAAGATAGTAGCCACATTTTTTCCCAATCACTAGGGAAGGCTGGGTGGTTCTTAGAGCGGGGTGGAATTTTCCTGGAAGAGGAGTTTTCCCAGTCGGTTGGACGCTCTTGGAAGTCGCCCCTTTTGGGTAGAGGAAGAGGTCGATCGCAAGGTTTTATGTTGGTCACGCACACAGAAAGAGTGTCTCCACCGGCCTAGTCCACCCACCCATGCGACGCACAATCAGAGCGACTTTGTCTCTTTTCAAACGGTCTCCTCCTTTTCTTCGGAATCAGTCTTTGTTAAGAATGCACAAGGCGAGGCGGTCTCCGTGCGTGGAATGTTTGGCGCTAGGTTTTCCATGAGAATGAGTAAAAGAGAGTGTTTCTATCCGCGGTGGTCTATGGGAGAACATGGTTTTTGTATGTCTGATTCCCTCCTGAACACTGCGTCAAACGCTGCGTTCTACACGTCTACAAGACCATACGTCGTCTTTCCCCCCCCCCCCCCCCCCCACGGGGGCGTGGGTGTTTTAGCGCTGTGTTGGCCGTTTATCTGCGTTCTAAGAAGGGATTGTTTCCGAGGAGACTGCGCTCATGACGGCCAGCCTCTCACGGGAAGAGCTCTGCTCCATCATGGAGCGCGTCCAGGTCGCAGCTTTAGTGATACACGGAAAAGTGGGAAGTGTTTTTCTACATGGTCTTTTTGACCAGCACGAAGAGGTAGCCACTGCGCCGGTACCCTGGGTATACGATTTCTACTCGCACGATCATGCGGTGCTGTCTCCTGAGACCTATCTAGATCTCGTCGTTCGGAATACTATGTTCAAGTGGAGTGATAGCGATCTCTTCAATTTAAAGGGGTGCTACGCCTTAGAGGAGGCGCATGAGATAGGCCGTGAGGCGTTTTGCTCTCTTTTCTTCTCGCTTTGCCAGACTTACGGGACCTGTAAACGCAAGGAGTATTTCTTACTTTTTCACATTGCCTTATTCCTGCTGCGAGGGAGAAAGATAGAAAACCTCAAGCTGATACTCGTCCATCTACATTGGGCCTCAGGAAGTGTTTTCACGGAGAGAAACCCTCAAGGCGGGAGGGTCTCCTATTTGCGCGATCCGGAGAAAATCTCTCAGGACTTCCAAAAGATACGATTTGTGAATCTTGTTCGGAACCCCATCCATGAAATGGAATCCATGCGAGGAGAGCATCGCTATGCTCCTCATATGCTCGTTCTTCTCCTCATGCACAGAGTGCTTTGCTGGAATCAGGTGTACTTTACCCTTTCCTCTGGTTGCCCTGTTTTTGTGCTTAAGACCCCGGATCTGCACCATCATTTCGATGCTGTCATGAAAGCCTTGAGCGCGTTCCTGGGCATTACCTATAACCCTTCTCTCCGAGAGAGCACCTTCTGGGGAAATGCGGTTGTCATACCCGGAAAGCAGAAGGTGTTAACGAACGGTCCGAATCCCGATTTTATCGACTATAAGGGTCTCCTCTCGGGATATGAGATCTCTATTCCTAGATTCTTCCTCCGTGTTCCTCTTGCTAAATTCTTCCCCGAAGCAGT
>JAISAP010000009.1 GCA_031266655.1 Holosporales bacterium | reverse complement strand
GCAGCAGGAAAGACTCCGGTGTTTGGCTCGCCGGACATTTTACGAAAGCTGAAAAAAGGATGGAAGTGCGAGGGAAGGAGCTCCTCTCTGAAACTTTGACATAATCTGGTCGCCATCTCCATGGGACCCTTTAGGCCTGTTTTTTCTAGTCTTGCACCCTCTCAGTGGCCTTTTTACGGAAAACCTATTTTAAGAGGGTAAAGTGTTTGTGAACATAGTTCCGAACTGCTCAAAGGAGGAGTTAATGCCTATTATCAAGGGAAGATTCTAGAGGGATCCACGGTTCACACGGATGATTGGAGCGCGTATGATAGGTCGTGCATGGGTATGATTCCTACCATGTCTTTCAGTGTGAGAATGAGTTTGCCAGAGGTAAGAGCTACGTGAATGGCGTTGAAGCCTTTTGGAGCTTTGCGAAGCTCCGGAAGGCTGCCCTTAAGAAGATCTTTCCCCTGAGCCCGCTGTTGCAAGGAAAGATGCGGCGGGGATTCTCGCCACGCACGACCAATCTGTATTTCAATCCTCTTTGGCCCCATAGGAGGAGGAAAGTAAGACTCGCTTTTTGGATAATAAGCATCAGCTCCTCTTTTGAGCTGTCTAGGATAACGCAAGGCTCCCACCCAGCATTTCATTCGTCATGCGGCCAGTTTAGTCCATAAAATGAAGAGATGCTAGTCTAGAACTTTTTATTTTTCCCTATTGACTATTAGAAAAACTTACCTATATAGTATGTATGGTCAATGATGTCGATAATAAGGGGAAACGAACTATGAAAAAATGGAAGATTGTAGGCGCAGTTTCTGCGTTTGTTCTAGGAGTTCTGAACGTATCCTCCGAAGCGATGTTCAGGCAACAAGCTGAGAGTAGTGATGATTTTCCTAGGCAATGCGTCTCTGTTAAAGGAGAATGTGTAAAACGCTTTGATTGCACAGCTAGTGCTCATCTAGCGATAGGTGGAGCGCAGCAGCGCCTTGTTGTTCCATCGAGTATCGGGATACTACTGGATGCAAGCTGTTTTCAACATTGCGAACGCCTTTTTTACATTGTCTTTGAGGACGGTTCCCAGCTGACGGACATAGAAGCAAGTGCTTTTCGGTACTGCTCCAGCTTGCAAGTTATTTGCATTCCCTCGAGTGTAGGGAGACTTCGCTCAGGATGTTTCGTAGGGTGTGGATCTCTCGCCAATGTTACCTTTGGGGTGGATTCTCAGCTTACGATTATAGAGGAGGGCGCTTTTCGATATTGCTCCAGCTTGCTCTCTATTTGTATCCCTTCGAGCGTAGAGACGCTTGGTGATAGATGTTTCGAAGAGTGTAGCTCGCTCGCCAATGTTACCTTTGAGGCGGATTCTTGGCTTACGACTGTAGGGGTACGCGTTTTTCTGTTCTGCTCCTGCTTGCGAACTATTTGTATTCCCTCGAGTGTAGAGACACTTGGCGAAGAATGTTTTTTGGGGTGTGAATCTCTAGCCAGCGTCTCTTTTGAAGAGGGCTCTCTACTTAACACTATTGGAAACATGGCGTTTATGGGCGCAAGTGCTTTAGAGCGTTTATGTTTGCCAAATGGCGTTCATTGTGGGGCGCGGATGTTGGATGGTTCCGGTGTTTGGGACCTCTTCATTGGAGGTGCGCGACCAAGCCTCACCAGTGGCGTCTACTCAGGCACTAGAATCCCGCAAGATCTGCGGATTGCCTGCACTGTCACAGAGCTCCCGGCTTTCTGCTTCGCGCATTGTCCGTCTCTTACCATTGTTACTTTTGAGCCAGGCTCCCAACTCACAAGCATATCGGAGAGCGCTTTCGCTTGTTCCGCCATACGGTCCATTTGCCTTCCAGCGAGCTTAAGGGAGCTTGGAGGCAGTTGTTTCTCAGGTTGCAAATCTCTCTCCACCGTTACTTTTGAGCCAGGCTCCCAACTCACAAGCATATCGGAGAGCGCTTTTGCTAGTTCTGCGTTATCGACCATTGCTCTTCCCGTAAGTTTGGCGGAAATCGGTTCTGGCTGTTTTGTAGATTGCCGATCCCTTATCGCCGTTACCTTCGCGGCGGATTCTCGGCTTATAAGAATAGGGGGGAGCGCTTTTGCTGGTTCTGCGTTATCGGTCATTGCGTTTCCCGCAAGTCTGATGGAAATGGGCGCTTGGTGTTTTGCAAGATGCAAATCTCTCTCCACCGTCACCTTCGCGGCGGGTTCTCGACTCGCAAGAATAGAGGCTGGGACTTTCACGAGAGGCTCGCAAGCACGGGTCATTCTTCCTAACGGAGAGGAGAGCTCTGCTCAAGAGCTCGAGCAGGGGTGGAGACCCGAGCCTCCCTTGCTGCCATAATGTGAGGGGGGTGGGCCTCCCCCCCCCCCTCTTATCCTCCCTTTGTCCTTGAAAGAGGGTGAGTTTCGGCATTATAACGGGAGTAAAGATCTCCTCAGTTTATGACCTAAGCTGGTAAAGTGACAAAAGAGACGCTGGGCAAGAGCCTAGAATTGTCCTAAACCGCTCAAAAGGGGAGCTGATGCCTGTCGTTTTCAGGAAGAGATTCTTGAAGGACCGATGCGTTGAATAAGGCAAACTTCGACAGATTGGTCGTGTGTGGCGAGAATCTTCGTCACATCTCTCCTTGCAGCAGCGGGCTCAAGGGACGAGTCCTCTTCAGGGTACTACAACAGCCTTTTGGAACTTCGCAAAGAGACGTTGTGCGCAGTTCAACGACCTGAGGGACAATGTCTTCCTCCTGCACTTGAAAGAGCATGAGTTCCGATATAGTGACAGAGGCGCAGATCTCCTCAGTTTATTGACTGATCTGGCCAAGTGGCGAAAGAGGTCTAGCGCCTACCGAGTTTTTTAGTGCAGGAACGAGCTTGCTGGAGGTAGGAGCTATGTCAACGGCATTGGAGCCTTCTTGCGAAGAGGCCTTGTGCCAAGTTCAACGGCTCAAACAGGCTATGTCTTCCTCTTGCACCTGGAAGAGCGTGAGTTCCGGTATAACGACAGGAGTGAAAATCTTTCCAGTTTATGGTCTAAGCCGGTCAAGTGACAAAAGCGATGCTGGGCGAGAACCCTTCTCAACAAGTTGGAGTGGCACAATACGAGAGACCATGTCTGCGCGCCGAAATCTTAAGAAGGAAACCCTCCCCTCTCAGGACTCCTTCTTTCGCGATACGTGGTAACCGCTTGTCAGCGCGCGAATTTCCCGCTCCACAACTGTCTCTACAATTCTTGGTAGGTGCTTCTCGAGCCAAGCTTCTAAAATGGGGTGAAGGGCTTCATGGACAATCTCTTCCAGACTTTTGGAAGAAGGATCACACTGCCGGGCGGTCTGGCGCAGACGATCCAGAGCGGCCAACGTGACCCTCTTCCCCGCAGGAGAGAGGCATCCCTCTCCCGTTTCCGAAGCGCGAGCATGAGACGCCTCCTCAGGAGGATGCACTCCTCGAGGTGTTTGCACCGGCTCCCCATCGGGAAAGGAGAGCGCGCCCCCCTTAGCAGGTCCGTCAGGTTGGAGATTTTCCGCGTTTTGCTCGATGAGAGAGAGGAAATCGTCGGTTGACGTTTGTTCACCCCGTAAAACGGAACCCTTGGAAGACGAGCGCCGAGAAGCAGGACCATCCGTTGTAAAAGCGGGAAGGGCAGCGTCAGAAGGGACTTTCTCAGCCGCTCTTTTCCCTGTTGACTCGACAGGAACAACGGTGCCGTCATCCTGCACTAGATCTGTCAGCTCGAGCACCTCTTCAGGCTTTTCCGAGGGGCCCTTCTCGCCAGATTCCATGATTTCTCGGATAGAAGAGAGGATCCCATCAATTTCCTCTCCCTCATCTCCTCTTGTCATCAATCGTCACTCTAAGACAAACGGCAGCGCGTACCGCGCAGCATTTTCGCCTTCCTCTACATCGTAGCGTGCAACATTGAGGCCCAGTCCTTTTGCCGTGAGCTGCCCTATAAGGGATAACATGGCATAAGCCATCAATACATGGTTTTTCTGCGCCTCTACTGCATTATTGCGGCTGTCCAAAAGCTTTCCTTCTGCGTACAAAACCTCTGTTTGAGAGCGCATACCGTGTTCTGCCGCCAGACGGACGCCATCCACCGCAATCTCTGCACTCCTGACGGCTGCTGCACTCTGTTCCAACTGCGCTTTTGCTGCCAAAAAGCTGTTCCAAATGCGCACACACTCCGCCATCAGGTCAAACACTCCCTTTTGGTACGCCATCTCCGCCTCTAACGCCGCCCGACTAGCGCGACGAGAGGCAGAATACACATTTCCGCCGGAGGAGCTACTAGCAATAATAGGTACGCTCACAGACAGCCCTCCGCGATAAGAGAGGCTGTCCGTGTCGAAGTTAGGGAGGCCTCCCGTGGAGTTGTCTTTCAAAGCATCCCTTTGTTTGCCTATCGATCTTGCTACCGAGAACTCCACATCCACACGAGGAAGAAGCCCTCCTCGCTCTACTGACACGGAATCGTGGGAAGCGCGCGCTTTTTCAAGGGCAGAATGGACACCAGGATTCCCCATTTGAGCGAGTCTTCTAAACTTCTCCTCAGATTCTGGGAGTCCCTTCGGAAGGGGGGGGAGGGAAAACGCTTCCTCGGGTTTTGTGCGTGTCGCCGCCTCGAATCGAGCGATGGCTGCCTCCAAGGCCGCCTGTGCAGAGGTGCGCCGATAGACGGCATCCGCACGCTGCGCCTCAGCAGCAGCCACCTCAATGCGCGTACCGGTTCCCACTTCGAACTTCCTTTGTGCTGCCCGCAGATCGGATGTGAGGTTGTTCTCCATCTTCTTTGCAATCACTAGGCGTTGTCGCGTCTCCCACACCGACAGATACGCTTCGATGACACGCTGAAGGAATTGTTGCTCACTCGCTACTAGCTCTAGTCTTGCTGCAGCAACATTGTGCTCAGCCGCCGAAATTCCGTTTGTTGTGGCAAGACCATCAAAGAGGTTCATCCCCACGGTCGCAGAGATATTGTCTTCCCTCGTTCTGTTGTCGGTCGTTGTACGATTAGTCAACTTGCTTCTGCTCGTGGGGTCGGTTACCTCATCCGGATAAGTCCTGTCGGAATCCGCTTTTCCTCCGGAAAGGCTGTACCTCGCGGTAACCGTTGGCTGCCACCGACTGACGGCCTGAGCTAAACTTTCATTGACCATTTCTTTATGGGCAATAGCGCTTTTCCATTCCGGGTTGTGCCTATACGCCTCCATCAGGGCCTTCTCAAACGCAACATCCTTCTCTACAGCCTTCGTATGTTTCACTGGAGTGGGGGGCTTCTGCGCAGTCCCCTTCGTCTCTGCGGAGAAGGCGTCTGGCACGGAGACCATCAACGACCCAGAAAGAAGCAGAAAAAAACGCACTCTCATAAGAAACTACCCACGCATTCCCTTCGCTTGACCCTACACGGAAGGGGCTATAGAACACAAGAGCGCGAACACTCGCATGTAGGCCGGATGGCAGAGTGGTTATGCAGAGGACTGCAAATCCTTAGAGACCGGTTCGATTCCGGTTCCGGCCTCCAAGTTCGTGACTAAGGGGAGTTGGAAATGCGCCAGATCGTTTTGACGGCGGACCGTCCTTCTGGGAAATTGCATCTGGGCCATTATGTAGGGTCTCTTGCCAATCGCGTGCAGCTCCAGGAGGAGCACCAGCAATACATGATGGTTGCGGATGTACAGGCCCTCACCGACAATTTTGAGCATCCGGAGACGGTGGCGAAGAATGTTCTAGAGGTCACTCGCGACTACCTGGCCGTGGGAATCGACCCGGAGAAGACGACGATTTTTATTCAATCACAGGTGCCAGAGTTGACGGAAATGACGGTGTACTACCTGAATTTCGTCACACTTGCGCGATTGGAGCGCAACCCGACCGTCAAGGCAGAAATTGCACAGAAAGGGTTTGACAAGGCTATTCCTATGGGGTTTCTCTGCTACCCCGTTAGCCAAACGGCGGACATTACCGCCTTTAAGACGGATCTCGTGCCGGTAGGAGAAGACCAGCTGCCGATGATTGAGCTCTCCAACGAGATCGTCCGGCGCTTCAACCGCACGTACCAGACCAAAGTTCTCAAGGAAGCGACTCCGTTGGTGGGAAAAGTTGGGAGATTAGCGGGTCTTGATGGCAAGGAGAAGGCGAGCAAATCGTTGAACAACGCGATTTTTCTCTCGGACTCGTCAGAAGAGATTAAGCGGAAGGTTTTTTCCATGTTCACAGATCCTGCGCACCTCAAGGTGAGTGATCCTGGACTTGTGGAAGGGAATGTTGTGTTCACCTACCTGGATGCCTTCCACTCCGACAAAGAGGAAGTAGCCGCCCTTAAGGAGCGTTATCGACTCGGGGGACTCGGTGATACTGAAATCAAGGGGATCCTCAATACGACGCTTCAGGCTTTTCTAGAGCCTATTCGAGAGCGTCGTGCTGGGCTAAAAGAGAAGGACCTCCGGGGGATTTTGTCGGAGGGAATGCGGGCGGCACGCACCGTGGCTTGTGCGACGCTGCAAGAGATGCGTGAGGTGATGCATTTGCGGTATTAAGGTGGATGATCAAGGAGAGCGTTATGGGTTTTGGATTATTTCAGAAAAGTTTGTGGTTCCATCAGTGGATGGCGCGAAGGGGTCACATGAAGGTCTTTGTCGCGCCGGAGTGGGCGATCCCTACGGCAAGGATGTCTTACGATGACGCCACAACGCCTGCCATGGGCCTATACGATCCCTACGACTACTCCCGATGGAGGACGGTTGAGCTCATACGGGAGCAGATAGGCGATCTTCCTGGAATGGTAGCAGAAGCGGGTGTTTACCAGGGAGATTTCGCGCGCCTCCTCAATCATTGCTTTCCAGATCGCACGCTGTTTCTGTATGACACCTTTGAGGGCAATGATGAAAGAGACTTATCTCATGATGCGGAGAAGGGGCTCATCGATGAAGGATTTGCCGAGCGCTGGTCGTACTTCAAGGAAGTTGCTCCTATTATCGAGGAGATCAAACAGAAAATGCCGCATCCAGAGCAGTGTGTTTTTCGGAAGGGGTATTTTCCGGAAACTATTGGTCCTGAGGAAGAAAAAGAGAAGTTTGTTTTTGTGTCTATCGATATCATGCTGTATAAGCCCACTTATGCCGCGCTAGAATTTTTCTATCCAAGGTTGCAAGAGGGGGGGGCCATCTTCGTGCGAGCCTATAATATGCCTTGCTGCCTATGGCAAGCAGGTGCAAATGCGGAGGAATCTCCGGCTAAGCGGGCATGTTTGGACGCAGAAAAGCGTTTCGGCCCCTTCAAAAAGCTTCCCCTTCCGAACAACGATGGAACGTTAGTGATCTTGAAGTAAGGGGAGATCCCTTAGGTCATCCCTCTCGGCCCATGAGTACGGCAGTTGTGCGGTCGTCCTTATCTCGACTGCCACGTGAGGAGCCAAATTCAAAACCGTAGGCATCTTTTAGACAAGACCCGAAAATCCCAGAAATGGTAGAGAGAATGCCTACCGCCTCTCCTGGAAGGGCTTCCTTGCAAAAGATCAGAACCGACAGACAAAAGATGAGGCCCAGAGCAGCGGCGATAACCATAAGATCTCCACGCAGGTTCTTGCGTCCCGCCAAAATCGTGGTGAGAGTGCGCAGGCGCTCTTCTTGGGAGGATTTGAGGAGGCTATCCTCCAGCTGCTCGCTGAGCGTTAGCAGTTCTGACTGGAAGCAACGGACTTTTCCGGGGTCTTCTCGGAACAAACGCACCATCTCGACGGAGTCTCGCGTTTTTGTCAGTTGACGCGCGGCTGTTACGACGATCTTGGCGTTAATCCCCGCAGAGGGACCCGTGACCCACCTTCGGATCACGGGAGCGAACTCTGCGAGAGATAAAGCGGTAGCGATGGCGTGACTCATATGGTTAATTCTCCTTGTAAATTTTATAGAAAACATGACAACCTAATATGACAGAAGGTGTCTTCCCGATTGCCCAGTGAGGGGTAGCAGAAAAGGCATGGTAATGATCCGCTCCTTTTGTAAGATCGGGCCACTTTTCCTCTAGAACATTTTGCGCAACCATCCAGCACAGGTCGAAAAGTTTTTCGCTACGAACGACTTTCTTGATGATCGAAAGATTAAAATCGTCCCGATTCCAGCAAGAAAATTGCTTGGGCTGCAGGCAAATATCGCGAATGCTCCCGCCCCAAAAGATCTTGCGTTTGCTGCGATTGACGACAACGTTAGCGATGGCGATGAGCGAGGACATTCCCGTCTTCGAAAATTCTCCGCGGGCTTCTCCATAGATAGTGCGCGCCAAGATATCGATATCTTCCCCATGAATGAGCATCGTTTCCTCGTTCACACTTCTTCTAAAACGAGTTGCCAAGCGCTGGCCGTTCCCCACTCATCCGTCTCGAAACAGAAATTGAGGACGGACATCGTTAGCCAAGGGCAAAACCCGATAAACGCATCAGCGGACGGAGGAGTTTTCAATGTGACATCCTGTCCTTCTCTGGTGAAGGCAACGGGCTGTCCGGCGCGGTCGACAACGCAAACGGAATGTTCCACAGGAGGACGCGTCAAAGTAAGCCGATTTTCCCCCTCCTTCAGGCGTTGCCATAGCCGATGAATGCACCCGACGCTCATCTGCGTTCCAGTCCAGAAAAGGTCAAATGCGGGGGACGATATGTCTCTCCCTCGGATAACGCTGCGATACTTTGGGGCAGTTTCCAAACTGACGCAGGAAAGGACGCCGTTGACGGTCCTTTGAAAGACCCTAGGAGCAGCAGGCATAAGCTGCTGCAAACAGCTGCGTCCGCTATAGGGAGGGAACCCCGCAACGCTCAGGATAAGCTCTGTTTCTTGATGCATTGGACCCTCCTATTCCATCCAGCGGGGAAATACCATAAAGCGCGTGCGCGCGCTGAGCTCGAAATATTCTTCGAGCTCCTCGATAGAGGAGATCTCTTCTTCCTGCTGTTCTTCTTCGATGGGACGCTCTTTGCTCATGCGTAAATCCTCTCCAGACGTAGGAATGCCTCAAAGTTCATGACCTCAACAGATCCCTCTTTTTTCAGATTTTTCCTCAACTCTTTCTCCTCCAATCGCGCCGTTCCCACGGTTTGCTCTCCCAGCCTTACCGGAAGCGCTTGTTGGAAAATCTCACGGATTTCCTGCCATACCTGTGTCTTTTCTGTACTTTTGGTGAGGGGAAAGCAGAGCCCAATGGTTCCTTCTGCACAGAGACGACTGATATCGGCAACAGAGACTTTGGTGACCTCAATCCACAGGTGTGGTACCTCCATGGCACAGAAGGAAGGTCCCACTCGCATCAAAGGAACAAGCGCTTTTAGGCGTTCATTCTGATGGAACGCGTACATGACGGAACGCTCCAGGTCAAAAGACGTTATAGGCGTCATCGCCCATCCTCCCTAGTTTCTACGATTGAAAAATGGATCCACGAGGCTCGTGGAGAAATCTTGAGACTGGACGTGGGGGTGAAGAGGGTGTTCTTCCATACCACGCGGAAGAAACGCGGGAATTCCGGATCTCCACGCACCACCACCCGATAGGCAGTCGGCTTCCAGGACAGCCCAGCAGAAACAGGAGTTTCTGCGCTCTTAAGGCAGGCCCAAACGCGTCGCCAAGGGCGCCATTCGAAGGATTCCTGCCCACATTCTGAAACCGTATGCACTCCTGACTGGATTTCAATTTGAGCGGAGAGGCGACAGGTAAGTCGTTTGAAAGAGTCCTTGTGCATGGATCACCACAAGTTGATCAGCCGATACGGCTGAATCAGAGAGCTCACCCCGAGGGGGAGTCCCCCCTGAGCGGAATAGCCATCCCTCTTCTCATACGCATCCGCGATGAGCATCAGCGTGGCAAGCCGCAGCGGCTCTGGCACTCCCTGCGCTGTTTCGCTCCATCCAGCGATAAAAGAAATCAGCAAGGCCATGGGATCTTGCGCGGGGCATAGGGATCCCGGAAGGGTCACCGTTAACTGCGTTGGCCCATGACTCTCGAACGTCTTGTAGTTTTCCGGAGGAATTTCTTGATCTTGAAGTTGCGTCTTCAAGGTGACCGAGACAATCCGTTGCATAGGAGGTCTCGGGAGGGGAATCTGCAGAACCGAAGGGAAATTTTTGAAGTACGGAAAAGACGAAGTTTCTGGGGTGACATGCGTAATATATTGGTACGTTTTCTGAAGAAAAGAGCGACCTGTGATCATCTCGAGCGCTTCTGTACTAGCAGCTATGAGACGCGTAATCAGGTCGTTTTCCGCATCTGTATCAACGCGGAGGTAGGTTTTTGCCTCTTCGATAGAGATGAGAGGACCTTCGGAAGGTTGCAAAATGGTTAAAGACATAGCGTTCTCTTGAGTTTCCAGGCCTCAGAAAGGACTGAGGCCAAGAAAAGTTTCTGCGCTTAGGGGCGCTCTTGGTGGAACTCTCTAAAAAAGAGAGAGGGAGAAGCAGGTTCTACTCGAAACGACCGATTTTCAGCGCCTCGAAGTTGATGACATCCCCACCGACGCGGCGCGTAGCGTAGAATTCTACGTAAGGCTTTGCACTATAAGGATCCCTCAGGACCCGGAGATCTTGGCGATCGACGATTTGATAGGCTTCAAAAAAATTCCCGAAAGCCAGCGAGGAGCTTGCCGTTTCTGCCACAAGATCCGGCATATCATCGGCAATGAAGAGCGGGAAGCCGAGCAATGTAGCGGGGGTTTTATCCAACGACGGCTGCCATAGGTAGTGGCCCGTGGTGGGATCCTTCAATTTGCGGACCTCAGCAAGAGTTGAACGAGGCATCATCCACACGGCGTCCTGCAAATAGTGGGGCTTCAAGGCATGCATCACGTTTAGGATAAAATCCCCCGGATGCTCCTCCGGAAAAGCGCCATTGACCCCACTTTTCACCTGTTCGAGCTTTCCCCATTCCCAGGAATCCTTCGTGACGGCCTCATACGCAAGGAATCCTTTTGGTTTCCCCTTGCCGTCTCCGGTGAAAAACGCTGCGTTCTCAAGGGTGGCCATTTTCTCCGAAATGCGCGAAACGATCCAGGATTCGAGATCCACTTGCGTGTCATCTAGCAGTTTTTGAGTAGCACGTGGATTAGCATACAATTCATGAACAGGAATACGTATTTGAGCAATTTCTTTCGTATTGGTTTCCGTTCTTGTCGCTGTCTCCTCCGCCCAGTTGGCATCCGGCAGGTCCTTATCTACAAGAATATCGACGGCATCTGAGGAAATGCGCTCCTTTCTTGCGACCTGACGCATGGGGGAATGTGTAGCAAGAATCGAGAAAATGCGGTCAACAGAGGGTGCTGGAATCAAAAATCCCCCATCTTGTCCGTTGGCGCTGCTCAACGCCTTCTTCTCAAAGGCCTGGAGGGGGGCATCGCACCCCTTGCGCAGATACTCGAGAAACAAGGTCTTATGTTCCTCCGCTTCCGCCGGAATGGAGGAGGGATCGGCAAGATAGCGCTTGCCATTTTTGGTTCTCTGCAGCGTTTCCTCTGCTTTATCCAGCTGAGTGTTAATACGCTGAAGCTTTTCCTCTAAAAGCGGGTCAGCGCCGTACTTGCTCTCTAAGGCAGCCAGACGTTCTTCGTTGGTTGCCTTGAAATGAGCAAAGGCGTCGTACATCGCGTCAAGCGTTGTCCGAACTTCTTGTTGATTCATGGGTGTTTCTCCTAATAGTTGTGTAAAAGTTGAGTCAGACGTCGGAGTGCCATCCCGGTGAGCGGGTCTTCTATACAAGGCATTCCTGCTCCCTTGCACATCGTGACGTTAGCCAGTGGGTTGGCGGCAAATGTTACAAGGGAAATTTCGAGCAAGACGACTTCTTCCAGAAATCGCTTGGCATGAGCGGTATGAGCGGGACGGCTTTTCTTGGGTAAAAATCCGATGGACAGTCCCTCTAAAGCCCCGTTCTTCAGGAGCGTATAAGCCTCACGCCCCTTTTCGAGATCTAGCAGGATTTTCCCGCGGACAAAAAGGCCATACGTATCTTCCCGAATCTCTTGCCAGACCCCAAGGGGCTGGGTTGCATCGTGTTGCCACAGAAGCTTGGGTCGCTGGCCAGATTGTTCCATTTCCTTGATGGTTTTGGAAAAAGCGCTGTGCAGCAGAATATCTCCATCTCGGTCTACGACGTTAAAAACGCTGGCGTATCCCTGAAATTCTCCTGTATCGGAGCAAGACTTCAGCTCCAAGGGCGCAGGAATTCTGCGCAGAAAAGTCTCTTGCATAAGGACTCCTAAAAATAGCGGTGTGAAAAAGTATGAGCGGCGACTGGATGGTCTAGGAGAGAAGCGCATCCCCACCGGGAACAGGTGGGTAGCCCAGTGCAGCGCGCTGTTCGTTGCGCGTCAGGAATGAGGCTTGCGAGATACGCGCCCACACTGCCTCTCTCCGCGCTGCAAGAGCGGGAATCGCATCGGGGTTGTAGGAAATACTCAGGTGCTCCCCGAACTTAGGGGCAAGCCACCCGTTAAGTTCCGCCACCAGAAGATCCAGCATGGGCAGGATCGTGTCCTCCCATAGATGAAACCGCGCCTCCTTGTAGTTCGAAAACGTCGCATCTCCTGGAACTCCCACAAACATGGGGGGCACCCCGAAGGCCTGCGCGATCTCGCGAGCAGAGAGTTTCTTCCCCGAGACGAAATCCAGATCTTTCAGGGACAGCCCCATTTCTCGCCACTCGAAATCTCCTTCTAAGACAAGAATCTTCCCAGCATTGGCACCGCCCCCATAATGTTCTTTCGCCTGGGCGCGAAGCGTATTGCGCTGATCTTCCGTCAACCCTTCCTGCGCGTTCCTTACAATCAGACACCCAGAAGGACGCCCACCGTTCTGAAGCAGGGCTAGATTGTGCCCCGAGACAGCGTTATGTTGATCTATGGAACGCGCAGCAGCTTCAAGAGGACTCATGCCATACCAGTCGTCGAGAGGGTTAAAGAACCGCACATGCAAAAGGCCTGCGTCCGACTTCGGCTCGCCGTTCGCGTCCCCTGTGGAAGGTAGGGAAATGCGCTTCCCATTCACCTCGTACGTGTACAGGATCTCACGAGAGCTGGTCGTCGTGATATGCACGCGATCAGGACGGAGAGCGACGAGTTCTGCCGGTTGACCTGCATCGTTCTGGACGGCTTCTAGGTAGCAGTTTCCAGAGAGTAACAGGTAGCTCGCGAGTGTCTCCATAAAGGGCGCTCGCGACTGACGGTTGTTCGGCGTCTCTAGGAGACGCTGCAAGGAACGAAGGGCCTCTGGGGCTCCTTCGTCTCCCTTGGCAACGAGAGCAACGCTAGAAACGCAGCGGGAGATTAGGGAAATGCAGCGATAGGCAATCACATTTCCGCAAAAACCCTCTTTTGCAAGGCTTCTATAGGTTGGGGATGTCCAACGAGGCGCCTCTAGCGTGTCATACGCAAGAACGCCCATCCTCGCGGCATCCGAACCAGCAGGAAGAAACGCCCGCGCCTTCTCTTTGAAATTTTGTGTCCAGCGCATAGTACCCCCTGCGATCCTTTTTCGGGGCCTTCCGCCCCGCCCTCTTTACTGAAGCTATGGGGGGAGTATGAGGGACATACTGCATTCTTGCAATTTTTGGCATTTTTCTTTTATAGAACAATAACTTATTGGAGAAATAGATTTGTTTTTAACGAAAAAATATTTAACATGTATTTTTGTTGTTTTTTTGCGAAAGGCGATGCACGGTTTTCCACAAATTAAAGAGTGTTACCGCGATAAGGATAGGATACATGTATTGGAGGATAGGTTGCATGAAATGCACAATGCCGGAAAAGCCAAGCGTTGAGACAGCAAAAGCCATGCCAAGACTCGCAATAAGAACCATCTCGTAAGAAATCTTGAAGGGTTGTAGGAGTTCCGTCACAAACTTCGTCCACACAGAAATGGCAGCCACAGAGGTCGTCATGCATGCAACCATGATCGTGATGCTATAGATGCCGTTAGAAAATTGTCCCAAGGATTCTTTGACAATGCAGGGCAGGAGGTCTTCCGGGGCTACTCCCGGAAAGGAGGAGCTGTATTGGACCCCCAGACAGATAAAGCCAATGTACATAATGACTAAAAGGATCGCGCTGATACAACTTGCCGTGATTCCCCTGATAAAAAGGGATTTCTGAGAGATATTTTTCTTCGTGGAAATGAGATATCCCATAGCCATAGAAGAGAAATACAACGCTCCCGGGAGATCGTACGTTTGATAACCCGCCAGGATCCCATCGTAAAACGCGGGAGAGGACCAAACGAGGGGGAGACTTTCCTGTGTGATCGCTTGACTGAGCCCCCAGAAGATCAGCAGCGAGAGAAATCCCAACTTCACGGGAGTTAAGAACTTCCCGACCCAGGGAACCACGCGCTCTCGTTTGATGGTCATGAAGCCCACGCAAATGCTCACGGCTCCACAAAACACGAGGGCAGAAACCGAAGGGAAAAGAGACTTACATCCTCCATAAGCGACCCGAAAACATCGGGGAACGATGCCGAAGGGGCCTTCTATGGCCATGATGGAGGCTTGAAGCAGAAATCCACAGACTTTTCCAAGCGGAGAGAAAAACTTATCGGTGTTTCCTGAGAAGAGCACCACGGAGATCAGCCCTAGAAGAGGGACGATGACTCCCGTCAGGAAAAAGCCCAGAATCGCTGACGGCCAAGAATTGGGCCAAGTTTCACCGAGGACGGGCGGAAAAACGATGTTTCCTGCGCCAAAAAACATCGAGAAAATGGCCCCTCCAGCGAGAAGGATTTCTTTCATGAGCTACACGTTTGCGATACAAAGCGGAATTCTACAGAAGAAAACGCGCAGAATAAAGGGAGGAGACGCAATAGAGCGTTGCACTCTTTCCCATCTACGCGCTGTTATTGCTTCCAGCTTACGCTGGTGGGGTATCCCGCGTCCATCCCTGATTAAGCCGCGCGGCAGAATAACGCTCCCCCCGATCCGGAAGGCAGAGATCCTGCACTAAGGGGCTTCTGTCGAAAACATTTTCTCTTATCCTCACAATCTGAGAATCCTCTGCGAAAAAGACGGAACGAAGAGCCAAGCAATTTCGGAAGCAGCGCTCCCCAAGCACCTGCACGCTTGCAGGAATTGTGATGGTCTCTAAAGCAGAGCAATCACCAAAAGAGAATGCCTCTATCCTTGCGAGATGGGAATCGCCCTCAAAAACAACGGAGAAAAGAGAAGAACATCCTTCGAAGCAAGAACCTCCGAGCTCCTGTACGCTTTCAGGAATTGCGAGGATATCTAAAGCGGAACAATCGCTAAAGGCGCATGCACCTACCCTCACGAGACGAGAATCCTTGGCAAAGATGACGGAAACGAGGGAGGAACACTTTGCAAAACAACTGTTCCCAAGGACCACTACGCTTGCGGGGATTTCGACGTGTTGCAAACGAGAACAACAGAAAGCGTGCCACCCAATTGTCCTGAATTGGGAACCATCCTCGAAGGTAACGCTGGAAAGATGCGTGCAGTTTGAAAAACAATGCTGTTTAAGCACTGCCACACTTGCGGGAAGAGTGATGGACCACAAGTCGGAATAACAAAAGGCGCCCTCCCCAATTTCCCGAAGGGAATGATTACCCTTGAAGGAAACAATAGAAAGACGCCGACAACGTTGAAAGCAATCAATCCCGAGTGTCTCTAAATTCGTGGGAATAACGATGGACTGCAAGCAAATGGCGAGATAAAAAGCGTTCTTTCCAATCGTCCGGAGTTGAGAACTATCTTCAAAATCAACGCGGGCAAGAGATCGACAATTTGCGAAGCAACCTTCCCCGAGCCCCTCTACACTCGCGGGAATAACAATGGACCGCAAAAAGGACCCAGCAAATGTATCTGCTCCAATCTCCCGGAGTTGAGAACCGGGCGCAAAGGTAACTGAGAAAGTAGAAGAGCACCCTGCGAAGCAGTCTTTTTCGAGGATTTGTACGCTCGCGGGAATAACAATGGAGTACAGGTCGGACCCGGCAAATGTATGCACTTTAATTTCCCGGAGACGAGAACCGGGCGCGAAAGTAACAGAGAGAGGGCCGTGGTAATTCTCGAAGTAGCTCGCACTCAGCATCTCTACATCCGCAAGAACAACAACGTGCTGTAATCGATCCTCCACGTGATCCTCCCGTTCCTCAGGAGATCGCTGCATCGCCTCAGTATGGGAAAGCACGCCTAGCACACCGAGAATCAATGCAGACATTGCTCCCAAAATCTTCTGTTTTTTCATTCTCCGTTCCCTTTATTTACGATTAGACATTCCTATTATATAGGTAAGATTTACCAATAGTCAATAGACAAAAGAAAGGCTCTTTTTGGACAGAATTTCTTTGTCTAGGAGGGAGTAAGCCGAGAGCTTATCAGGCGGATCGGAGGATTGCCTGGCAACCAGTAAGGGATGTCAGGCCAATCAGAGTATACCTACGTCGTACGATCATTGAACCTAGGTCTTTACGTTTCTGCGAAGCTCCGAAAAGAACTCCCGCGCTTTCTACTTTATGGGGATTGCTACTGAAGTGCGACCTTCCGGAGTTGCCATAAAGGGCGTTTTTCTCAGTTTAAGAGCTTCATAGATGACATTTTCCTTTAGGATTTGAGGAAACGTGTTTTCCAGTACAACAACAGAGAGGGAGACCTTTTCGAAATATTGACTAAGCGATCCATTGCAGAGGCTCTCTCCTAGCGCACTTGATATTAGGAAGGGTAAGACATGTTGAGATTCAGTCGGTTAGGATCTTACGGGAAACGTGGGATTCTTGCATATTTCTGTGAGGACATTAGGCAAGTTCTGCAAGCACATTGTTAAAAATAGATCGAGACACGATTAGCTCGCATTATAAGCACTTTTGAGAGCTGATCGTGCAGCAGAGTTTTGAGGAGAATTCTCGGGATTTTGGTATCTTTGAGCTTGATGAGAGGTCTTTTGGAGCGAAGAGGGTGCGAGGGAAGAGAGGCTGTGGAGCAGCAGGAAAGACTCCGGTCTTTGGCTCGTTAAGATGAGGAAGGCCGAATCTCGCACTATAAGCTTACGAAGAATGCAGGTTGGGTGGGCGATCCCGATGTGGGGATCGAGCATACAGGCTCCCTTATAAAGGACATAAAGCCCCATGGCGACCTTACGTATAGCGTCGATTTGAGTGCCGTTCAAATCGTAGTCAGGGCCGAGCCTAGGCCTCCGGAGCCGGAAGCTCCGGAACCAGAGGAAATCCTTGATGAGGTGGAGGAAGAGATCGCCACGGAACCCCTGGAGGAGGCCATTCCCGAGGAAGCTAAGATAGGGTTTGCGTCTCTTTCTCCCCTGCGCTCTCCGTCGATGAGAATGGCGTCCTAAGTCGTCTTAAAGACAACGGAGACTGGGAGCCGATCTATCTCCTCGCTTGTGGTCAGTTCGCGGCGATGAACTCGGCAGAAGAGCGCAATGGCGTCTACTACGCCACTCCCGCTTCGGGAGCCCTTAAAACAGGAGTCTCCGGGAAAGACGGTATGGGAACCATCACTGCGGGTACCCTAGAGCGCTCCACCACAGATCTCGCCCACGAGCTCTCCGAGATGATCAAGGCCCAACATGCCTACGCTGCCAACACCAAAGTCCTCTCGACCCTCGACGATATGCTCGAGGAGCTCGAGAGGCTGTAGAGGGGAAGAAGGGTGCAAAGGAGTGAAGGAAGAGAGCCAAGGGAGCTGTTAGAGGAGCTTGCAGGGAGGCTCGGCAGTGCAGGATAGAGAGGAGCATCTTTCTCCACTTTAGCCGCGTCACAATAAGTGGCGCGGGGCTCTTGCGAGCTCTGTTCACTTCCAGTGGGTGCAAGGGCGTAGATAATCCTACACCAACATTACGATGAACCTCTAAAGTGTGTCCCCGTATTAACTCCGTAGTAGCCGCGGCACGATGCCGCGGCGGCTTCTGCGAGTTCTATCCAGTCCAGCGGTCGCGAGAGCAATGATGTTCCTACATCGATCCCATGCAGACCTTTCAAGGGAATGTACCTGTACCAAAGTAGGAGTGGACCATTCTACACCACCCTTACGCACGAACCCCAAAGGAACACACCTACCACAGTCAGTGGCCACGCCACTCCGGCAAAACACTCCCCATCGACTCGAGGGCTCGCACTCTCCATCAAACGCCTGCGACCTGCAGGGCACCCGTCCCGCAATAGGCACTCCCTTGATTTTTGAGGAGAACATTATTAGTTTCCTAACACGTTTACTTCCTTGAGTGCCGCATGTCCGTCTTATCCGACACTTGGATTCGCGAAAAAGCTTTAAACGAAGGGATGATCGCGCCGTTTGAGGAGTCCCAAAAGGGGGAAGGTTTTTTGTCGTATGGGCTTTCCTCCTATGGGTATGATGCCCGTGTCTCCGATGAGTTCAAGATTTTCACGAACGTGGACTCTCCTATGGTGGATCCGAAACAATTCTCCTCCAGCGTGTTTGTGGACAGGAAGGCGGAGATTTGCGTGATTCCTCCCAATAGCTTCGCACTGGCGCGCACGGTAGAGCGCTTCAAAATCCCCCGAGATGTCCTGGTGATTTGCGTAGGAAAGTCCACGTATGCTCGGTGCGGGATCATCGTTAATGTCACGCCGCTCGAGCCGGAGTGGGAAGGGTACGTGACGCTGGAGTTTTCCAATACAACGCCGCTTCCTGCCAAGATTTATGCTAATGAGGGTGCGTGTCAATTTATCTTTTTCCAGGGAGAAGCCCCGTGCGGGGTTTCCTATAAGGACCGAGCGGGAAAATATATGAACCAAAATGGTATCACATTACCCAAAATCGCGCCAAAAAGGTGTACTCTGTAATGTCTCCCAAAATTCAGAAAGTACGGAAGGCTGTGTTCCCTGTGGGAGGATTGGGCACGCGCTTTCTCCCCGCGACTAAAGCGCTTCCCAAGGAAATGTTCCCAATCATCGATAAGCCTCTGATTCAGTTTGTGGTGGAAGAGGCCTTGGCAGCGGGGCTGGAGGAGCTCATCTTCGTCACAGGAAGAGGCAAGGACTCCATCGAAAATCATTTCGACATAGCGTTTGAACTGGAAAGAACCCTGCAGGATCGCGGGAAGCTGCATGTCTTGGAAGAGGTAAGAGCCTGCTCTCTGGAGCCGGGATGCGCTACTTACATGCGCCAGCAAGAGCCGAGAGGGCTCGGGCATGCGGTGTGGTGTGCGCGGCACCTGGTACGGGACGAGCCTTTCGCGGTGCTCCTCGCGGATGATCTCATTTTAGGGGGGCGTGCACCGGCCATTTCAGAGCTTCTGGATCTGTACTATCAGGAGGGCAGCCATGTTGTCTCCGTGATGGAAGTCCCGAAGGAGCAGGTTTCTCGGTATGGCATTTTGGAGATTGAAGAGCGTCGAGGTTTGGTGTGTTCTGCGCAGTCCATCACCGAAAAGCCGCAACCGGAGGAAACGTCCTCTCGTACCGCGGTTATTGGGCGCTATATTCTCTCTCCGAAGATTTTCCCGTTTCTGGGACGGCAAATTCTGGGGTCCAATGGAGAGATTCAGCTCACCGATGCGCTGGCCGCAACGCTTCAGGAAGGAACTCCTCTGAGGGGGGTCTACAGCTCTGGTCGAAGGTTTGACTGCGGATTGCGCGAGGGCATGGTGCAGGCCACGCTTTTTTGCGCGTTGCAAGAGCCGACTCTTGAGCCTAGTGTGCAGGAAATTCTTCGGGAGTGGGAGCAAGAAATGCAGGAAAAAACCGCATGAAGGTTGCCGTCGTTGGAACGGGGTATGTTGGCCTTGTTTCCGGGGCTTGCTTTGCGGAGCTTGGACAAGATGTCACCTGCATCGATAATGATACCAACAAAATTTGTCAGCTTAAAAATGGAAAAATCCCAATTTTTGAGCCGGGACTGAAGGAGCTAGTGGATAAGAATGTGCAATGTGGGTGTTTGCATTTCTCGGAGGATCGCGCTTCGGCGGTGAGAAACGCCGATATCGTCTTCATTGCCGTTGGTACCCCTACACGAGTAGGAGGCAGGGAAGCGGATCTCTCGTACGTTTTTGGAGCTGCTCAGGAGCTGGCGCGCGAGATTAAAGAGGGAGCCGTCGTTGTCACAAAGTCAACGGTTCCTGTCGGAACGACGCGTCGTGTCTACGATGTCATCCGATCGGAGACCCAGACGCGCTTCCATACCGTCTCCAATCCGGAATTCCTGAGGGAAGGCGCGGCGATCGCAGATTTTATGCACCCAGATCGCATCGTCGTGGGATCGGCTTCTGACGAGGCGCGATCTGTTATGCAGACGCTCTACGCGCCTCTGGTAGCGCAGGGAGCTTCCCTTTTCCTGACGCACATTGAGACGGCGGAGCTCATCAAATATGCCTCGAACACGTTTCTTGCGATGAAGATCGCCTTTATCAACCAAATTGCGGATATCTCCGAGGCCTGCGGGGCGGATGTGGCGCAAGTGGCACAAGCGATGGGGTTGGACACGCGGATTGGTCCTGCTTTTTTTGAGGCAGGTCCTGGGTTTGGAGGGTCTTGCTTCCCAAAAGATACGCGCGCTCTGGCGGCTTTTGCGCATGAGCGCGGCGTTCCTGTCCCTCTGATTGACGCGATCGACACCTTCAACGAAGCCCGGAAGAGGTCGATGGCGGGAAGGGTGATCCAGGCCTGCGGTGGATCCGTGCACGGGAAGCAGTTTGCGATTCTGGGAGCAACTTTCAAGGCGAATACCGATGATATGCGCGAAAGCGCAAGCCTTGCGCTTGTCCCCGCGCTGCGAGAAGCGGGGGCGCAGCTTCGCGCTTTTGATCCTGGAGTGCGCCTTGCTTCTCTTGCTGCTTTTGACGGGGTGGAAGAGGCCTCTGACGCTCTTGCTGCCTGCTCCGGTGCGGATGCTGCGATTATTGTGACGGAATGGGATATTTTCAAAAATCTGCCACTTGAAGAGCTGGGGAAAAAGATGCGTAAGCGGCTTCTGATCGATTTCAGAAATCTCTACGAACCTGCTGTTGTCGCGAAGGCTGGTTTTTCCTATATCTCTCTAGGGCGTCCCGCCGCACACCCGGAGGAGAAAATGGCCAATTCGGCGTAGCTTTAGAAAGATAAGGAGTGTTCGGCGTTGGGCTTAAAGGATCTTTGTTCTGGAACACACTGCGGCTGCATCAGTGGATGGTGAGGCGGTCAGACAAGAAAATTGTTCTTTTCCCGAGGGAGGAACATGTTGTCATCAGAGCAATGCTGCATGATGCTGTTTCTCATCCCGCGGTAAACTTATATGAGAAGGAAGAGGACTACTGTCGATATCGTGCTCTTGAGCTAATTTGCGAGCAGGTAGGAGATCTCCCTGGAAGTGTGGCGGAGGCTGGTGTTTTTTACGGAAGTTTTGCTTTTATGATCAACCACTGCTTCCCGGATCGGAAGCTATTTCTTTACGACACGTTCGAAGGTGCGTGCAAGGAGGATGTTGATTCCGATTTAGAGGAACAGTACATCACTCCTGAGCTTTTCGCCTCTGACAGCGTTCCGTTCTACATCTCTGATGCAGATCTTGACCCTATGGTCGTTATTAGAGAGAAATGTCCGCACCCTGAGAAGCTTGTTTTCCGAAAAGGGTATTTTCCAGAGACAACGGCTCCTGATATTGATGAAAAGTTTGCTTTCGTCTCTCTGGACATGAATCTCTACAAGCCTATGCGGGCAGCTTTGGAATTCTTCTATCCCAGGTTGCATGAGGGGGGGTCATCTTCGTGCACGACTATAATCATGGAAGAGAGGAATTAGGAGTGAACCAAGCAGTACTTGATATCGAAAAGGCCTTCGGCCCTCTCAAAAAGGTCCCTCTTCCGGACGCCTACGGAACACTAGTCATTGTGAAGTAGCGCTAGAGATGAGGGCTTCAATTTTTAAAGAAGCGAAGACATTTGCTGGATCCGCTCAACGGGGTTTATCCCTTAGCGGGCAACGAAGGGATCGGTACGGTGGGGGAGTCGTATCTGCGGAAATGCCGTAACGTCTTGCTACGGCTTTTCGGGAGAGCACTTGTAATGCAGCAGGTGGTTATGTTTTATGAGAAGAAGATAAGGAGCGTTTGGCGTGGGGCTTAGGGGATCTTTGTTCTGGAACACACTGCGGCTGCATCAGTGGATGGCGAGGCGGTTGAACCTAAGGCTCCTCACCATTCCGAGGGGGGAGTTTACTTGTATTCGAACCATGGGCTACGACAATGTCTCTAAGCCAGCGCTGGGGCTGTACGAGAAGGGGGGCGACTATTGCCGACATCGGGCGCTTGAGCTTGTGCGGGAAGAAATCGGGGATCGGCCGGGAAATGTGGCTGAGCTGGGGGTCTATAAGGGCGAATCGGCCAGAACAATCAATTATTGCTTCCCAGATCGGAAGCTGTTCCTTTATGATATCTTCGATTTTCTTGCTAGAGATCCCGACACCTTAGGAAATGAACCGCCTACCGAAAATTACGCAGAAGTCTATCAAAACAATTCCTCTCCTTCCTTGGATAGTACAGAGATTATCAAGAAGGGTCTTCCTCATCCCGAGAATTGTGTTTTTCGAAGGGGATACTTTCCTGAGACGGCCGCTCCTGATGTTGATGAAAAGTTCATCTTTGTTTCTATAGACGCGGGTTCTTACGACACAATTTATAAGGGTCTGGAATTTTTCTACTCTCGATTGCTAGAAGGAGGGTACCTTTTTCTGGGTATTTACAACTTTGCTTGTGAGAACGATGTGGACAGGCGTTGCAAGCAGGCTCTAATCGATGCGGAAAAGGCCTTTGGCCCCTTTAAGAAGGTCCCTCTCCCAGATTGGCGGGGAACGCTAGTGATTGTGAAGTGATTTACCAAAGAGGATTGGCCGGCGTGGTAAGGCGAAGATGAGCATCGAATGCGCGGAGGAGTGAAAGGAGAAGGCCAATGGGATTAGGTTTATTCTGGAAGAGTCTGGTGTTGCACCGATGGATCGCGCGGAAATGCGGGATGCGTGTTTCTTTTAGTCCTGAGGAGACGAGGCCTGTATACAAGATGGAGCACGAAGAGATTGTTCCGACGCATTTTGACTTGCATGATCCTTATGATTACTGCCGCGGACGAGCGCTTGAGCTTGCACGGGAGGAGATAGGAAACCTTCCTGGGAATGTTGCGGAAGTAGGAGTGGGTTTCGGCCACTTTGCGCGTCTGATTAACTACTGCTTTCCGGACAGAAAGTTATTCCTTTACGATACATTTGGGGGCTTTGACAAGCGGGATGTAGATTTTGATCTCGGAAAGGACTTTGTAAAAGGAGCTTTTAGGGATGGATTTCTGTCACAAGCCGCACGAAAAACCACACGCAAGGAGGATTTTCCTGACCCTGCAGTCATCCAGGAGAAGTGTCCACACCCCGAAAGGCTCGTGTTTCGGAAGGGATATTTTCCTGAAACAGCGGCTCCTGATGGTGAGGAAAAATTTTCTTTTGTTTCCTTAGACACAGATCTTTACCAGCCGATTTATGCAGGTTTGGAATTCTTCTACCCAAGGTTGCATGAGGGGGGGGTCATCTTCGTGCATGACTATAACAACTGGGCTTGGACAGGGGTCAAGCATGCGGTGCATGATATAGAGAAAGTGCTAGGCCCTTTCAAGAAGATGCCTCTTCCGGACGCCTACGGGACGCTAGTCATTATGAAGTAGCGCTAGAGATGAGGACTTCAATTTTTAAAGAAGCGAAGACATTTGCTGGATCTGCTCAGCAGAGTTTATCCCTCAGCGGGCAATGGAAGGATCGGTACGGTGGGGGAGTCGTATCTGCGGAAATGCCGTAACGTCTTGTTGTGGCTTTTCGGGAAAGTGCCTGTAACGAAGTAGGTGGTTATGTTTTGTGAGAAAAAGATAAGGAGCGTTCGGCATGGGGCTTAAAGGATCTTTGTTCTGGAACACATTGCGGCTGCATCAGTGGGTGGCGAAGCAGTCTAATTTAAGACTCCTCACCATCCCGAGGGGGGATTTTACTTGCATCCGAACCATGGGCTATGACGCTGTCTCTAAGCCAGCGCTGGGGCTGTACGAGAAGGGGGGAGACTATTGCCGGCACAGAGCCATTGAACTGGCGCGGGAGGAGATTGGAGATAAACCCGGGAATGTAGCTGAGTTAGGCGTTTATAAAGGCGAAACCGCCAAAGTGATCAATCATGCGTTTCCTGATAGGAAGTTGTTTCTCTACGATACTTTTAGCTTTTTCGATGGCGGTCCCCTTGAGACAAAGGACGGCACGTCTGCCAGAAATTATGCGGAGGCCCATCGAAACAATGCCTCGCCTTCCTTTGACGGTACTGAGATTCTCAAAAAATGTCTTCCTTATTCTGAGAATTGTGTTTTTCGGAAGGGATATTTTCCTGACACGGCAGCTCCTGATGCTGATGAGAAGTTTATTTTTGTTTCCATAGATGTGGATTTTTGCGACACAGTCTATAAAGGTCTGGAATTCTTCTACCCTCGGTTGCTGGAAGGGGGATACCTTTTTCTAGCCGTCTACAACTTTGCGTGTGAGAACGATGTGGACAGGCGTTGCAAGCAGGCTCTGATCGATGCGGAAAAGGCTTTTGGCCCCTTTAAGAAGGTCCCACTTCCAGATTGGCGGGGAACGCTAGTGATTGTGAAGTGATTTACCAAAAGGGATAGGCCGGTGTGGCAGGACGGAACTGAGCGTTGAATGTGCAGAGGAATGAAAGGGGAAGCTGATGGGATTAGGTTTATTTTGGAAGAGTTTAGCATTACACCAATGGATCGCAAAGAAGTGCGGGATGCGTGTTTTCTTTGGTCCGGAGAACACGGAGCCTGTGTACAAGATGCTACACGATGAGGTTTCTCCGACACATTTTGACTTGCATGATCCTTATGACTACTGCCGCGGACGGGCGCTCGAGCTTGCACGGGAGGAGATAGGAGACCTTCCTGGAAGCATAGCGGAAGCAGGGGTGTTGTACGGATCCTTTGCGCGTTTGATGAATCGCCTGTTTCCCGATCGCAAATTGTTCCTTTACGACACATTTGAGGGACACAGCAAGGAAGATGTGGGACAAGCCTCTGGAAATGGCTATTGGCGTCTCGATTCTGGAGAGTTGGAAAAAGGGGAATGCCTTGACTATTTTACACAGTTATACAAAGAAGCGACGCGCGAGGAATTCAACGCACCGGAGGACATTCCCCCTGTTCAGGTGGCAGAGTATGTAATTGCTCGCATGCCGTTTCCTGAAAGGTGCGTTCCCAGAGTGGGCCGCTTTCCTGACACGGCAGCTCCTGATGGTGAAGAAAGATTTGCGTTTGTCTCTTTGGATATGAATTTCTACAAGCCCATGCGAGCGGGCTTAGAGTTCTTCTATCCAAGGTTGCATGAGGGGGGGGTCATCTTCGCGCATGATTATAACAACCCTTCGCAACCCGGTGTTAAGCATGCTGTGCGTGATATGGAAGAGCTTTTCGGCCCTTTCAAGAAATTTCCTCTTCCCGACCATTCAGGAACGCTGGTGATTGTGAAATAGCTTCTCGGGGAGCGCATTCTCGCTCAGCGCAGGAATTCTGTTTGTGTTGAGCTTGAGGTATACGGATCCCTTCGGCCCTTTCGTCTGCGTGGGTCCCAACAGTTGTGCAACGCCGAGAGAACGCAGCAACCCATCTATAGGATGCGCTCTCCACTCGAAGCACACCATCCAAAGCAAACCCCTCAGTCTTTAATGGCCTTCTCCTGGCAGAAAACGATGGCTGCGTTTTCGCCATCCAGAAAAGCCTGATGTGTCCAGAAAAAGTCCCATTTCCCGAATCTCCCGATGGGAAGGATGCCAACTTCCTCCAAGTAGGATAAGACAATCGACCGGTTGCGGTAGATCTCGTGATCGAAGATCACATTCGCGTATGCTTCGAACCGAACATCGGCGAAAACCACTTCGGTGAGTCTGAACAGTCCCATCTTGGAGAGTCCCGAGAGCGTATGCTCCAGGATTTTCTCTTTGTCCGGGATTTTTTCTCTGTTGGAGACAAACACCTCTGCTTGCAGAGCGCTGCACCCCTTGGGCACATTGTCCTGTGCTTTGAGGTTGGGGGCGTACACCCGCGTTGCCGGGATCTCCTCATCATACACGTAAAACCACAAATGCTTGGCAATATCTGGCTCTTTGAAGCCAAGCGATACCATAAAGCCACGTGTATACTGCAGATGTGCCGCCGCTTGCCGCACCTCCTCAGGACATTCGTCGATCATCGATGCTATTTCCGGAAGCGGAAGAGAAGAGAAAAGCGTCTCGTACGCTTCATGTGTTCCGTCTTCGAAAAAAACCTTCTTTTTGTGCAAGGAAATGCGGAGCGCCTTCTTTTCAAACTGGATCGTGAGACCCTTGCGAGCCAGATCCAGAATGCTCCGAAAACCGTTTTTGATGGGATAATACATATGCGCCGCGTAGTAGAAATTGCGGTCTTGTTCTTCGAAAGCGCCTTGCAGCATCTCTTCAAGTGAGATCCCTGCCATGCGCGGACCAATCCAGCGGGTCTCCAGCTCTTGCGGCTCTTTTCTCCAATATTTTCTCGTGTACGCAAACACAAAAGAGCGCGCAAACGTCTCCCCATAATGACTCAGCAACCACTCAGCGTAAGTCCGCGGATGTTCCAGAACAGGCCTACGTACGTAGTCAGCAATGATGGCGACTTTTTCCTCGCAAGACAGCGGAAAAAGGTGGTGCTGCGCGGGGTTTCTCAGCCAGATACCTTTGTAGTAATTGCTCGCGTCAGGAGGATGAGAGCGCAGAGGCGAAGAGCGATGGAACCGCGCTTGCATCTCTGGGCTCAGGGAATGGGCAAAATGCGTAAACTTATCGAAGCGAAACCCTTCACGTGAAAAATTCCCGCAGAGACCACCCCAATCCTGGTTCTTCTCGAAAAGGACAGGAGATAACCCTCGCTCCTTCAACGCAGATCCTGCGGCAATTCCTGCCGGGCCGCTCCCCAAGACGAGAATACCCATTGTGACGCTTCTTTATGGTCCCCGTGCTCGCAAAGCAGCGCGTACTTGCTGGAGATCCTCGGGGGTATTCACCTCCAAGGGAACCGTTTCCACCATTTGTACAAAAATGTTCATGCCCGCTTCTAGGGCGCGTAGTTGCTCCAGCCCTTCCCTTTGCTCCAAGGGGCTCGGGGGAAGAGAGACGAAACGCTCAAGAGCGGCCCTCTTAAAGGCGTAAATACCCATGTGATGGGCGCAAAGTCCTGGTCCGTAAGGAATCAGGGAGCGACTAAAATAGAGCGCTCTCCCATACGACTCTCCAGGAGTCATACTGAGAGCGATTTTCACAACCTGAGGCTGCTCCCTGCGGATGTCTCCCGGGGGGATGGAGGCGGCAAGCGTCGCCATATCCGCTCGCGGCTCCTTTTCCAGGAGGGGAAGCACTTCTTGCAACAGCACGGGCTCTACGAGCGGCAAATCCCCTTGAAGATTGATGATGTGCTCCAGAGGTCCCATTTCTTTTTCGACCTCATGCACCGCCGCCCACACGCGGTCGGTTCCCGAAGGTAAGCGCGGGTCGGTCATAACGGCGCGCCCTCCTACTCCTCGAACAACGCTGGCCACTTCCTCCTCTGCGCAGGCAACATACACCTCTCCCACATGCGCTTGTTGCGCACGCTCCCAGACATTGAGGATAAGAGGCTTCCCGCCAATGTCTTCCAGAACTTTCCCAGGAAGGCGGGAAGAAGCGAGACGCGCAGGGATAATAACAGCCGTCGACATGGCGCCACTTTATCCCCTTTTCCACCGCCCCTCAAGCGCAGGAAGGAGGGCGCTCTATGAGCGGCTCTAGGGGATCCTCCAACGTCACGTCTGTGAGGCGATGGGCATAGCGGAGCAAAAATCGAGCATGAATGCTGCAGAGGTGAAGAGAAGGGGACGTCAGCAGGATATCGGGTTGCATATCCTTCAGAACCTCAGAACCCACAAACAATGTTTCCTCCTCCCAGTCAATTTCGTGGATGTTTCTGATTTTCGGACAATCGAGAGGCTCTCGCGCAAGAGAAAAAGCCTGGGAATACACCCATTCCTTATGACTGGGGAGAATGACGACGAACCGATGGACGGCGTTTAAGGAAATAAAGGGAGGAACGGACAGGAGGAGCGCCTCCAAGGAGGAAAGCGCCAAAACAGGGATTTTCAAGGCAAGACGCAGTCCGTAGGCGACGGCCAAACCAACCCGCGTACTCGTAAAAGACCCGGGACCGCGCGTGACGATGATTCCCCGTAGATGCTCCATGCTTTTCCCGCTCTTGCGCATGGCACTGCTCACATGCTCCATGAGGTGCGCACTCCTATCCTCCCCCTTCGCAGCATCTTCTTCGGACAGGAGTGTCGTCGCGGATCCTACCGCAACAGAGCAGGTCTGATGGGAACAATCGAAGGCAAGAACAAGGGACTCCTCGGACATTTTCCGCATTTCCTTTATCGTCCTTTTGTTTGTACCGTATACCCACGCGAAAAGCAGCTATCTCTTGAAGGGAACAAGGAGGGATTGCTAGACTGGCACTTTCAGAAGAGAGAAACGCGCCTTGGATATAGGAGAATGGATCGGGACGTTTGCTGGCATCCTCTCCATCGTGGCGTTTTTCCCTCAAATTCGGGAAACCTACAAAAATCCAGAGGAGGCGGGTCTTTCCATCGGAATGTGCTTGATCAACTTTGTCAGCCTTTTCCTTTGGTCGTGGTACGCGATCCTCCTTAACTCCATCTCCATGCTGGTCACAGAGGTGATTATGCTCCTCTGTTGCGGTGCCCTGTGCGTCCTGTGCTTCCGTCGACGGTAAAAGCGCTGATCATCGCCAACGGAGAGTGCGGAAGCGATGACCTGCCAGATCCTACGCTTTTCGATGTTGTTATTGCCGTAGATGGAGGAGGCCGTCACGCGGAGCGCAGGGGAATCAAGCCGAACGTTGTGATCGGAGACGAGGATTCCTTGCCACAAGCGCTCCAGAAGAAATGGCGCGCGCAGAAGATTCCTTTTTGTACGTTTCCCACGGATAAAAGCCAGACAGACTTGGAACTTGCCTTTCTATGGGCTCAGGAGCGGGGGGTGCAGGAGAGTATTGTGTGTGGAGCACTAGGCCAGCGCCTCGACCACGCGATGGCCAACATCGCTCTGCTTGCGGATGTCCGATTTGCCTCTCTCTCCCTCACGTTCGTGCATGGGGGGACCCGAGTGCGCTGCCTTCGCTCTACCGAGACCCTTTTAGAGTGCCAAGGAGAGAGGGTGTCCCTGCTTTCTGTCTCCCAGGACACACTCCTTACGCTTCGAGGGTTTCAGTATCTGCTAGAAAGGGAGCCTCTCCTCTCGCCAACCCATGGGATCAGCAACTGCATCGTGGAATCTCCCGCAAGTATTGTCGTGCACGAGGGGGCAGTTTTAATGTTTCATGCCAGCCTTAAGGCAGATTCTTAGAAGAATCTTTCTATTTGGGAAATGAAAAACCTGGTATAGAAACGATTTTGTGAATCTAAGCCTGGAAGGACAATATTCCTATGATTAATAAAAAATTAGTAAATATCGGTAATTCTGTCTTGTAGAGACTACGGTACAGGAGATACGGAATGACTCGCAAAAAACTTTTAGGAAGCGCTTCTTTGTTGGTGCTTATGAGCACCTTCCCAGTGGAAATGCTTATTGCTCAAAGCGACAGCAGTGCGTCTGCTCAACAAACCCGTGGGAGACGGCACCATGGCAGAAACGGGCAAGGGGACCCTTGGGGAGTTCCAGCACAGGATGCATCTTCCGCACGCACCTCACAGCATCGTGGGGTTCCGACACGGGATGCATCTTCCACACAGCATCGTGCGTCTTCGCCGTCGGGTGCATCTTCCGCACATACTCCACATCATCGTGACTCAGGAGCAGCAGCAGCCATTCGTCAGCAGCGACAAGAGCGTCGGCACGAGGAAGCCGCAGCACGTGCGGCTCGTCAGGCGGGAGTCCCAGCTGCTGCACCGCGCGTTACTGCTGCGGAGATAGCAGCGGCGCATGCGGCTCGTCAGGCAAGAATTGCGGAACGCGCTGCAGCTGCGGCACGTGTGCCCGTCGCGCCACCACCTCCGGCTACGCCACTTAGGAATTATGCCGCACCGAACATTGCCGGCGCCACCCATGGAACCGTAGCAGAGGCGGCGGCTGCCCGCCGGGCTGGAGGAGCGCCGGTAGT
>JAISAP010000006.1 GCA_031266655.1 Holosporales bacterium | reverse complement strand
ATGGCGCAAGGGCAACGATACACCTACATCAACCCCACGCAAGAACTGCAACTGCAGAGATCTGTATTAGGTTTCATAGTAGCTACGCGGAGCATTCGCCACCAATCCATAGACTCTCGTTGGTCTTCAACCGCGCCCCGCAAGGGGCGCGGAGCCTCTGCGCAGTCTATTTACTTTAGCTGTCGCAAGAGCGTGGATGCCCCTACACCAGCGCTACGCAAGACCTTTGAGGTGTATCCCTGTATTGGATCCATGGCAGCCACAGTAGCCCTTGAGAACTCTGTTCGCTTCCAGTGGGCGCAAGGGCATGATCCTTGCACACCAGCGTTACGTTATAGCCTCCAGGAACGTACCTGTATTGAGTTCGTAGTAATGGGTACACCTACCCTAACCTCGTACAAACACTTCCAAAAAGCACATTGTATTGAGTCCATAAACACCGCAGCTAAACGCTACAATGGTCCTTGCCAACTCCATTCGTTCGAGATGTCGCAAGGGCGTGGTCCCCCTCACCAGCCTTCAGCACAAACCTCCGCCTAAGAGGGATAGCCTGTAAAAGGCGAGAATAAGCCACACATTAAAGAGTCAGGCACCGTGGTGGAGCGCCAAGAGAGACAGTACCCCGAGGACGCCGGACAAGTCCTTATAAGAACCCCAAGGAGCGCATGGAGCGATGGGTATGCGCTCCCACAACAACGTGGTCATGAATAGAAACACCCAGCTTCTCTCCGAGATCCTTGATGAGCCGGGTTGCTTGCACATCCTCCAGAGAAGGTGTGGGATCTCCGCTGGGATGGTTATGCACCAGAATAAGTGCTGTCGCCCCCAGCTCTAACGCTCGCCGTAGGACTTCTCTCGGATATAGTGGAGATTGATCCACCGTCCCCTTCTGCTGCTCCTCATCCGCAATCAGCCGGTTCTTGTTGTCCAAAAAGAGGATCCGGAAATGCTCTTCCGTCAGGTATCCCATACTTGTCTGCAAATACTCCACCACCTGAGGCCAGCTGGAGAGTACCGCGCGCGTGACCACACGTTCAGACAGAACATGCTCCATCAAGGCAAACACCAGCTTTAGGACATGGACCGATTGCTCTCCGATCCCAGGAACCTCCCGGAGACGTTCCCTCGAAGCGGCCAGCACTCCATTCACGGTCCGAAACCGCGCAAGCAGAGCCTTCGCGAGCGGCTTGGTGTCACACCTCGGACGAGACAAAAACAACAGCAGTTCCAGTAGCTCATAGGCAGGAATGTGCCGGTCCGCCTCAAACCGAGCCCTTAGCCTCTCCCGATGACATAAATAATGCGGATCCTTCCCCACCATAACCAGCTCCTTGCTCATGAACACATCCCCGCAGAGAGTATCTAGCCTCCACCCGTACCGCCACCCTAGGTTGAGGTTTCACACAAGGATGCGCGATCTTTTCAGTGCGCGGCACACTCCCTATAATGACGTCACGCTGATAGGGGGAGAAGGCGCCATGGCTATCGCAAAAAGCGTTCAAGAGATCTTAGACAGTCTAGAACCAGGCGCAGCGCGCCTACAAAAAACGCCTCATCGCGTTGCGAAAGCTTGTGAGGAGCTCTTTCGAGGTTACTCCCAATCGCCAGCGCAATTGGCTGGGGACGCGCTCTACGAAGCCCCCACATCCGAAATGGTAGTGTTATGCGACATTCCTTTTGCTTCCACATGTGAGCATCATATGCTGCCGATTGTAGGACACGCCCATGTGGGGTACCTGCCAGACCGCACCATTCTGGGTGCGAGCAAATTAGCGCGGTTTGTTGACTGCTTTGCGCATCGTCTGCAGTTGCAAGAGCGCCTGACCGTTGAAATCGCGCAAGCACTGCATCAGGTGGTGGCTCCTCAAGGTGTTGCCGTTGCTATCCGAGCAGAGCATTTTTGCATGACCCAACGCGGCGTCCAAAAGAGCGGGGCCCAGCTTGTAACACGCCATTTTTCTGGCGTTTTTTGCTCCGATCGGGACCTCCGGGAAGAGTTTCTACGGACCTGTCATCTGTAGCGCGGCCCTCAGTCTCCCATAAGTCGCGTTCCATAGATGGACCGCAGCACAAGGCGTGCACCCCTCTTCCCACGGCTTCTTAAGGCTATCCCAGTGCCATAGCGCCACTTCTCTTGCATGGATTTGGAATAACGTCAGCAACACACGTGGAGTGTACATCGTCGGAGCGTAACCCCGCAGTTCACCACTGTATTCCTTAAATTTCGCAAGTAAGCCCGGGGGATAATCCGTAAGGGACGACTCTTCCTCTTGTATGGCTCCGCCAGTGGCCTCGCTTCCATCTTCTCCCCCACCGTCGATCTCTGTTTCCAATATTTCCTCGTATACATAATCCGCCACCTCCTCAAGAGAGGGTCTAAAATTATACAATAGTGAGAAGAAATACACCCGTTCTTGCGTCGCTGCGAGGAAGCGACCGAACACGACTTCCTCTTCGCCTCCTCTACGCACAGCTGCGAGGTAGCGTGCAGGAATCTCTCGGAAAAACCGCATATGCCAGAAAACAACACCTCCGCTGATTCTCGCAACAGCCTTGGGCCATGCGGGGCTCATTCTGACATGTCGTTTGTCAACCCAACCTACGCCGCCTGATAAATAAGCACATATGGGGTCGCCTCCCCCCAACAAGGAGTACAAGTTAGCCCCTATGATGGGCTGCGCGATGGGCAAACATTCTCTGTACAAGGGGGCTAAGTCTCGCACCACAAGAATATCGGAATCCAAGAAGAGGAAATGGTCCAGGGGAGGGATGTCAAAGGCCTCCAGGATTTCAGGGCGGAAAATTTCTGGGAAGAGCAAACGCAAGTTGATCAGCTCATGGTGAGAACCTCGCATCTGCGCGGCTCGATCCATAGGGGTAGTTCCCAACAGGTTGATCCAACGCTCGTCGCGCAAGTCCATGATGAAGATGTGCGTGTGTTCATCACGCAGTTGCCAGAATCGCTGCAAATCCTCCAGCAGCAGCTGATCGTACAGAATCAGCACTCTGTTCACGCCGCCCTCGTGTGTGCTGTTTTCTTTGAGCGATTGCACTACAACCATGGTGGATAGGCCGTATGCTGCGTTCGTCGTCAGCACAACATTCATGTCCAACGGCTCTGACGGGCTCATAGCACTCGCTGTCGTGAGAGCACACCAACACCAAACAAAACTGCACCAAGACTTTGGAGTCATCCATCCATCTCTTTGTAAGAAAGGCAATAGTTATGGATATCATGTAAAATGTTCGAACACAATACAATGATGAATTACTTACGCAAGAAGTCAGAACACACTTTCTGGGTTTGGTCGTTTTTGAATATGTTCCTTACAAACCCATTGTCAAGAGCACCGAATGATCTGATAAACTGAGCCAGGACTTTAAAAAGAGGACAATGCAGTCATGTACGGAAAATTGAGATGCATGTTAGAAAAACCGAGTCTTTATCAGAAGTCTGAACAGGAATTTTGGACAGACCCTCATATTGCGCAAGAAATGCTCAAGCAGCACTTGGATCCCCGTACTGATCTTGCAAGCCGTAGACCGGCTCTTATAGAAAAAGCGATAGACTTCATTGCATCACTAGTGCCAAATGGCAGCACAATCTTAGACATGGGCTGTGGACCCGGACTTTATGCAAAAAGATTATCCGAAAAAGGATTCGATGTGACAGGCGTTGATTTTTCAGAGAACTCTATTGAGTACGCAAAAGCGCATGACAATAGAAGCAAATATCGGATTCAAAATTATCTTGCAATGGATTTTTGCGAAGCATTCGACATCATTATATGCATCTGGTGCGATTATGGAGCCTTAGTCCCGGATGAAAGAAAAATTTTGCTTAAAAAAGTCTATAACGCATTAAAACCTGGAGGTTTGTTTTTATGCGACGTCTTCACGCTCAGCCACTTTCATCAACAGGTAGAAAGTTGCGTTTTTGAAGTTTGTGAAAATGGCGGATTTTGGAGTCCGAATGCCTACCTATCTTTCCATGGCAAGTATAAATATGACGGAAATGTTCTGGGCGAGCGGTATACTGTCGTTGAAAAGGAGAAGATACGTATTTTCAATCTTTGGAATTCCTGTTTTTCCGAACAAACGCTATCGGCAGAGCTAAAAGAGGGGAAATTGAGCATACAAGACTACTATTCAGGCGTTACAAATAAATGCTACAAAGGAGACTCCGAATGCATGGGTATTGTCGCGCAAAAATAGCAGGAACATGACAGAAGCGTGTTTTAAGAAAGGCTCTCTCTTAGAGCGCCGAGTGTTAGAGAACCTGTGCCATGTTTCGGTTCAGTCGATTAGGGACTTATGAGAGACATGGAATTCTCGCGTGTTTCTGTGAGGGCATGTCGGCCAGTTCTGCTAGCACATTGCTCAAAATAAAGTGAAACACGATTAACTTGCATGACAAGCACTTTCGAGAGTTGATCGTGCAGCAGAGTTTTGAGGAGAATGCTCGGGATTTTGGTGTCTTTGAGCTTGATGGGAGGTCTTTTGGAGCGAAGAGAGATCGGGGGAAAAGAAGGTCGTGGAGCAGCAGGAAAGACTCCGGTGTTTGGTTTGTTGAAGAGAGAGGGGTAAGTTGTTTGTTAGCATGGTTCCGAATGGCGCAAGAGAAGAGCTGCACCCCTATCATTCCGGGGAAGATTCTAGAAGGATCCACGGTTCACACGGATGGCTGGGGAGCCTATGATGGGCTTGTTGTGAATTGGGTAGGAACCACTACCGAGTTTTTCAGTGTAAGAATGAGTTTGCTAGAGGTAAGAGTCCCATTAGCGGCATTGAGGCCTTTTGGAGCTTTGCGAAGAGGCGTTGCGCGAAGTTCAACGGCTTAAAGGGCGATGTCTTCCTCTTACACCTGAAGGAGTGTGAGTTCCGGGATAATAGCGGGGGTAAGGACCTTCTCAGGTTATGGACCAATCCGATCAAGTGGCACAAGAGATGCTGGTCTAGAGCCTATCCGATTACTATGGGCTTTGTACAGGTGTATCTTCTTGAAATGTTCACGTAATGCTGATGTAGAGTCATCGTTGCCCTTGCGCCTTTAAAATCAAACAGAGGTTGCAAGGGCCACCGCAGCGTTGTGCTGCGGTTACCATGGACTTAAACGCAAGAGTGTGCGTTGAAGTTTCGGGCACAAGATCTGTGTGGGTATGTCCACTACTTTAACACCAGTGTACTTCTGTGAGTTCTGGCGTAACGTTAACGCAGGGTTATCATCGCCTTTCTGACCGTATTGACACTAAACCAATATCACAAAGGCCCCGCATCTCCTAGCGGCTACCATGAGCTCAGCACAAGCACTTATGTTGCAGTTTTCCCGCAAGACCTATATCGACGTGTCTGCTGCCTCCATACAAATGTAGAGGTTCTAACATAATGGCGGTGTAGGCGCATCGTCGCCTGCATGACCATGTTAAGTGGATGGATGGCATGAGGGACCCACCAGGGACGCAGAGCCTTTGTGGTATCGGCCACAGGTTCACCAGGTGGTCCCTGTTCCGGTGGAGTCATTGTTTTCCGAATCCTCTGCCCTGTAGACTCTAGCGCGAGGAAAAGATCGATGAAGTTTATTCAGCGTTTAGGGCGTGCCGTTCTCGATTGGGTGGCCCATGTAGGGGAATTTGCCGTTTTCTCTGCGAAGGGAATTGCGGGGTGTGTTGTGTCACCCTTCTACGCAAAGATCCTCTGGAGGCAATGTTTATCCATAGGATTCTATTCGCTCCCTGTCGTCGGGCTCACTGCGGTATTTGCGGGACTGGTCCTGGCGCTGCAAAGTTACTCAGGCCTTTCTGAGTTATCTGGAGAGAACGCCGTTGCAGCGGTGGTCGTGGTTGCCATCACCCGCGAATTAGGCCCCGTCTTGGCGGGATTAATGGTGTCGGGACGCGTCAGCTCCTCCATGGCCGCAGAAATTGGTTCGATGCGCATGAGCGAGCAGATTGAAGCACTGGAGGTCTTAGGCGTCGATCCTTTTCGGTTTTTGGTGGCCCCGCGCCTCCTTGCTGGAGTCTGCATGCTTCCTCTGCTGGTCCTCCTTGCGGATATTATCGGCGTTTTCGGAGGGTTTGTCGTTGGCGTCACCCGTCTCTCCTTTTCTCCCGGTTTATATCTAGAGCAGTTGGTGAAGCATACCGCCTCTTTTGATGTGTTCACCGGCCTCACAAAGGCGGTCTTTTTTGGGCTCTCGATTGCGTTAAGCGGGTGCTATTACGGCTTTACCAATGGCAATGGTGCTCGTGGCATTGGAGAAGCGGCAACACGTGCGGTGGTCTCCTCCTCTATTGGAATTTTGGTGCTCAATTACCTGGTGACCATGCTTTTCTTTAAGCTGTAAACAGGGTACCCGCCGCACACTACCTGCAGGTATTTCCAAAAACGGTTGCGTTTAACAAGCCGGTCAATAAGCCTAAGAGATTCTCCCCTCTAACTCTCGGGAAGAGTCTTCCTTAAAACGCACACAAGAAACTGGCCAAAAATATGCCGCGTGATCGGTCGGAGCAGCTTCGAAAGTGGCAGGACAACGTTGTCGAAGATCTTAATCTGCGCATGCACAGCGGCGTCGTCAAGTGATGCCACTCTGGCGTACTTATTGGCGTACCACCCAAGGCCTCCGATACAGTTAAAGTACTCCATCTTGATCATGTGCAACTCCTTGGGCACTAGGAGTCGTAAGGACTGCTTTGTGTAGCGTCGATGGTGTCCCTCCAGAGGGTCCATTTGTCCAAATAAAAACGGGAAAGCTGGGACGAAGAGACAAAGATAACCCCCCCCCTTGTCAAAAGAGCGCCAAGATTCTTCAAAGCACCTTCGTCATCCAGGATATGTTCCAAAACGTTGAAACACAGGACGCTATCGAATGTGCCCAATTTCCCGGAGAGACTCGGATCTGTGATATCCGCAACATAAGCCTTGCTTCCGGAGCGTCGAGCACTCTCCACATACTATGGGTCGATATCTATCCCCGTATAGTCAATCGTCTCTGGGAGCCATTTTCTGAAGGTTCTAGACTAGCAAAATAATGTTAGGTAGGGCAGGATATGTTGAAGTTCAATCGGTTAGGGGTTTATGAAAAGCATGGAATGCTTGCATGTTTCTGTGAGGACATTACGGCAAGTTCTGCGAGCAAATTGTTAAAAAGCAATCGAAACACGATTAACTTGTATTATAAGCACTTTCGAGAGTTAATAGTGCAGCAGAGGTTTGAGGAGAATTCTCAGGATTTGGGTGTTTTTGAGCTTGATGAGAAGTCCTTTGGAGTGAAGAGGGTGCGAGGCAAGAGAGGCCGTAGAGCAGCAGGAAAGACTCCGGTATTTGATTTGTTGAAACGAGAAGGCAAAGTGTTTGTTAGCCATTGTCCCAAACTGCTCAGGAGAAGCGTCATTATTCAGGGACAAATTCCAGAGGGATCTACGGTTCACACGGACGGCTGGGGAGCCTATGATGGGCTTGTTGTGAACGAGTAGGAACCACTACCGAGTTTTTCAGTGTAAGAATGAGTTTGTGAGAGGCAAGAGTCATGTTAATGGCAGTGAGGCCTTTTGGAGCTTTGCGAAGAGGCGTTGTGCTAAGTTCACCGGCTTAAAAGGCGATGTCTTCCTTCTGCACTTGAAGGAGTGTGAGTTTCGGTATAATAACAGGGGTGAGAATCTCCTCAGTTTGTTAACTAATCTGGTCAAGTGACAAAAGAGATGCCAGTCTAGAACCTTCCTGAAACTCCCGTGTGCCACACCCACTTCTAGCAGGGAACCCCGAAGATACTTTTGGAAAGAAGAAAGGATCCATCGGTGATAATGGGCAGCATGCGCAATTTCTGAAGAAAAAGTCGGAGGCACCATGGGCCGAAAAAGCCTCCCTATTGACTTTTCTGTAGGATCTGCTTTAGCAAGTCCGCAAGCAGACCCATGCATAGGACGATCAGAGAGACCAGCATGGATCCAATGCCAAGGAAGAATCCGACATGCAGTCCCAAGAACAGAGCGATCAAAAACCAGAACGCCGCGTGCACAAGACACAATCCTGAGAAGAGAAAGAAAATCTTGAGAGGCTGGTAGTATGTGGCCAGCTGCAAGACGTACTGCAATGTCCGCAAGGAATCCTTCAGGAGACGCACTTTTGTCTTCCCGGAACGGGGGCCGTAGGCAATAGGCACATAAGAGACAAATTTTCCTGTCATCAAGTAGGCCAACGTGAGGGAAGTGGTGAAACTAAAACCATCACAGAGTTGCGGGAACACCGCCTTTGCGGTTTCTCGATGAAAGAGACGCAAACCCGAATTAATATCCGGGATTTTCCGACCGGCCGTAAATTCGGCGAGAAACTTCAGGATCTTGCGAAGCGCTTCTTTCAGAAAAGTCCCCTCGTAATGCCGTCCTGTGCGCGCACCCACAACCATGTCGAATCCCTCGAGACTTCTGGAGTACAGATCGGGGATCCGATCGAGTGGATACGTCTGGTCCGCGTCCGTAATCACGATCGTTTCGTACTTGGCGGAAGCGATGCCATCCTTGAGAGAATGGCCATAGCCGACGTTGTAGGGATGGCACACCACGGTCACTTTCAAAGAGCTGAGGACTGCAGCGGTCCCATCCGTGGATCCGTCATCGACCACGACGATCTCAAAGGGAACGCCCATTCCCGCGCAGATACGCTCAATCTCCTCGACCGTCTCACGAACCGCCTCCTCCTCGTTGTAGGCAGCGACGACGATAGAGATCATGTGGGCGTTTCAGAAGAACCTTTCTGCGGCCGCTTCTGAGGACTTTTCTTGGCTTCTGTCGCGGCAGGGTTCTTCTTAGCTGCGGCAGGAGCCTTTTTGGGCTCCGCAGTAGGCTTCTTCTTGGGCTTCGCCGCAGAAGACGCTTCGGACTTTACTGCAGACTTCTTCAGCTTGGACTCCGCAGCGGTGGCTTTCTTAGACTCCGCAGCAGGCTTTTTCTTGGACTTCGCGGCGGCAGATTTCTTCTCGGGCTCTGCAACAGGGGACTCTGCCGGAGCAGACGCACCCTTCTGCTTCGTTTTTGCGATCACCGCCCCCAAAATCTCGCCCAAGCTAGCTCCACTATCCGAGGATCCATACTCCGCTATTGCCTGCTTCTCTTCGGCGATTTCCAGTGCGCGCACCGACAAAGAAACGCGCCGCTGCGCCTTGTTGATCGCAAGCACTTTCGCGTCCAGCTTCTCTCCGACTGCAAAGCGATCGATGTGACGCTCCTCACGTTCCTTGGAGAGTTCGGCTTTTTTGATGGAACCCAGCACTCCATTGGAGAGCGTCACCTCGATTTCATCGAACTTCAGTTCCACGATCGTGCAAGTCACCACAGACCCTTTCTTGAGCTGCGCAAACACCTCCCTTTGCGGATCCGGCGCAAGCTGCTTAACGCCTAGGCTAATGCGCTCCCTTTCTCCATCGATTTCGAGCACCTTGATCTTGATGGTATCGCCCCGCTTGTAAGACTTCAGCGCCTCTTCCCCGGGTACCTCCCAAGACAAGTCGTTGGCATGCACCAGCCCGTCAACATCTGGGACAACACGCACAAAGAGGCCAAATTCCACGATATTGGAGATAACAGATTCAAACTCGGTACCCACAGGGAAGTCTCTCTCGATCGTGACCCAGGGGCTTTCTGTCAGCTGCTTGAGGCCCAACCCCATCCGACGACGCTCTTGGTCCATGTCCAATATGACAGCTTCCAGCTCTTGTCCAATCGAAGCCACATTGGTGGGAGAGGCGTTTTTCTTCCAACTCACGTCAGAAACGTAAACGAGGCCCTCAACGCCTTCCTTTACTTCCACGAAAACACCGTACTCCGTCACATTGGTGACCACTCCCTTGATGCGTGCGCCGACAACAAAGGAATCGTCGAGCGTTTCCCACGGATCTGGCTCGAGCTGCTTGGTTCCTAGGGAAATCCTCTGCGTTTCTGGATTAAATTTCAGAATTTTGACCTGGATCACCTGTCCTGGCTTGAGAAGCTCCGAGGCGTGACCGATCCGCTTCCAGGAGATATCTGCGTTATGCAATAAGCCATCAACGCCTCCAATGTCGACAAAAGCTCCGTAGCTGGTAATATTGCGCACCGTTCCAGGAATCACTTGCCCTTCCTGTAGGTTCATCATCAGCTGTGCGCGCTCTTCCGCCCCCGTCTCTTCCAGGACGGTGCGTCGCGACACAACGATGTTGCCCGTTCCTCCACGCAGGCGATCCATCTTGAGAATGTGGAAGGAAAGATCGGTGTTCATGAGAGGCGCAACATCGCGGATAGGGCGGACATCGATTTGGCTTCCGGGAAGAAATGCCATCATTCCCTCTAAATCGACGATAAATCCTCCTTTTACCTTGGAGAAAATCTTGCCCGTGACACATGTGTTTTCTGCGAAGGATTTCTCGAGCGTCTTCCACACCACTTCTTTCAGCGCCTTCTCGCGACTGAGCACAATGGAGCCCCCTCGGTCCTCGTACCGCTCTATGAACACGTCCACGAGATCCCCCACGGCGAGTTCAGCAGAACGTCCATCCACCGAGAATTCCTTGAGGGGCACACATCCCTCTGACTTGAGGCCGACATCAATCACCACGTTGTCGCGCTCAAGCGCGATCACCGTTCCCTTGGCAATACTGCCCTGCAGGGGGGTACAAACGGTCTTCTCAAAAAGGTCTGCAAAACGCTCCTCCGGAACGCCTCCCTCTGAGGAGGAAAAATTATGATCTACCATGGAAACAAAAAGCCCGAACTTTCTTGGGGTGTCACACGAAACGGAGGGGACACGAATCCTCCCTCGGAGCCTAGAGCAAGTGACGGGGACTGCGCAACGTCTCTGCTCATCCCCCTTGGCCGGAAATCCTCCGAATGACCCCTGCAACGCTTTGGTAATGCTCAGAAAGGATAGGGTGCTCCACAGGAACCGCAGCGTAGAGGGTGCGTGCCAAGGCCGCCTCTTCCACAACGGGAATGCCCAGCTGGAGACCGAGCTCGCACAGGGTTTGCGCGTAGGCATCGGTCCCCTTGGCCGTAACCACAGGGATGGGCGAAGTCGCGCCATAGCGCAACGCGATCGTGCAGCGAGAAGCGTCTGTGATCAGGACCGCAGCCTCCTGAAGCGTCGATATAATCGACTTCTGGGCGCGTTCCTTTTGGATGCGGCGAATCTGCGCGCGGATTTGAGGGTTGCCTTCCTGCTGTTTGAACTCCTCCTTCATCTCCTGATGCGTCATGCGGAGATCGCGGCGGTGGGTAAACCACTGGTAGGCGTAATCGGCGCCTCCGAAGAACAGCATGAAAATAAAGAGAAACAGAAAGATTTGGAAAGCGCCCATCTTCGTAAAAAGCAGCCACTGCAAGGGAGATAATTCAATAGCGGACGTGCTGCTCTGCAGTGCGCCCTTCAAGACGTAAACCGTTAAAAGGCCAGAAATCAGAAATTTCAGGATGCTCTTGAGGAACTCGATGATGCCTTTCCAAGAAAAAAGGCGCTCCACCCCTTTCTTGAGGGAAAGCTTGGAAACATCCCATTTTAGGCGCTCCCACGAGATGATAAAGCGTGTCTGAAGAACGGAACCTAAGAGGGCGGAGAGGAACAGCACTCCTCCCGTCCATCCTATGACTTCCCCAAGATGCCAAGCGCAATCTGAGAAAAGCGTGCGCGCATTGTTGGGCGTCAGGGAAAAGCGGTGGGCTTGTTCGATAAAGGGCGTCAGAAAGGCGCCCATGTGCACGCAAACGCGCGCTCCTAAAACCAGGAGGACAAAGGCGGAAGCAGCAATCATGATGGCAACGCCCAAATCGCGGGAGATCGGAATTTTTCCTTCTTCCCGTGCCTTCCTTAGGCGGTATTCCGTAGCCTCAAAGCTCTTCTGGCTGGCATCCCCTTTTTCTTGTTCTTCTGGCATCGTTTACGCGCTCCATCACCCAGCAGGAGAGGCCACAAACCTCGGAAAAATCGCTCCCGCGAAGAAGGTAAAGAAGGTTTTCGTGACCAAAGGAAGGCTGATCGCCAGCATCGCCAGGCCCATCAGAATCTGGATGGGCTGCGACAAAAAATACACCTGCATTTGAGCGACCAGCCGATTGACAAGCCCTACGCCCAGGAAGAACAGCAGTTGAGTGACCAAAAAAGGGGCCGCAAGCTGGAGAGACAGGATAAAGCAGCGATTCACCCAGTCCGCGAAGCTTGCGAACTGGAGAAGCGGAAGAGGTGCTCCCGGCTCACACAGGCGGTAGCTCTCCACGACGCCCTTGAGGATCCAATGATGCATATCTCCCAGAAACATAAGGGTAATCATGGTCATGGTCAAAAATGTCCCGTAAGGAGACTCTCCCTGCGGAAAGAGCGGGGAGAAGAAAGATCCCAGGTGGAGCCCGGAGAACATGGACATGGCCGCTCCTGCTGTTTCCAAGGCGAGTACAGCCATGCGAACGAGGAGGCCCATGAACAAGCCGATGACGACTTCTCCCAGGAAAATCCCGAGAGAAGGGGCCTTCGCCACATGCGCCAAGGGATGCTCTAAGGGGAAAAACAGGCAGAAAGAGATGCTCAAAGCAAGCATCAGGCGGATCCTGGGGGAGACGAACGTTTCTCCAAATCCTGCAGCGACGGAAAGCGTCGACCCTACTCGAGCAAAAATCAGAAAGAACAGAACAACCGATTGCGTGAGGAAAGAATAGGAAGACGCTGTGCTCAACATAGGCCGCTATCGCAGGGTCATAACGCGCGTGAAGACATCTTCCGTGAAGGTCCCCATCCATTGCCCCATGTAGGGGAGACTCCAGATCAAGACGAAAAACATAGCGACAATTTTGGGGACAAACGTCAGTGTAGCCTCCTGAATTTGGGTCAGCGCCTGAAATAGGGAGATCAGAATCCCCACACCCATGGCAACGAGGAGAACAGGGGCGCTTATCCTGAGAATGAGAAACAGCGTTGCCCGCGCGATGTCCAGCGCCTCCAGCTCGTCCATACTGCCCCTCCGCCTTGACAGGACTCTGCAGACGTTTTATCAATGTTCGGTCTGTTTCACCAAATGCAAAGATGGGATGAGATGAAAGCGGCGGTTATCAGAACTGGGGGAAAGCAGTACCGCGTGGAGGTGGGGACGCGCCTCTCTGTGGAGAAGCTTCCGAGCGACGAAGGGGCAAAAGTCTCTTTTCCGGAGGTGCTTTTTTTTCAAGATGGATCGCAGGTGGCTGTGGGGAGCCCCCTCGTCCCTCGTGCTACGGTTGAGGGAAAAATCCTGGAGCAAAAGCGGTCCAAGAAGATCTTGGTGTTCAAGAAGCGGCGTCGTAAGAATTACCGCCGTCGGAACGGTCATCGGCAACCGGTAACGGTGGTGGAGATCACGCAGATCAAGAGCGCGTAGGGAGGGGAGGAGAGCATGGCCACCAAGAAAGCAGGAGGGAGTTCCCGGAACGGGCGCGATTCGGAAAGTAAGCGCCTGGGCGTTAAGAAGTATGGAGGAGAAGAGGTGAAAGCTGGGAATATCCTGATTCGCCAACGCGGGACGAAGGTCCGCCCTGGATCTTACGTGGGCGTAGGCCGGGACCACACCTTGTTTGCGTTGGCCTCTGGCACCGTCTCCTTTTCCCTGCAGCGCGGCCGACGGGTTGTTTCTGTCGTTCCTCTCATCTCTTAAGTGCTGTCCAGAAAGAAGCGGCGTTTGAGGCGGAGAGTTTTCCTAGGACAAAGAGGATTTATCTGGGAGATTGTTCCTCCAGGCTGTTGCAAGGCCTTTAGCTTTTCTGAAGCGTTCGGTTTTTAGGTGGGCTGTTTTTGTGTGGGTGCTTGGAGGTCGGCTGTCAACAGCGCAGAGCAACAAGATTCCTAGCGAGAGATTTTGCTCTTGTTTTGACGATTTTTACGCCTCCATGAGAGCAGCATCTGTGCCATTTTGCTCAGAAGAAGGTTTCTTTCTGCTGAGAAAGGCGCCACTGGTGCTGTATTTTCACAACACCAGTTGGCTGATCGACTGCTATGGGTGTGCGTTCAGGATTTGCTGCGCTCTCTGGAGGACATCCTCTAGCACCCCTTCTGGATGATCGACGATCACCTGAGCGGCTACTCGCAGGAGGTCCGGTGTCATCCCATTGGGAGGAGTCACGTCTGGGTGACGGATAGCGGCAATAGCGAGCGGCACTTGTATTTCGAGATCCATTGGCGAGCCCACTGCTCGAGCCCCTTCCATGGCCACCACCGCCCTTACGAGGAGGGGATGGCCGGACTGGAGGATATGTGCTTGCACCAATACCCGAAGAGTCTGATGCCATCCTGGGATCTCATCGGGCATGATCTGCCTGGTAGGATCCAGGGTGTTGAGCATGACCTGCGCCGCCCCCCTCTGCCAGACCGGATTTGCCGTCGGATCCCCGAGAATAGTTTGGGCAGCCGCTCGTTGCACTGCTAGCGGAAAAACTGGATTCGGTCCAGGATAATGCTCAAAGGCAGGTGGTAGACCCAGATCTAGATTCTTTGCTGCTGCGAAAAAAAGAGCGCTTATAGAGGCGACGGGAGCGGCGATACCATAGTAATTCTGCCCTAATACCCAGAAAAACCAGTTCAACAACGCCACATGATCGGGCACAATCTGAATAGCACCTTGTCGAGCTCCTAAAAGAAAAGACGGCATTGAACAATTCACAATGGCAATCGCAAGTCTTAATCGTGCGTCTGGGCCAAGCTCCCTCTCTTCCGCAATCTCTTGCATCTGCACGAGCGCCGCTGGCTTCAGTGCGTCCAGATACGGAACTAATGCTTGAGCAGCCGCAAACCGTGCATCATGATTAACAGCACCCAGCATTCTTGTCGCTGCTGCGAGAAGAGGGCCGTCCATACCAGGAGCAGTGGGATCGTGATTCCGCCCTAATGCCTGGAAAATCTGGTTCAACGACTCCACGTGATGGGGCGTCATCGTCATAGGATCCAGGGTGCCGAGCATAATCTCTGCTGCCCTCCTCCGATGGCCCGGGTTTGCTGCCGGATCCCAGAGGAGAGTCTGGGCAGCCTGCAATCGTATCCCGATATCGAGGTCTTCACGCATCCACCAGAGCGGAGTCCCGTAATCCTCCTCCATACCTCTCGCAGTGAGGGTCACGAAAGCGGCGGTAAGAAGCAGCAACTTGCTAAAATTAGGCATATTTCCAGTCTCCTTCCCTTCAATTATAAACATATTGCGCCTCATATATTGCCATTTGTCAAGCTATGAGCTTCGTTCAAGCAACTGGGACGCTCGCGTGCCATGCGGCGACAACAGAAGGGGTACGAGCCAGAGTGAGCCATACAAGCGAGAGAACACCGATGTCTAGCTGGTTTCAGCAACAGAGGACGAGGAGGCGCCGGACAGAAGCCCTTGGCTCCTTTAGCAGTTCTTCAAGGACGCAGCATCCTTGCTGTTGTGTCCAAAAGAAGGTCTCT
>JAISAP010000004.1 GCA_031266655.1 Holosporales bacterium | reverse complement strand
GCCGAACTTTGAACCGTGGATTGACTTTGTTGATCACGTAAATGCGCCCTTTGCGACGCACCAAACGGCAGGCCTTATGCCTGGTCTTCAATGTTTTGAGAGAATTCGCTACCTTCACGATGCACCCTATCCCCCATCCACCCTCAAGAGAAGGGGGGAACAGAGAACACTCCGATCAGAGGTATTCTCCTCACGCCTGTTACTAGTCTGGGCTAAACCATCCTCTCTACTGAAGGCTCACTTCAGCGAAGGTGGAGTAAACGGCTTTCAGTTGAGAAGAAGCTTGCCATTTTCGACGACGAGGTAAAGCTTGTCATTTGTGAGCAGATAAGACGCATCCGTTTCACAGTCCTCGAGAAGAGCCGGGTCCTCTGCGAGCTCTGCAAAGATACGGCGGAAGAGGTTCACATGGCTCACAATCGTCTCTGCTGTAAAATACAGAGGAGAAAATCTCCACCTAATGGCACAAAACACTCCCATTGCATCTCTCGCCACCAGGCTTGGCTCAAGGCCGCGCGATCGAATCAGTGCATTGATTTCTCCTTCCCCACGCTCTATACCCCGGTAGCGACGTGCTCCATGGTCTCCGATGAGAATCACCAACGCCTCCGGGTCGTGCTCTTCCAGAATGGCCAGCATATTGGCTAGATCTGTGTCTGCATCCTGTCGGATCAGAGCGTAATCCCTTGTTTGGAATCGATCGAAAAGCTCCCTGTGAACCCGCATATCTCCCTTGTACGCAGAATGCTGCGCTCCTGTATGGATGAAAAAGAACTGAGGAACACCCGAGGCCTTTCCTTCCTGTACCCTTTTCAAAAAATGACTACGCATCGTCTCAAAAGTCGTATGAAAGGGAAGAAACGGTTCTCCTCGGAAAAAGTAAAGAGAGGAAGGAGAGAGGAGCGAAAAAACATGTGCCACCCATTCCCACAAGCGCCTCTCAGGAGCCTTCCAAGAGCCATCCATCATACGAGCCATGTGGGATCGAGGAATTTTCTCATAGAAGTCGAATTTACTATTGGCGTGCGGGATGATCTCCCCAGTTAACAGTAGCAAGCAATTGGTCTTATAGTGGTTTTCCTTGAAGGTGCGCAGCACAGGGTTTTCTCCTCCCAGGAGGCGGCGGAAGTTTCTTCCCACATCGCTCAACCCAATCGCGATACGATACCAGTGGTGGTGTAGACCGAAGAGAGCCCCTTCGCTCACAAGCGTCTGGTCATAATTGGAGAAGCAATTTTCGTACATGGAATATCCGTGTGTTGCCATATAGTGGCGGACAGCGCTCGTATCTATGTGGTAGATTGTCTCCAGAGAGGTGAGGTCCGAGTAGGATTCCAGAAAAAAGAGGTAGACGTTCGGGCGCTTCTTGAAGGAGACAGATTTCCAGGAGGATAGGGTTTCCTTCGGTGTGCTCTGGCGGATCTCCAAAATTTCCCACCGACCAAGAGCCATCACGCAGTACAGGGATAAGAGCAGCGTGTACCACCTTTTCCCTATCAAAGCGGGGCATATTCCAAACAGGAAAAGCCCGAGAGGAGCCAAGGTTCCTATGGAAGGGAGCTCGGAGAGAGGCTTTAGAGCGGCTTGGAGCGTCGCGTAATGCATGAGCCCCATCCACAGAAGCGCGCCAAATCCCACGGTGAGCCCATCCAGGAAGCGCCGGTGCTGAGTGTTGAGCGTTAGGAGGCGCACCGAGAGATCGATCAGAAAGAGGGAACAACACTCCACGGAGAGGCGTCCGAGCGTTCTGAAGATCTCATGTGTCTGGAATGCAAAAGAATTGTTGCTTAGGAAGAATAACTGTGGGTAGAGAACGCACAAAAATAGGAAGAATCTATCACTTTCCCCTATTTAGGAGAAAAATTTGTCAACGTTCTTTCTTATGCTTGCCATCTCAGAAAAATCTTATGCATTCTTGTGTACGAGGCTAAATAAATCCTAAAAGGCGCCTCTGAACAAGAAAAGCCCCCTACGTTTGACGTACAGAACGCAAAAACTCCGCGCAGCTTGCGAGCATTTATCTTTGATTTTTGAGTGTACTCCAGAAAGAGGAGATGCAGGTGTTGACAAAAATTCACTTATGTTGTGCGCCCAGAGTGCTCTACAGGTGAGTTGTCTTTTTTGGGAGGATGTTGTTGTAGAATGGACAAAGATAATGGCGGTCTGTGCCGCCGCTTCATGGCCAGGACTTTATGCCGTAGGGATGCCATCCTTCTCCTCGGGGTTCAACTCTCTGGGTGTGGCGCATGGGTCTCCGGGGTTCCGTTCTCCAGGAATGGTGCATGGGTCTCCAGGATTTTTCTCCTCAGGGTTTAGCCCCCCAGAATAGCAAAGGATCCTGAACGGAACTTCTTCGTCGTTTGCCGATGCGGGATGAGCATCCGTTCTTCAAGCAGGAGCTCTTTCCTGTGTGATGGATGACCCCATCGATACCGAAAGGCATCTTATAGGTGGAGGGACACGTTTCTTTGGGAGCCAGCAAGGTAGAGGGCAGAGCCAAAACAAAGGAGAAAACAGCTCGAACCGCGTCTCCTTAAGACTCGGCAAGAAGCGCAGAGTCGAGGGGCAGAAACGCTACTCTTTTTCGGGTGTTTCTTCTGCCGTTGGGGTTGCCTCCTCCGAGGCGGTTGGCATCAGTGTTGGAGCAACCACCGTTGCCATCACTTGATCCCGCCCATGCGTGACAAGAGAAACCCCCGAAGGCAATGGCACCTCGTGCGCATGAATCGTGTCGTGAAAGTTCAGGCCAGAAAGATCCACTTCAACGGACTCAGGTACATCCTTGAGAGCGCAGGAGACTTCTATCTCGTGCGCTATCACGTTAAGCACTCCTCCAGATTTTAGCCCAGGAGAAGCGGTTTCGTTGACATAAACCACAGGAATTTTCACCGTAATCGGGTGTGCCTCATCGATACGAATAAAGTCTATGTGCAAGGGAATGCTCGTCACTGGGTGAAACTGGATATCACGCACGAGAACCTCGCACTTGCCCGCAGACGCACCAGCAAGAGAGAATACGCGCGAAAAAATCCCCGGTCGCCGAAGCTCATGCATAAAGAGGAGCTGGTTGACGGAGATCTTCTCCGGTGCCTCCGATCCCCCGTAGAGAATCGCAGGAATCTCCCCAGTCCGTCGAACCGCCCGCGCCGCCCCCGTCCCCCTCTGCGATCTGCTCTGGACTTCTAACGTATGCATCTTCCCCCTCTACCCAAGCTCTCTCAGGAGATCCTCAACTACCGGCGCAACCGTTACACTCCGTACGCAAGGTCTGCTCTCAGAAGAAAACAATGTATCCGTCACCACGACTTGCTTCACACATTCCTCCATGGGAACCTTTCTCGTGCTGGGAAGACCATGTGTCACAAACGCCTCCACCCGAAGGGCTCCCGCCCGCATAAGAACGGAGGCAGCATGCCACAACGTCCATCCGGAATCAAGGATATCGTCTACCAGCGCGCAATGCTTCCCTCTAACTCGCTCCTGCAGTGCAATCGTAAGGGATTCAGCGGGTTGGCGCTTGTCGAGCGTTGTCCATGGGCGGCCACAGGCTTCGGCAAGACGCTGCGTTCGGTGGGAAGCCCCATAGTCCGGAGCGACAAACAAATCGGGACAGCACGTGTTGTTCTTGATGAACTCGCAGAACACGGGATGTGAAGAGAGGTCGAAACAGGGGACCGGAAATAGGGACAAGCTGTCGTGATTGTGCGGATCGATCACAAAGATTTTTTCTATGGGGAAGGTGCCGAGCAGCGCAGCGAATCGCGCCAGGGAGAAGCATCCGGAGGGCTCCGTCTGGCGATCCTGACGCCCATATCCACAGTAGGCCAAGCAGAGAATAATCCGCCGGGGGCGATCGCGGACGAGCGCGTCGAGAAGAAGGAAGAGGCCGATCCAGTCGGAGGCGGTGGGTGTGCTGGCCAGGACAAAAACGTCTTCCCCCTGCGCAGAATCTTGTAGGCAAGCATAGAGCTCCCCGTTCGGAAAAGAACACAGAACGCGCGCAAGCAGGCGCACGCCCGAAATGCGTGCCACACTTTCTCCCAAAAAGGCTGTAGAAGAATCGCAGAGAAGACGCATCGACACAGATTCCCTTCTTTGTGCGCAGAGCGACTCAGAAGATGTGCCATAAAAGGGCGGGGACGTCTACAGGGGGAGCTTTCTCCAGCGCGCGAGAAAGTTGGCATACGGGCATTTTCCGGACAGTCTGCTGTAGAGCCGTTCGCACCATAGGAGAGGAGGCGCGATGATCGGCTTCAGCCAGAGCGGAATGTGCAGGACCATGGAGTGGACGACGGGATACAAAGCAGGACCGAGGAGATATTGGACCATTTCTGCTTTAAATTTTGACCCCCCTCAGAATTCGCCATGTGTAGCAAATCATCGTGATCCAGTGCCTCTTCTGTTTCTGCCTCGAAAAAAGAGTCGTGCCTGTACCAAAATTTACGCAGTTTCTCTAGAAAAAACTGATTATTGGGTTCAAACATCAGAAAAAGACCGTCTGGTTTAAGGAGCTTGTAAATATTGTCCAATACAACGGGCAGGTTCCGTACACAGTGGTGGATTCCTCCGAAGACCATAACAACGTCATATAATTTGTCATGGGCGATCGGCAGTGTTAAATCCACCCAGAACGCGCGACACCCCGTTTTTGCTCGGTAGTCAGAGCGAGCAGCTTCCGAGATGTCGCAGCCGCAAAAGTGCGCTTCCGGGAATCGCTTCAAAAGCGCCAGGGTGTTTGCTCCGCCTCCAGAAGCACACTCCAAAACATCCTTCCCATTCAAATCCATACCCTTAAAGAGTGGCTCATAGACAAATTCTTCCTTGAACCGTATAGACGCAGCGTCACAGTAATGAGCTGTGTACAGATCATGCATCTCCTCAAAATGCTCTTTCTGCGGATTGTTCATCTTTAGCAGCTTTCCACTTCATTGCATCAAGAGACAGGCTCTAACAAGCATACTACTGGACTAAGGAAGCTTTCTCCAACACGCAAGGAAATTAGTGTACAGACATTTTCCCGAAAGCCCATTATAAATGCGCTCGAACAACATGAGAGGAGGGGTAATAATTGGCTTCAACCAGAGTGGAATGCGGAAAATCATGGAATTCGCAACAAAAAACGCAGCAGGTCCGAAGAGATATTGGACCATTTCTGCTTTAAATTTTGACTCCCCCCCCTCAGAATTCGCCATGTGTAGCAAATCATCGTGATCCAGTGCCTCTTCCGTCTCTGACTCGAAAAAGGAGTCGTGCCTGTACCAAAATTTACGCAGTTTCTCTAGAAAAAACTGATTATTGGGTTCAAACATCAGAAAAAGACCGTCTGGTTTAAGGAGCTTGTAAATATTGTCCAACACGACGGGCAGGTTCCGCGCACAGTGGTGGATTCCTCCGAAGACCATAACAACGTCATATAATTTGTCATGGGCGATCGGCAGTGTTAAATCCACCCAGAACGCGGGGCATCCTGTTTCTGCTCGATAGTCAGAGCAAGCAGCCTCCGAGATGTCACAGCCGCAAAAGCGCGCTTTCGGGAATCGCTTCAAAAGTGCCAAGGTGTTTGCTCCGCCTCCAGAAGCACACTCCAAAACATCCTTCCCATTCAAATCCATACCCTTAAAGAGGGGCTCATAAACAAACTCTTCCCTAAACCGTGCAGAGGTCGCGTCATGATAGTGGGTTGTGTACAGATCATGTATCTTCTCAAAATGCTCTTTCTGCGGATTGTTCACTTTTAGTCGTTCCCTATCGCATTCTGTGCAGAAGCGGAATGGAGGAGCGTTCTCACCACTCTAACCTGGCAGGTGCACCACCAGACCATCGAGAGCCTCTGTCACCTTCAAGGCGCAAGCGAGACGGGAGTCCGGAGTCGCGTCCCAGGCTGCCTCAAGCGCTGCTGCCTCCTGCGTCTCGGGGGGAGGAACCCGCTCCTTCCAAGCAGGGTCCACCTCTACTCGGCAGCCACCACACACTAGGGCTCCCATGCAGGCTCCTGCCAAGCGCACCCCTCCCGCACGCGCGACACTCAGCACACTGGCTCCAGTCGCGGCTTCCACTTCCTGACGTGTTCCGTCCTTGGACACAAAAACAACCTTCGGCATCCGCTTCCTCCTTTTATTCAAGGCAAACCCTAGCGCACCCCATTGTCCACCTCAAGAGAGGAGAAACCTCAGCGCATACATGCCGAAGTCCCGCAGGCACCAGGCTTTCTCTCAGATCTCGCCCCTTTCTCCGTCCGGAAAGACTGGCCGCAGGAACATTGCGCGCAAGCATTGGGGTTGTTGAAGACAAATCCCGCCTTGAGGTTCTCCTCCACATAGTCAATTTGCGTTCCTTGCAGAAACGGCATGACAAGCGGGTCAACGAAGAGAAGGACCCCTCCTGCATCGATGGTGACTTCCTCCGCGTCTCTCTGCTTTGCGCAATCCAAAACGTAGGAGAGACCCGCGCATCCACGGCGCACAACCGATACCCGCAAGCCCGCTGCCGGGGGAGTTTCTCGTGTACAAAAAAAACGGGCCTTTTCTATCGCTCGTGGAGTCAGCGTGAGGTCAGCGGGCACAACTCCCGCCTTTTCCTCTGTCTGCTTCTTACGGAAATCCTGTATGGCGGCGGAAAGAACTTCTTCTGCCAAAACAGAGCAGTGGCGCTTAATATCCGGCAGCTGCAACGCCTCCGAAAGATCGGAATTGCGCACCTTTTGCGCTTCCTCCAAAGTTTTGCCCTTGATGGATTCTGTCAAAAGGGAACTCACGGCGATGGCGGATCCGCAACCAAAGGTCTTGAAACGCGCTTCCTGAATGCGATCGTCCTCGTCCACCAGAATTTGCAGCTTGATAACGTCTCCACAAGCGGGCGATCCAACTACGCCCGTCCCTACGTTCTTCGCGGCTGCATCCAGGACCCCAACATTGCGCGGGTTCTCGTAGTGGTCCACCACTTTCTCGTCGTATTTCACAGCTTACCTCCCTATTTCTCCCCCTTATTCTCCCATAGAGGGCTCATCTCTCGCAACCTGCGTACGGAGGCGATCAGAGAGGCTGCCGCTTGGTCCACCTCTTCCTCCGTCGTAAAGCGCCCGAGACTGATGCGAACGGAGCCATGAATGATGTTGGGATCCACTCCAAGCGCTGCCAAAACATGAGATGGCTCCAAGGAAAGGGAGTTGCAGGCCGATCCGGTAGATAAGGCCAGGTCCTTGGCTCCCATGAGGATCCCTTCACCTTCTACCCCTGCAAAGCTGATGTTCAGGTTGCCAGGAAGGCGTTGATCCGGGTGCCCATTCAGGTAAATCTCCGGCAAACCCTCGCAGAGCAGGGTGTATAAGCGTTTCCGTAGGGCGAGAAGGCGCCGGCCCTCTTCTTCTCTCACAGAACCAGCTATTCGACAGGCTTCTCCAAACCCAACGCATAACGGCACCGCTACGGTTCCGGATCGAAGGCCGCGTTCCTGCCCTCCTCCGCTCAGAAGAGGCTCCAGGCTCACGCGGGGCTTGAGTCGGCAGTAGAGGGCGCCAATCCCCTTCGGTCCGTAAATTTTGTGAGAGGAAAGGCTCATCAGATCCACCGACAGCGCATGCACATCGAGCGGAATCTTTCCCAAGGCTTGAGCCGCATCGGTATGAAAGAAAACCCCGCGTTCCCGGCAGATGGCCCCAATGTCTGCAAGGGGTTGGAGAACCCCAATCTCGTTATTGGCCGCCATAATGGAGACCAGCAGCGTTTTCTCTGTGATCGCTTGCCTCAGGAGCTTGAGGTCGACGATCCCATCGCTCTGGACGGGAAGGTAGGTGACAGAAAAACCACATTTTTCCAGAAAGCGACACGATTCGAGGACGCAATCGTGCTCGATCTGCGATGTAAGGATGTGATGGCGACTCCCACGCTCTTCGTAAAACCGTGCGGTTCCCTTAATGGCCAAGTTGTTGGCCTCTGTCGCCCCAGAGGTAAAAATAATCTCTCTGGGATCGGCGTGAATCTCCTGAGCAATCTGCGCGCGAGCACTTTCTACCGCCTCTTCCGCTGTCCACCCATAAACATGCGTGCGCGCATGCGGATTTCCGCAATATTCCGTGAAAAACGGCAGCATCGCCTCGACCACCCTGGGGTCGCAAGGAGTAGAAGCCTGATAGTCAAGATAAATGGGTTTCTGCTTCCTGTTGGTCGCCTGCGTGGCAGTGGAATCCAGGGTCATGGGCATCAGTGCAGGTACTGCCCTCCGTTGATGCTGAGCGTCGACCCCGTGATGAACGCAGCAGCGTCAGAGGCCAGGAAAAGGGCTGCTTGCGCGATTTCCTCTGGCGCTCCCAGACGGCCTACAGGAATCTGTGCGACAATTTTCTCTAAAACTTGGGGAGGAAGCGCCTGCGTCATGTCGGTGGCAATATATCCCGGGGCTAGGGCGTTGACCGTAATTCCCTTGGTAGCAACCTCCTGCGCCAAGGCCTTTGTAAACCCGATCACGCCGGCCTTGGAGGCAGAATAATTCACCTGTCCGACCTGTCCTTTCTGCCCATTCACAGAACTGATCGTGATGATACGCCCGAATTGTCGCTCTCGCATGGAGTTAATAACGGTATGACACATGTTAAAAACCGCGCCCAAATTCGTTTCCATCACCGTTTTCCACTGGTCTACCGTCATCTTGTGGAACATCGCATCACAAGTGACTCCTGCGTTGTTGATCAGGACCTCGATGGGGCCCAGCTGATCGACAACGACCTCCACTCCCTTCTGGCAGGCGGCGTAGTCTGCCACGTCCCAAGCGAAAGAAGGGATGCCCGTTTCTGACGTGAAGGCGCAAGCCGTTTCCTTGCGGGAAAAGTACGTCACCGCTACCCGATGTCCCGCAGCAGAGAAGGCGCGTGCGATCGCGGCTCCGATCCCTCTCACTCCTCCGGTAATCAACACGGTCCGCACAGATCCCCCTCTCCCTTCATAACACTTCGCATGAAGGTCCAGCAAGGCTTCCAGAAGTGCTCTTGCGCGTTTCTGCCCACCAGCGCTCCGATGTGGCCTGTAGTGGGATAGAGGCTTGCGGCCTTGGGCAAACGCTTGCAGAGACTTTGCCCGGAGGCCGGAGGAACCACCCGATCCTGGAGAGGCATCGTTATAAGCATGGGCAAGGAAAGAGACTCTGGGTGCAATTTTTCCCCAAACACCGTCCCATCTCCCGAGAGAAGTGCGTTCTCCGCAAACCAGGGGCGGACGGTTTCTTGGATGAAGCAAGTAGAGAGCGCGTAGAGGTCATTGAGCCAATCCTCCATCTGCACAAATTGCCTTTGTTGCTCCGGATCGGTGTATTGCGAGAAACGCGCATATTTTTCGAAAATCGCCCAAGGTTGGAGTAGGTTCAGGAACAAGCTGATCAGAGAGGGCTCCGTGACGTCAGGAGCGGGGCATTTTTCGTAAAGCTCAAAGGCATTGTCAATAAACAGCTGTGTTGCGATCGGGTAGGTACGCAGGTCCCAAAGGGGAGAAAGCAGGCAGGCGCCAGCAATGGGCCCCTTGGGATACATCCATTGCGGCTGGTGCTGGAGGGCGCCAAGAACGGAGATAGCGCCCATACAGTAGCCAAAGAGAAAAATGGGTACCGAAGTGTGTTGTTGCACCGCCTCCATGGCAGGAAACAGGGTTTGCTCCAGGTAAGCTTCCAAGGAGGGAGCACAGCTTTCGCCCCAATCCAGAAGGTAGGAAGCCACGCCTTGACGTGCCAGAAAAGCGCAGAGCCCCCCACCAGGCAGCCGGAAGATGTCCGGTTTATTCATGGGTGCAGGGACAAAAAGAACCGCAGCATGGGCGGTTGAAGAAGCGGGCATGTACTGGAGGGAAGCGGGCCCTTCACGCCAAATCTCTGAGAGGGGAGCGCCCGAAGAGCGTGGAAAGGTTTGGTAGAGGGAGAGCCCCTTCGTGAACCATTGGGATTGCTCCTTACAAAAGGAGGAAAATCCCTCAGAGGTGGATTTTGGAGCATGCTGCCAGAATGCTGATGCGTCCCGACTGCCGGATGGCCGGAAGGGGAACGGCACCTCAGGACGCCAGGTCTCCGCCCCCATAAGGCGCATCCAGTGTAAAAAGAAGGGAACTCTTTTCGCATTAAAGGCGGAATCAGTCATGGCATTGCTATCAAGGACCTTGCGCATGGTATAGGCTTCTCTCCTGCAGAAGGGAAGCGCTGGCCGTGCCTCACGTTCTCCTCGAGGCGGCCGCACCTTGCGGTCTTCTCCGTGCACTTCTAGAGTGAAGACAATGAGAAATTTTGTGTGGGGTTCGGGCCGTGATTGAGAAAGTGTTCGCCCCCCAGCGTTTCGAGGGGGGAATCCGCCGCCTGTGGGAGGAAAAGGCGCCCTTTGATCTGAAAAAGCAAAAGGCTTCCGGATCGCCCTACACGGTTATGCTGCCCCCTCCCAACGTTACGGGATCGCTCCATATGGGGCATGCCCTCTGCTACACCCTGCAGGATGTGCTGGTACGGCACAAACGAGCGCAAGGCCACAAGGTGCTCTGGCAGCCGGGCCTCGATCATGCGGGAATTGTAACCCAGCTCCTCGTGGAGCGTTCTCTCGAGAAAAAGGGAATCAAGCGGAAAGAGATTGGGCGCGAGGCCTTTATCGAGGAGGTATGGAAGTGGAAAGAGCAGTCCGGCGGACAAATCGTGGAGCAAATGAAGACTCTGGGGACGTCCTGCGATTGGTCTCGCATGCGTTTTACCATGGACGAGGGGGGGAAGCGTGCCGTACGCGAGTCTTTCGTGGCTCTCTACGAAGCGGGACTGATCTACCGGGACAAGCGCCTCGTGAACTGGGATCCTTCCCTGAAATCCGCACTCTCAGACCTGGAGGTGGTGGAGCGAGAGATTTTGGGGCATCTGTGGTTCATTCGGTACCCCTTTGAGGAGGGGGACGGGGGGATCACGGTAGCGACCACGCGACCGGAGACGCTGTTTGGAGATGTCGCCGTCGCTGTCCATCCAGAAGACGCACGGTATCAAGCGTTGGTGGGAAGAAAAGTGCGTCTTCCCCTTACGGATCGCATCATCCCGATTATCACGGATTCCTACGTCGATCCCGAGAAGGGAAGTGGGGCTTTGAAGATAACGCCTGCCCATAGCTTTGAGGACTTCGAGGTCGGGAGTCGTCACGCATTGCCCGCCCTTTGCATCCTGGATGAGGAAGGGCACCTCAACGACCAAGTCCCAGATGCCTTCCGTGGACTCGATCGTTTCGAGGCGCGCACACGCGTTGTCGAAGCCCTAACGGCGGAAGGGCTCCTGGAGAAGGCGGAATCACTCCCGCATAACGTCCCACATGGAGACCGGTCGGGCGTGATCCTAGAACCCTACATGACCGACCAGTGGTTTGTGGATGCAGGAAAACTTGCTATTCCCGCGCTGGAAGCGGCGCAGAAGGGAGAACTGCAGTTTATTCCGGAGAATTGGGTCAATACGTACTACGACTGGATGCGCCGCATTCGTCCTTGGTGTATCTCGCGTCATATTTGGTGGGGGCACGAGATTCCCGCTTGGTACGGTCCGAATGGGGATGTTTTCGTGGCCAGCTCCTTGGAAGAAGCCCAAGGGAAGGCCTTGCGGGCCTACGGAAAAGCGGTAGAACTGCGCCCGGATCCGGATGTGCTCGATACTTGGTACTCCTCCGCGCTCTGGCCGTTCATGACGCTTGGCTGGCCAGAGGCGCTCCCCGAGCTCTCTGCGCATTATCCTGGGAGTGTCCTGGTCACCGGGTTTGACATCATCTTTTTCTGGGTGGCGCGCATGGTCATGATGGGAAAGTACTTTTGCAAAGAGGTTCCCTTCAAAGATGTCTACATCCATCCGTTGGTGCGCGACGAGAAGGGGCAGAAAATGTCGAAGTCGCGGGGAAATGTTATCAACCCGATGGATCTTGTAGAGCTCTATGGGTCCGATGCGGTCCGACTGACACTGGTCACTCTGTGCGTCCCCGGGCGCGATGTGCGCGTAGGAAAAGCGCAGGTAGAGAACACGCGCAATTTCTTGACGAAGATTTGGAACGCCGCGCGCTTCTCCCAGATGAAACTTTGCGAGCGGAATCCCGAGTTCGATCCCCTTTCCGTGCAACATCCTTTTTCCCGTTGGATCGTGTGGGAGCTAGGGCAACTCCTGAAAGAAACGGATGGGGCTCTTGAGACCTACCGATTTGACTTGTGTGCTAAGTCCTTACATCAACACGTATGGGGATCCTTCTGCGACTGGTACTTGGAGCTCATCAAGCCCCTTCTTGAAAGGGAAACACCCGAGTCTGGAGAAGTACGCGCCGTCACGGCTTGGGCTATCGAACAGATCCTCCGTATTCTGCATCCTTTCACTCCTTTCATTACGGAAGAACTTGCCGCGATGTTGGGAGTGAGCGAACTGGGGACCCTCTGTCAGGAAGCATGGCCGGTGATTGTCCCGCCAGAGGCTTTCCGACAAGCTGCAAAAGACGTGAGCTGGATCTGCAATACCGTGCGAACAATACGTTCCGTGCGAGCCTGTGTTCGGATTCCCGCTGGAGTGGAGATTAAAGCGGCCTTCTCTCCGCAAGAAGCCGCCTCTGGGGCCCTCTGGAACACCTACAAAGAGTCCTGCGCGCGCCTGGCACGTCTCTGTCCGGTGGTGGGGCACCCTGACCAAAACATCCAGACAGTTCCGGTGGTCGTAGAAGGGGGAACCCTGACGCTGTTTGTTGGAGAGGTGATCGATGTGGAGGCGGAGCGCAAGCGTTTGCAAGATGAAGAGCAGCTGTTGGTAACGGAAAAGGGAAAGTGGAAAGCAAAGTTGGCGGATGCGCTCTTTCGAGAGCGGGCCCCGAAAGAAGTGGTCGAAAAAGCGGAAGAGCGTTTAGCCGAGATTGCAGCGCGCCAGCAGCTTCTTGCTCCGCTTTTGCACGGTTTGTAAAGGCGAGTTTGTGATCAGAACCTTATACAATTGGACGATGATTCAAGCAGAACGCCCCTATGCGCTGTGGATCCTCTGCGTGGTCGCCTTCTTCGAAAGCACGATTTTGCCGATTTTCCCGGATGCGATGCTCATCCCCATGGCGCTTGCCCGGAGGCCTCGTGCCTTGATGTACGGCGCGATATGCACCCTCTGCTCGGTCGCAGGAGGTGTGCTGGGCTACTACATAGGATATGCCCTTTTTGAAGCGGTCGGCATGCGCATTTTGTCCGCCTACAATTGCGTTGATAGCTTCCATCACCTGGTCCAGCACTTTCACAAATGGGCGTTTTGGGCGATCACGTTGAAGGGAATGACTCCCGTTCCTTACAGGGTGGTTGCCATTGCGGCGGGAGTGGCGCAAGTGGATCTAGCCACCTTCGTCATCGCCTCCGTGCTGGCGCGTGGCATGCGGTTCATCACCATAAGTGGCCTCTGTTGGATTTTCGGGGATCCTGTGCGCGTCTTTATAGAAAAATATTTAGGATGGCTATTCGGTGCCATTTTACTGCTTTTCCTTGGAGGATTTATTGTCCTCTCCTATCTTTGAAAAACCATCATCAACAGGGAGAACCTGGGAGCTCCGGGAGCCAGATGAAGAGAAGGTGAGTCTTTTCATGCGCCAGCTCGATCTCCCAGAGATCCTGGCGCGTCTCCTCTCCTTCCGCGCTTCTTCTGTGGAGGAAGCACGTACATTTCTATCTCCCACCCTCAAAAAGAGTCTTCCTGATCCCTCGGTTCTTCAAGGAATGGACGAGGCTGTTGCGCGCGTAGAAAAGGCCATCCTGGAGAAGGAAGAAATCCTGATCTGGGGAGATTACGATGTCGATGGCATTACGTCCACCGTTCTTCTGTTGCGATTCTTCTCTTCTATCGGGATCTCTGCCTCCTTCCATGTCCCGACACGTGCGCAGGGATACGGAGCCACGCAGGATACGCTGCACAGCGTCTGGAAAGACGAGGCGCCTCCACGTCTTGTGCTCATGGTGGATTGCGGCGTCACCGCGCATGAAACGCTAGAGGAGCTGCGTTCTCGAGGGGCTGATGTGGTCGTCTTGGATCACCACGCTCCAGAGGACACCATTCCCCAAGCGCACGCGATCGTCGATCCGTATCTTCCGGGGAATCCGGAGGAGCTGAAGCAGTGCTGCGCCGCTGGCGTTGTCTTCTTGTTCCTGGTGGGGCTGAATCGGGCCCTCCGCTCGTCGTTCCCCTCCTACCAAGAACCGGACCTGCGCCTACTCTTGGACCTCGTCGCGCTTGGAACCGTATGCGATGTCATGCCGCTGGTCGAGCTCAATCGAGCTTACGTGGCGCAGGGATTGAAGGTTATCAACGGGAGGACAAATCTTGGCATTCGCGAGTTGGCGCGCGTGGCGTGTCTTCGCGCCGAAATTTCGGTGCATCATATCGCCTTTTCCTTTGGCCCTCGTTTGAATGCGCCTGGAAGACTGGACAATGCAGAGCCGAGTGTGCGTCTGCTGCTTTCTCAAACCGGACAAGAAGCCGCTTCTTGGGCTGTCGAATTGGATCGCCTCAATCGGGAGAGGCAAGAACTCGAGGTTCGGGTCGTAGAGAAAGCGCAACAGCTAGCGCAAGCGCAGCGTGAGCGACCCTTTCTTGTCATTTCCGGAGATAACTGGGCAGCAGGAGTCCTGGGCATTGTGGCGGGTCGTCTTAGAGAACAATTTTACAAGCCCTGTTGCGTCATTAGCTTTGATGATGAGGGAAATGGGCGAGGCTCTGGGCGCTCCGTTCCTGGGATGGATTTAGGCAGCATTATCCACCAGGCAAAGGCAGAGGGCCTGGTTGTAAATGGTGGAGGACATGCTCTTGCCGCGGGGTTCTCTTTACAGCGCGCGCGCCTGGAGGATTTGGAGTCTTTCCTGCAGAAATCAGCACAAGAGAAGGATTTTCGGTCACCTCCCCTTGTCATCGAGGGAACCTTGAGTCTTTCAGGCGCAACCATTGGGATGGTGCATCTCCTCAAGCAACTCGGCCCTTTTGGGGCGGGAAACCCTACTCCGCAGTTTCTGTTTCAAAACGTGTCCATTGAACACACCCAGAGGGTAGGAAAAGATCACCTCGCTTGCGTCCTCACACAGGGTGACGGAGTGCGTGTGTTTTCTGTGCTGTTCCGATCGACAGGAACCGTCTTGGAGCGTGTCCTGTCTGCCAAACGGGGATCGTACGACATTGTGGGTGTTCTGAATGCCAATCTGTGGCGTGGAAAGTTTGCCCCTCAAATCCATATTACGGACGTAATGGAAAGATGAAGGGGCAGATGCGATGGAAGCTCATCGCCCTTCTCAAGACCATCTGGCATCTTCCTGGCATCCACGAGATCGGTCTTTTTGTTTATCAAAAATGGCGCATCTTCTGGCATTGCTGGGTAACGCGTCTGGATTTGGAGAAGATCCGCCAGCAAGTGTTTCTTTTGCAGGAAAGTGGCTTGGCTTCCCCCCAGCAACGCTCTCCTCGCCTGATTGTCTCCTTCACCTCATTTCCAGACCGGATTTCTGAGGTCTTTGCGGTTGCGTATTCTTTGCTCACACAATCTCTGAAGCCAGATGCGGTGATCCTTTGGCTTGCAGAGGAAGAGTTTCCCCATAAAGAAAAGGACCTGCCACAAGAGCTTCTCTATCTCCAATCCTACGGGTTATCCATCCAGTGGTGCGAGAACTTGCTTTCTTACAAGAAATTGGTCCCTGCTTTGCAGCGCTATCCGGAAGATATTATCGTGACTGCCGATGATGACATCTACTACCCTCCAGACTGGCTGGAGCCTCTCTATACCGCTTATCTCGCAGATCCTACCTCTGTCCAAGCCCATGCGGCGGGCGTAGCCTGCGACGATACAGGGGGAATTCTTCCCTTATCCTCTCGAAAATACCTTCTCTCGTGGTTCCATGAGGCCCCGGTTCCCTCCTATCGTTATTGCCAAGTTGGGGGACCTGGGGTGTTGTACCCGCCCCACTGCCTACATAAAGATGTTTGCCGCACTGACGTTTTTTTGGAGCAATGTTCTGCCAATGACGATGAGTGGTTCTGGGCTATGGCTATCCTTGGAGGGACAAAGGTGCACTGTTTAAAGCAAAAATGCGGCGCTTTGCGGTTTATTGATCCAAAAAGGCAATATCTCCCGGGAGTGCGCCAGTCTCTCTTATCTTTTAACAAAGGCGTCGAGGGCGATCTTCAGCGTGCAGCTATTCCTGCGCTTTATCCGGAGATGCGAACAATTCTAAGGAGATCTTCTTCTTGAGGGGACCCCAGCGTATAGAGACATCATTTCTGTTGTGAAAGCTCTTCTCCTGCAAAGCCTTGTCCTAACGTTTTTACGGTGCGACGGCACCTGAGTTTCCTGACGAGGTCCTGGAAAGGCTCCACATCTGTAACCACATCCTCCTCCTTCATACCGCCCATGTACCTCAACCCGAAAATATGACTATTCGGGTAGTAGCGCCTTAAAATATTGCAGAGATAGCGGATCGTTATTTCGTCCTGATCTACGATAATGATGGTCTGGAATGGAGTCTTTTTACGCACACAAGCCGCCATCTCTAGAGACCTCACCCCAGGATATCCGGCAAAAAATGGTGAAGGATCTCCGACGGGAAGGACATTCTCTTCTCCTCCGTTAGGTGGAGGAATTCCATTTCTGGCTAACTCGGAAGCCCACCACTCCACCTGTCGCTTAGAGTATTCGGGGTTCCACCAAACCTGCCCGGCTGGAACATCTGCGTAGTTGAAATATATGATGATCCCCTGGAACACAACGCCTTGTTCCCGTAGTTTCCGGACAGTCTCGGGGGCATCCTGCTCTACCAACACCTGCGGAAAAGAGAGAGTAGAGAGTGTTTTAAAAGATCTCTCATTGGAGATGCAACGCACCATGTGAAGGAGCGTTTTCATGTGCGCTTCCCTATTTTTCAGGGTCAGCAGGGGAGTGTCTGGTCGAAGGAGGACATTTTCAACTACCGTAAAAACGATAACATCCCCTTCTTTCTGCGCCTTTTGGGCAATAGGAATGAGCTCTTTGAGAGAATGAATTTCAGGCAAAGGTCCAAAAATCAGCTCCCATCGGGTGAGCGCTATGCCTGTATGCACAACAAACGCCACAATCCAGAACCGAATAAAAATACGCCGGAACTGCGCGTAGTGCCGTTCCCAAAAGGCTTGCCATATACGCCAATACTTCTCTGCCATTCCAGTCCTTTGTATCGCTTCCATTTATGCCACCAGAGAAAGGCCTTCGACAACGAGACCATCAAACGCGAGCTCCATACCAGCAGGCAAGAGTTTGCTGACGGTTGCATAATCCATGGTGTGGTTCATATGCGTCAAAATGGTACGCTCCGGGCGCAGGCGTTCCACCCACTTCAGGACATCGGGAAGAGAGGCGTGTGAGGGATTCTCGCCCGGGCTGGAACACTCGACGATCCAAGTTCTAATTCCCGAGAGAGCCTGGAAGGTCTCTTCAGGAAAGACACACACATCGGTTGAGTAGGCGAAGTCACCGAATCGGAACCCGTAAGAAAGGCTGTAGTGATGATCTTGTCGCATCATCCGCCCTTCTAAGTCCCGGAAGCGAAAAAGAGAAGAGGAGATAGGATGTGCTTCTAGGAAGGGCCAGTAGAGATTGGTCTCTTTATTGTTTTTTTCAAAGGCATACGGAAACTGCCGGGCCAGATCCTGCAAGACGGCAGGATTCGAATAGACAGGTAGGCGTTTTCCTTGCAACACATGAAAAGGACGGAGATCGTCTATCCCATTCGTATGGTCAGAGTGCGCATGGGTGTACAGAACGGCGTCTATCTTCTGGACATTGTGCGCCAGCAATTGTTGACGCAGATCCGGAGAGGAATCGATAAGTACCGTTGTCTCTGGTGTCTCAATGAGCAGAGAGCTGCGCAATCGATAATTCTTCGGGTTGCAAGGGTCGCACTCTCCCCACCCGAAGCCAGGACAGGGAACGCCCCCTGAGGATCCACAGCCAAGAACCGTTGCTTTAAACCGCACGCTCTTACCCTCTTGAGACTAGGGGGAATAGGGAGAAAAAGTTCTCCGTCGTTTGCCGCGCAACCCAGTCCACATCCTTCCCCCGAAGGTGGGCGAGGTGCTGTGCAACACAGGCCACCCAAGCTGGCTCATTGGTCTTCCCCCGATGCGGCACAGGAGCCAGAAAAGGCGCATCCGTCTCGATTAAGAGACGATCCTCTGGGACAAAACGTGCCACTTCCTGAAGCGTTGTAGCGTTTGGGAAGGTCACAATGCCAGAGAAGGAGATGAACAATCCCAAATCCAAAACGGCGCGCGCAAAGGGTAGGCCTCCCGTAAAGCAGTGAATGACTCCTCGTATACCTGGAAAAGAGGAGAGAAGCGACAACGTATCTTCCTCCGCCTCACGCGTATGGACACAAACCGGCAAGTGGGCGGACTGTGCGATGTCCAGCTGGATCTGAAAGGCTTCCCTTTGCAGGATCTGTGCAGAGGGTGAACCCTCTTGAATTCCATGGTAATCGAGCCCTATCTCTCCCACGCCCACGACCTTGTCTCCAGAAATCGCCTGCGGAAGGATTGTGGAAAGGAGCACAGTGTTTGCTTCCGAACAGTTGCCAGGATGAAGACCTACAGTTCGGTACAACTCCGGGTGTTTGGAACAAAGGGCTTCAAGATCCGGGATTTCTTCCAGCATCGTGTTCGCCAGCAGTAGAAGCTGCACTCCCTGTGCTCGCGCGCGCTGAAACGCTCCCTCCCAGTCGTCTCTCAGTGGGGGATACCCGAGGTGGCAATGGCTATCTACCAGCATCCTCAGGAACCTTCGAAAACAAAATCTGGGGAGGAGGAAGCGGCCCTACAGGATGATAAGGCACGGAAATACAGGAGAAGTCTCGTGCTTCGGGTGCAACCGCCAAGGCGTTCAGGATCTTTTCAGCGGTAGAAGGGATAAACGCACGCAAGAGCAGTCCCAGGCGGAAAATTCCCTCCAGCAGGACGCCCAGAACAGTCTCCAGACGTTGGGGATCCGACTTTGCAAGGGACCAAGGCTTTTGCTGATCTACATAGCGGTTGGCGGCCACAACCCCCTCCCAGATCGCCTCCAAGGCGCGATGGAGTGCCAAATGTCGCACCTGCTCCTGCACGCGCGCGTAGAGAGAAGGGAAAAGGGAGAGAAAGGCGCGATCTTCTTCCAGAACGGCGTGTTGCGGTGGGGCCAACCCGCCACAATGCTTGTGTATCAGGCTCAAGACGCGCTGCACGAGGTTTCCCAGATCGTTTGCCAGGTCGGAGTTCAGCCGCCGCCTTAAGGCCCGCTCTGAAAAATCTCCGTCATCTCCAAAGGGTATCTCCCTCATCAGAAAATACCGCACCGCATCCGCTCCATAAGCTGCCACAAGAGCGTGTGGATCCGTCACATTCCCCAGAGACTTCGACATTTTCTGCCCATCGACGGTCAGCCATCCATGCGCAAAAATCTGATGCGGAACAGGCAGTCCTGCCGCCATCAAGAAGGCCGGCCAATACACGGCATGAAAACGGACAATTTCTTTGCCCACGATATGGATACAAGTCGGCCAAAACCGAGTCATCTCCGGACTTTCTTCTGGAAACCCGAGAGAGGTCAGGTAGTTGACCAACGCATCAATCCAGACGTACATCACATGCTCGGGATCTCCAGGTACGGGAATGCCCCAGGTCAGGCGGCTTCGTGAGATGGAAAGGTCTTTCAGCCCACCTTCGACAAACCGTAACACTTCGTTCCGTCGGTGTGCAGGAGCGATAAAGTCCGGATGGTCTCGGTAAAACGCTAAAAGAGGCTCCTGCCATGTAGAAAGATCGAAGAAATAACTCGGTTCCTGAATCCACTCGACCGTATTGCCGCTGGGCGATTTTCCGTCCACCAGCTCCTCCTCTCGGTAAAACGCCTCTTCCCGAACGTCGTACCATCCTGCGTAGGACCCAAGGTAAATGTGTCCCCTCTCCGCCAGACGTGTCCACAGGGCTTGTGCTGCCTTCTGATGTCGTACTTCCGTGGTGCGGATGAAGTCCGTTGGCCTCAGTGTGAGAAGCGGAAGGAGCGCGCGGAAATGCTCTGACATGGCATCGCAAAAAGCCTGCGGCGTTTTTCCCGATTTTTCTGCACTTTGGGCAACCTTCTGCCCATGCTCATCAGTGCCGGTGAGGAATAAAACCTCCGCTCCCTCCTGACGCTGGAAGCGTGCCACTACATCCGCGGCGATACTCGTGTAAGCACTCCCGATGTGGGGACGCGCATTGACGTAGTAAATGGGAGTCGTAACGTAGAAAGGAGGACGCATTACTTCGCTGAAACTTCCGATACCGTACAAAAGAACCAGAGCATGACAGCTTTCTTGTCCAAATTCAAACGATCCGTCTGCACGATTTTATCTACGGTTTCCTGCCAAAGCCCCAACAAAGTCTGTTTCGATAGCGAGAGCAGCGTCTCTTCCTCTCCACAAGTTGCCGCATGCACAGCCCGTAGGGAAAATGAAGAGAAAAAAGGCCATACGCCTTCTTCTCCCGCAAACTCCTGTGCTAGCGCGAGCTTCCCCTGCTCAGCTGCTTGCAAGGCCTTCCAGAACTTGGGGTAAAGCGTACTCTGTTCTTGAATAGGAGACCTAATATCGGCATCCGAAGAAGGCAAAAGAGGAAAGGAAACGCACCGAGAGCGAACGGTTGCCAGCAAACGCTCAGGGTAAGAGGAGGTGAGAAGGATAAAGGTCGTCGGAGGGGGTTCTTCCAGGGTTTTGAGGAGAGCATTGGCGGCATTGCGGTTCAGGAGCTCTACATCCTCCAAGAGAACGACCTTCACGGAGGCTTTAAGCGGCTTTTTGTAGACCCAAGCGAGCATTTGGCGCACCCGATCTACGGACGCTTCCTCTTGGGAGAAGGTAGTGGCGAGAAAATCGGGATGCGTTCCCTCATGGATCTCGTGGGCAACGGAGGGGGTGCACCAGGAGGTAAGGTTCTCGTCTGAAGTGGAGGACTTCCCTGAAAGAAGGGCGCTCGCAAGCTTGCGCGCTAACAGCGCCTTCCCAAGGCTCTCGGGACCGGAAATCAGGAGTGCGGGAGGAAGCGCCCCCCGCTCCAGCGCGCGCGCAAAACAGCGTTCTGTCTGCTCGTGCCCCATCGGTTGCAAAAAGGGGACAGTTTTCGTGCTTTCTTCCATACCCACATTGCGGCACTGCGAGACAAGATTGTCAATCCTCTTTGCATTCCGGTCTGTCGTTTGCTAAGGTGAGAAAACGGCCGGGAGGGCGCATGTTTCTAGTTTGTTTTCTTTTTGTATTATCTTTTCCGGACTATGCTTCGGCCTATGTGGATCCCGGAACAGGAAGCCTGCTGTTTCAAGTGGTCACTGCTGCTCTCCTTGGATTTGGCCTGTTTTGGCGTCGTGTTAAGGCCTTTTTCTGCTCTCTTTTCGGGAAGAAATCCTGTTCTTGTCGCGATAAAGAAGAAAATAGCTGAACGCATGCGGCGTTCTTGGAACTTTCTCTTGGAGCGCTGTAGCTTGTTCTTCCGCATGGAGAGAAAGTGCTCACCAGGAAAGCTCGATCAGGACTGGAGGGGCTCTCTTTGCTTGCGACAGATTAAGGTCCCGCACCCCCTGTGGGGCGCGGTTTTCTCCACGCCTGAGACAGGTCTCCACAGGCGCAGTTTGCACGTAACGTTGGTGTAGATGCATCGTCGCTCCTGCGACAGCTAAAATAAACGGATGGTTCTAGACTAGCATCTCTTTTATCACTTGACCAGATTAGTCCATAAACTGAGGAGATGCTCGCCTCTGTTGTTATACTGGAGCCCACACTCCTTCAAGTGCAGAAGGAAGACATCATTTCTTAAGCCGTTGAACTTAGCACAACGTCTCTTCGCGAAGCTCCAAAAGGCCTCAATGCCATTAACAGAGCCTTACCTCTAGCGAACTCATCTTACACTGAAAAACTCGGTAGGGATCCACCCCACTCACAACGAGCCCATCGTAAGCGCTCCAGCCATCTGTGTGAACCGTGGATCCCTCTAGAATCTTCCCTTGGTAATAGGCATTAACTCCTCCTTTGAGCAGTTCGGAACTATGTTCACAAACACTTTACCTTTTTAAAATAGGTTTTCCGTAAAAAGGCCAATGAGAGGGTGCAAGATTAGAAAGAATAGGCCTAAAGAGCCCCATAGAGATGGCGACCAGATTATGTCAAAGTTTCAGAGAGGAGCTCCTTCCCTCGCACTTCCATCCTTTTTTCAGCTTTCGTAAAATGTCCGGCGAGCCAAACACCGGAGTCTTTCCTGCTGC
>JAISAP010000071.1 GCA_031266655.1 Holosporales bacterium | reverse complement strand
GAGCGTTAGAGCTGGGGGCGACAGCACTTATTCTGGTGCATAACCATCCCAGCGGAGATCCCACACCTTCTCTGGAGGATGTGCAAGCAACCCGGCTCATCAAGGATCTTGGAGAGAGGCTAGGCGTTTCTGTCCATGACCATGTTGTCGTCGGAGCCCATACGCATCGCTCCATGCGCTCCTTGGGGCTCTTATAAGGACTTGTCCAGTGTTTTCGGGGGCTCTCGCCCAGTATCTCTTGTGTTACTCAACCAGGTTAGGCAACAATCAATCCCAAATCGACGGCATCGCACCATGTCGTACCTCTCCCTCACCACCTGAGGCTAGGAGAGCGCCTGCGTAAAAGTCTCAGTTCTTCACATAGGAAATTCTTTCATGAGGGGATTCCTTCCTTTAAATTTTTGCTATATGCTCTTATTGTCCATTAACGAGGCAACAAGAGTGACGAAAATGAAAAGACGTAAGATTCTCGGTTTCATGGTTGTGTTGGCTTTGGGAACTCTGAACGGATTTTCCGAGGCGGGAGCGATGGAACTATCGCCGGAGGAAAGAGAGCTATTTCTGGGAGAACCTTCCAGTGGGGCCCTCTTGTTTAGGAACACGATGGTTGCTCGAGGAACGCCCGTAGGACTTCGTGGGCATGAAAGCAGTATCACCATGAAGGATCGTTATCTGGACGTGTGGCGCATTGTGATTCCCCGGCATGCAGAAGTGCTGTGGAGGGAGTGTTTCAGGGGACGCAAATCGCTGGTGCACGTTGTTTTTGAGTTTGGTGCTCAGCTAACGCGTATAGAAAAGTATGCTTGTGCTGAGTCTTCCCTGTGTGCCATTGATATCCCAGCGAGTATGCGGACGCTTGGGGAGCGTTGTTTTGCAGAATGTCCTCTTCAGTCCATCCTCTTTGAACCTAATTCTCAACTGGGGACTGTGGGGGAGAGTGCTTTCTCCAGTTCTTTTCTGCGATCCATTGTTCTGCCTAGAAGTGTGAGCACGCTGGAGGCAAGCTGTTTCCTATGGTGTTCCTGCCTTGACTCAGTTACTTTCGAAGAAGAGTCTCAGCTTACAAGGGTTGGAGATGGGGCGTTTTTTAACTCAGGTCTTACCTTTATCAATTTTCCGAGGGGTCATGCAGACTTTGCTCCCTGTATACTTCATGGTTCGTGCGTCACGGCGATCTTTGTTGCCGGTGTGCCAGCGGATCCTTGGCTGGGTCTTCACGCAGGCACGGATCTTCTACAAACCTTAGAGGTTTCTCAAGACATTGAATGTATCCGGCCTTTTTGCTTCTCCGGGTGCCGCGCTCTTACCTCCGTTACTTGTGCGCCCGATTCGCGACTCGTAACGATAGAGGGGTTTGCTTTTTATGAAACTGGCTTACAAAGCATCACACTGCCCAAGAGCGTAAGGGTTCTTGGGGAGCATTGTTTCTCTAGGTGTTCAGCGCTTACCTCGTTCAGCTTGGAAGCTGGTTCCCAACTTGAGAGAGTGGAAGAGTATGCTTTTTCTGAGTCTAGTTTGGGCACCATTTGCATTCCAGCGAGCGTGCGGGCGCTTGGAGAAAGATGTTTTGCTGAATGTCGATCTCTTGCCTCCGTCACCTTCGAGACCGGTTCTCTCCTCACGAGCGTAGAGGCGTACACTTTTTATTACTGCTCTGCCTTACAGAAGGCTACCCTTCCTGCGAGCGTGCAGACGCTGGGGAAACACTGCTTTGCGTTCTGTCCTTCCCTGCTCTCTGTTACTTGTGAAGCTGGTTCTCCGCCTGCGGAAATAGGGGAGGGTGTTTTTGAAAGCAGCCCTCAAGCGCGGTTCGTGTTTTCTCACGATGGGGAGCGGGATGAGGCGTCCAGTCAGGATTAAGAGCCTGTACCCGGGCAAATTTTACTCTCCCTAACATCATTGTGCTAGGAGAGAGCCTTCTACAAAAGTCTCAGTTCTTCCCATAGGAAATTCTTCCATGGTAGGATTGCTGCATCTAAATTTTCCTGATATGCTCTTATTGTCCATTAATGAGACAACAAGAGTGACGAAAGTGGAAAAGCGAAAGGCTCTAAGAGCGATTCTCGTGTTGGCTCTGGCAGCTCTGAGCGGACTTTCTAAGGCTGGATCCATGGAACCATTTCCGGAGGCGGAACTATCTCCGGAGGAAATGGGGCGTCGGCAGATAGCGGCGCGATTTTTTGAAGGATCTTCCGATGCGTCCATCTTAGTCAGGAGCTGGGTTGCTTATCTGGGGGAGATCATAGAACTTCCCGGATATGAAAATAGTATAAGAATGGGGGGTTTTTATCCCAACGCGTGGTGCGTTGTTATTCCCTGGAATGCAAGAGCGCTTGGGAGGGAGTGCTTTGCAGGACGTAAATCGCTTGCGCACGTTGCCTTTGAGGATGAGTCTGAACTCACACACGTAGGGGAGTATGCTCTCGCGGGCGCTGGTTTGAGGTCCCTTGATATCCCTGCGAGCGTCCGGACCCTCGGAGAGGGTTGCTTTACAGGGTGCCCTCTTGGATCCATCACCTTTGAACCAGATTCTCATCTGGTGACTGTGGGAGAGGGAGCTCTCTCGAGTTCTAACCTGCAATGCATTGTGCTTCCTAGAAGTGTCATAACGCTTGCGCGTGACTGTTGCGCGTGGTGTCGCTCTCTTAGCTTAGTTATCTTCGAGGGGAATTCTCAGCTAGCAAGGGTTGGAAGTGCCGCTTTTCGTAGAACGAGTCTTAGTTTTATAGATTTTCCAAGTGGGGAAGGTAATCTTCCGCATGGTATAAGTTTCGGGTCCTGTATCTTTGAGAGTTCTCCTATCATGGAGATCTTTATTGGGGGGGGTTCTAGCGGATTTTTGCCTGGGTCTGCACGCAGGAACGGATATTCTGCGAGCTGTAGAGATTCCCCGAGGCATTGAACGTCTCCCGTCTGGTTGTTTCATGAACTGTCACACTCTTGTCTCGGCTACTTTTGAGAGCGGCTCTCGCCTCACGAAAACAGGGTGGGCTGCCTTTGATGGAGCTGGCTTACGCTCTTTCGTGTGTCCGAGGAATGTAAAAATTGTTGAGGAGCGTTGTTTCTCTGATTGTGCATCGCTTACCTCGTTTACCTTTGAGGCTGGCTCCCAACTTGAGAGAGTGGAAGAGCACGCTTTTGCCGGGTCTAGTTTGAGCACCATTTGTATTCCAGCAAGCGTGTGGGAGCTTGGAGGAAGATGTTTTTTAGAATGTCGCTCTCTTGCCTCCGTCACCTTCGAGACCGGTTCTCACCTCACGAGCGTAGAGGCGTACGCTTTTTGCGACTGCTCCGTCTTACAGACGGTGACCCTTCCTGCCAGTGTGACGATGCTTGGGGAACACTGTTTTACGTCCTGTTCGGCCCTTATCTCCATTACTTGTGAAACTGGTGCTCACCTTGCGAGTATAGAGGCGTACACTTTTTATTACTGCTCCGCCCTACAGAAGGTTACCCTTCCTGCCAGTGTGAGGACGTTTGAGGAACACTGCTTTGCGTTCTGTCCTTCCCTGCTCTCTGTTACTTGTGAAGCTGGTTCTCCACCTGCGGAAATAGGGGAGGGTGTCTTTGCAGGCAGCCCTCAAGCGCGGTTTGTGTTTCCTCACGATGGGGAGCGGGGCGGTGGTCTCTCCCCTCTCTTCCTTAAGTGGGAGGAAGCGCCCGCTTCTTGCGTGTTAGGAAATCTGCTAGGATGAGGGGGAGTACCTCAAATGAGCATAAAACGCGATGTTCTCCCTTAAATCACTGATGCTGTCAGGAGCGGAGGTTTGGCCTCTTGTTGAGGGAGGAAAGGGAATCTCTGTCTCTACGGGCGCGACTTGCGGAGCTTGGGCGCGTGCTGGAGCTGTGGGGACCTTTTCTGCGGTGAATGCGGACTTTTTCTCGGAAGCGGGAAAGCTGATGGCCCCTGTCTCCCCTGGGAAAACCTGGGGAGAGCGCTATCGGGAGCTCATTGCGCAAGCAATTAAGGGAGGCGTCTCCCAAGCGAGCATTGCCCACGAAACCTCCTGCGGACAGGGGCGCATTCACATGAACGTCCTATGGGAGATGGCAGGAACCGAAGAAATTCTCCACGGCATTTTCTCTCGTGCGAAAGAGCTCATTCACGGGCTCACTTGCGGAGCGGGCATGCCGTACAAAGCGGCGGAAATCGCCGCGGGCTACGGAATCTCTTGCTATCCCATTGTTTCCTCCGTGCGGGCGTTTCGGGCCCTCTACAAACGTGCCTACCACAAGTTCTGCGAATTCCTGGGGGGCGTTGTGTACGAAGACCCCTGGTACGCAGGTGGACACAACGGGTTTTCCCATCAAGAAGATGTGCACTGTCCCGAACACCCCTACGCGCGCGTTGTTGCTTTGCGCTCGTTCCTTCGCGAGTGCGGGCTGGGAACCGTCCCCATCATCATTGCAGGTGGCGTTTGGTGGCTCTCCGAATGGGTTGACTGGATCGATAATCCTGAGGTGGGCCCCGTTGCCTTTCAATTTGGGACAAGGCCGCTTCTCACGCAGGAATCCCCCGTGGCGCGCGCGTGGCAAGCGTTGCTTTTTTCGCTCAAGAAGGGAGACGTTCTTTCGATGCCATATAGCCCTACGGGATTTTTCTCCTCCGCCGTTAACAACGCGTTTCTCCAAGAACTACGCGATCGATCCACGCGACAGATCTCTTGCCAAGACAACGCCTCCCCTCCCTACGACATCTATTTTCCCTTGGAAAACGGAGGAGAGGGCGTCTACATGGACGCCTCCGGGCAGGATCAAGTGCACAACTGGAGAGCGGCGGGATATACGGTTCCTCTCCGTACGCCGGAGAAGACGCTACTCTTCGTGACGCCGCAGAAAGCAGAGGCAATCCGGCGGGATCAGACCTCCTGTGTAGGGTGTCTCAGCGCTTGTCGTTTCAGCGGGTGGTGTCAGACTCAGCAGGGCGCGATTCGAGAGGGAGATCCGCGTTCTTTCTGCATTCAGAAGACTTTGCAGCGCGCCGCCCATGGGGGAGATCCCAGCGAAGAGCTGATTTTCTCCGGGACGCAAGCGTATCGTTTTGCAGAAGACCCGTATTACGCGAACGGCTTTATTCCTACGGTTCGACAACTCGTTGAGCGCCTTCTCACGGGCTACTAGTGTTTTCGCTTGTCTCTCCTTTCCCTCCGGCAGGAGACCAGCCGGAAGCCATCCGCAGTCTTGTCGAAGGGATACGCGCGGGCAAACGCGATCAGGTCCTCCTTGGCGTGACCGGGTCTGGAAAAACGTTCACGATGGCCCATGTCATCCAAGAGCTGAAGCGCCCGACCCTGATTTTGGCGCCCAACAAGACGCTGGCGGCACAACTTTACGGGGAAATGCGCGGATTTTTCCCGAAAAATGCGGTGGAGTATTTTGTCTCCTACTACGACTACTACCAGCCAGAGGCGTACGTCCCGCGCACCGATACCTACATCGAGAAAGAGGCGACGATCAACGAGCAGATCGACAGAATGCGGCATGCGGCAACCCGCTCGCTGCTGGAGCGCTCCGATGTCATCCTTGTGGCCAGTGTCTCTTGCATTTATGGCATTGGAGACCGCGAAGCCTACCGTGAAACCACTATTTGCTTCACAAAAGGACAGATTTATCCGCGCACGCACTTGCTACGCCGGCTCATAGAGCTCCAGTACAGCCGCAACGACCTGGCGCCGGCGCGAGGCCAGTTCCGCGTGTGTGGAGATCGGGTCGATATCTACCCTTCCCACGCAGAAGGAGCCCTTTGGCGCCTCTCCTTCCTGGGGGATGAGATCGAGGACATCTGGGAAATCGATGCGCTGACAGGAGATACACACGCGACCCTCGAAGAGGTTAAGCTCTACGCAAACAAACACTTTGTCACCACGGCAGAACGCCTACCGGAGATTATGGAGCAAATCCAGCGGGATTTGGCGCTTCGGCATAAAGAGCTGAAGGCAGCCAACAAGCTGCTGGAAGCGCAACGCTTGTGGGAACGGGTGAATTTCGATCTAGAAATGTTGCGCGCTACGGGTCATTGCCAGGGTATAGAGAATTATTCCCGTTACTTGACGGGGCGTTCTCCGGGGGAGCCTCCACCGACGCTTTTTGAGTACTTGCCCTCGGAAGCTCTGCTCTTTGTAGACGAAAGCCACGTGACGATCCCTCAACTTGGGGGCATGTACCGAGGGGATCGCGTGCGCAAAACAACGCTTTCTGAATACGGATTCCGTTTGCCTTCCTGTGTGGACAACCGCCCTCTTACTTTCGAAGAGTGGGATGCGATCCGCCCGCAAACGATTTTCGTTTCCGCTACCCCGAGGGCTTGGGAGCTAGAACGAGCGCAAAACTTGTACGTAGAGCAAATTATTCGACCGACGGGGTTGCCCGATCCTGTTTGCCAAGTGCAACCGAGCGCGGGGCAAGTCGACGACCTGCTTGCCAGGATTCAGGAGGTGACAGCACGAGGAGATCGTGTTTTGGTGACAACACTCACGAAGAAAATGGCGGAGGCGTTGACGGAATACATCACAGAGATTGGCGTGCGAGCGCGGTATTTGCACTCGGATATCGAGACGTTGGAGCGCATTGAGCTGATTCAGGATCTGCGACGGGGCCTTTTTGACGTCTTGATCGGCATCAATTTACTGCGTGAGGGATTGGATATTCCCGAATGCGGGCTCGTGGCGATTCTTGATGCGGACAAAGAGGGGTTTTTGCGCTCCAAGACTTCCTTGATTCAAACGATTGGTCGAGCAGCGCGCAATCTGGAGGGAAGGGTGGTCCTGTATGCCGACACCCTCACGGCGTCCTTGACGGCTGCGCTGGAGGAGACGCATCGACGCCGAGAAAAGCAGCTGACGTATAACGCCACGCATGGGATTACACCCGCGACTATCAAGAAGGGGGTGACGACGATTCTGGACGAGGATCCTGTTCGCGCAGGGGCTCCCTCTTCTCCTGGGAAGCTTTCGCGCAAGGCGTTGCTTGCTAGTCGTGGGCAGCGCGCTTTAGAGCGCGAGATTGCGTCCCTGGAGAAGGCGATGTACAAGGCGGCCTCCGACCTCAACTTCGAGCAAGCTGCGACGTTGCGGGATCAGTTGCAATCTCTGCAGCCCTAGACGGAGCTGCGAGCGGAAACTTGGTTAGCATATTGCGCGACGAGAGCATCCCTTTCGCGCGTCCGCTGATGTTGAAGTTTTGTTCGTAAGGTCTGTACGCGTAGTGTCTACTTACTGCATACAGACCTATGTCATTACAGTTTTCGCGTAATGGTTTCGGATTATCGTCGCTCTTGCGACAGCTGGAATGGACAGAGCTCGCAAGAGCCCCGCACCCCCTCATGGGGCGCGGCTACAACAAGCTTGATACAGGGATATATCATAGCAGTTAATACGTAACGTTGGTGTCGGATTATCGTCGCTCTTGCGACGACTAAAGTGCAGAGACTGCGCAAGGGCCCCGCGGCGTTGTGCCGCGGTTCCTGCGACTTTAATATAGACACATTGCTCTCAAAGTGGTGTTGAAGCATGGGCAAATGGTTGTGCGTCCCCCCCCCCTTCCTATTACGCTCCGGCTTTTTAGATCCGTTCGTTTTTTCCTCCGCTACGTATGCATCTTTCCGGTATTCCCCTTCCTATACCGTTTTTATTTACCTTTTATAAACATATATAGTTCAATCTACTCCCTATGTAAGTTGATGAAAGAGGACAA
>JAISAP010000038.1 GCA_031266655.1 Holosporales bacterium | reverse complement strand
TAGGCCTGTGTTTTCTCTCCTACTGGGTGCTGGGTTGTGCCACACGTCCCCCAGAGTTCATCTACTTCCAGTTCTAGGGGATTTTGCCGCGATGCCTGTTGTCAGTATTCTTGCCGTAGATAGGGCAGGTTCTTTCTCCGCCAAGACAGAGGGCTCTCGCCCAGTAAAATGATGTTAGGTAGGGTCAAACTTGTTGAAGTGACATACCTCCGCACAGCGTCCCCGATTCTGGAGTTGCCCTGTCTGACAGCGCCTCTTGCGTCGGTTCTGAGGGGTGCGGTATGCTATGGTTGTTAGGATCTGAGAAGAAATGGGCAAAAATATGCAAAGGGCGCTTTCTCAGCAGATTGAGGGTGTTGTTGGCACCTCTCTGCGCCTCCTAGGATATGAGATGGCTTCTGTTTTGATAAAAACCCGAGGAGCACACCTCAGAAGCGTGAGAGGATGGCGACGATGACCAAACGTTTGTGCGGACCAGAGCTTTTGCAGATGGCGGACATCGTTGCACGCGAGAAGGGACTGGAGAGAGAGGATATTTTCCGGGCCATGGAGGGAGCCTTCCAAAAGGTCGGACACGCCCATTACGGGCAGAATTACGACATTCGTGCGTCTGTTGATCGCAAATCCGGCGATATCCAGCTTACGCGGTGGCTCACGGTCGTCGAGGAGGTGGAGGATCCTTATACGCAGATCAGCTTGACGGAAGCAAAGGAGCGAGACGCCTCCGCTGACGTGGGCGCGAGCCTTTTGGAAGAGGAACTTCCGCTGGTGGAGCTGGGACGAGGGGAGGCGCAGGCCGCCTGGCCGGCCATCATTCAGCATGTCCGTGGTGCAGAGCGCGAAAAGCAGTACGAGGAATTTAAAAACAGAGTAGGAGAGGTGCTGAGCGGTGTGGTCAAGCGCGCAGAGTTCAACTCTGTCACTTTAGATCTGGGGCACAGCGAAGCGGTGATCCGGCGCGACCAGCTGCTTCCTCGAGAGGTGTTTCATGCAGGAGACCGTGTGCGTGCCTACATTGCGGATGTCCGGCGAGAAGACAGGGGGCCGCAGGTGTTCCTCTCGCGCACGCACCCGCAGTTCATGGCGCGTCTTTTCGCGCAAGAGGTCCCGGAGGTGTACGAGCATGTCATTGAGATCAAGGCCGTCGCTCGCGACCCGGGGAGTCGGGCCAAAATGGCTGTTTACACACGCGACTCCAACATTGACCCAGTGGGCGCCTGCGTAGGCATTCGCGGCAGTCGTGTCCAGGCTGTGGTGCAAGAGCTACAAGGCGAAAAGGTGGATATCATCCTCTGGTCGGAGGATCAGGCCACTTTTATCGTGAATGCCCTGGCCCCAGCGGAGGTCACACGCGTCCTGCTCGACGAGGACACGCGTCGTGTCGAGGTGGTCGTGCCCGACGACCAGCTGAGCCTCGCGATTGGGCGCCGAGGGCAAAACGTCCGTCTTGCTTCTCAGCTCACAGGATGGGCGATCGACATGAAGACCGAAAGTGAAGACGCCGAGAAGCGCAAAAAGTCCTACCAACACCAATCGGAAGTCTTCATGAGCGCGTTAGATTGCGATGAGATGGTTTCTCGTTTGCTGGTTGCGGAGGGGTTTGCCTCTCCCGAGGAGTTGGCTCTGACCTCTGTAGACGAGCTGGCGGGCGTGGAAGGCTTGGATACTGAAACAGCGCAAGAGCTGAAAAGCCGGGCGCAAGAGTACGTCAGCAAGAGAACAAAAGAGCTCCATGGACGCCTGACCAAGTTGGGGGTTGCGACGGATCTGATGGAGATAGAAGGACTTGCGCTGGACATGCTCATGACGCTCGCAGAGCAGCATGGGGTGAAGACCTTGGACGATCTTGGGGATTTTTCACGAGATGAGCTCATGGAAGCCTTGGAAACGTACGAACTTTTGCCGGAAGAGGCGGAGGCCGTCATCATGGCGGCGCGTGCTCACTGGTTTCAAGAAGATGCAAGTGGTGCATAGGGGGAACCGTGTCTGAAGCTCCTCCCAAAAAACCGCTCGTTCTGTCGCGCTCCTTGGGCGCGCGTAGGCTGGATGTAGGGGAGGTCCGTCAAAGCTTTTCGCATGGTCGTTCCAAGACTGTCTCCGTGGAAGTCAAGCGCAAGCGGCTTCTCCCAGGGGCCTCCCCTATTTCCGAAGTGAGCCCTCTACAGACAGATATGGCGCGCCCCCTTGGTCTGACGGACCAAGAGTGGGAGATGCGCCTTCGGGTTGTGAAAAACGCCTTCCAGGACGCCGATAAACTGGAAGAACGCCGCAACAAAGAGGCAGGAGCCTACGCCGTCCTAGAAGAAGCGCGCCAGGAGGAGCAATCCGCCAGCGAGCCCAGCGCTTCCGAGGAAGTGTCAGAGACTCCTGCGGAAGCGGCGCCTCCTCCTTCTCCTCATCCAGACAAAGGGCGCGAGATTCTGAAAAGCCGCGGGCTGAGCGAGGAGGCGAAGGGGCGACTGAGAGCGCGCAAACCCCCAACGTCTGCTAAGCGTCCGCGCTTGGGGGAGGACCAACGTCGGGCCAAGATTTCCGTCAACACGGCTCTTAACGAACGGGAAGAGCGTTTGCGCTCCCAGGCTTCCTTGTGGCGCGCGCGTCGTAAAAACCGGCAGCAGCAAGAGCAGGAAGGCGATATGACGCGCCAAATTCGGGACGTCGTGATCCCCGAGGTGATCAGCGTGCAAGAACTCGCCAACCGAATGGCTGTGCGCGGAGCGGAGGTGATTAAAACCCTCATGCGTCTCGGGATGACCGCAACGATCAATCAGACCCTGGACGCGGATACGGCGGAACTCGTCGTGGGTGAATTTGGCCACAACATCCGGCGCGTGAGTGAATTCGATATTGAGCAAGGACTCAAAGGAGAATCTGACCTCCCCGAGGATTTGCAGACGCGCCCTCCCGTTGTCACGATCATGGGGCATGTAGACCACGGCAAAACCTCTCTGCTGGACGCTTTGCGGCGCACCGACGCGGCTCTTCACGAAGCGGGGGGGATCACGCAGCATATCGGGGCGTATCAGATCCAGCTCAAGGATGGGCGGAGAATTACCTTCATCGACACTCCTGGGCATGCGGCTTTTACAGAAATGCGGGCTCGCGGAGCGAATATCACGGATATCGTTGTCCTGGTGGTGGCAGCAGACGACGGCATTAAGAACCAGACGATCGAGGCCATCCATCATGCGAAGGCCGCGGAGGTTCCGATCATTGTGGCCATCAACAAGGTCGACAAACCGGACGCAACACCCGAACGCGTCCGTCAGGAGCTTCTCAGTCATGAGGTGGTCGTAGAGGCCTTCGGAGGGGACGTATTGGACGTTGAGGTTTCCGCCAAAACGGGGCAAAACCTAGAAAAACTTGCAGAGACCATTCTCATTCAGTCGGAAATTCTCGACTTGAAAGCTAATCCGCAACGCCCCGCAGAGGGTATCGTGATCGAGGCGGAAGTACGTCAAGGTCTCGGACCCATCGCCACTGTACTCGTCCAGCGGGGATCCCTTCGAAAGGGAGACATCTTTGTTGCGGGAGCTGTTTCGGGTCGCGTACGCGCCCTCTTGGACGACCATGGAGAGAAACTCACCATTGCGTCGCCGGGGATGCCCGTGGAGGTGACGGGGTTTGGCGCCGCCCCCGCTCCAGGAGATGAGTTTATTGTCGTGGCCGACGAAGCGCGTGCCAAGAGCGTTGCCCAATTCCGAGAGAGGAAACAGAAAGAACTGTCCTCCGCCTTAAAAGCGCGGGGTTCGGTGGAGCAGATGTTTGAGAAGATCTCCTCTGACGAAAAGCTGCAAACTTTGTTCGTGGTCGTAAAAGCCGATGTGCAAGGCTCGGTAGAGGCGATCAGCAATAGCCTCGCCAAGCTCTCTACGGATGAGGTTTGCGTCCAGATCCTACACGCTGGCGTGGGCGGCATTACCGAGAGCGATATTGCGCTCGCACGCACTTCCAAGGCGTTGGTCGTGGGATTCAACGTGCGCGCCAATCTTCAAGCACGCGACGGAGCGCAGCGAGAGGGTATCGAGCTATGTTACTACTCCATTATTTACGACCTCATCGACGCCATCAAGGCGCGCCTTTCCGGGCTGCTGGCCCCAGAGCGGCGCGAGAAGATTCTTGGGACAGCAGAGATTCGGCAGATTTTTGAATCGAAGAAAATAGGAAAAATCGCAGGATGCATGGTCACGGACGGGCTTATGCGCCTGGGAGCACGTGTGCGCCTGTTCCGGGAAGGAACCTTGGTGCAAGAGAGCACTCTCAAGACGTTGCGTCGCGTTCGAGACGAAGTCTCTGAGGTTTCCAAGGGATTCGAGTGCGGTCTGACCCTAACCGATGGTCAGGATATTCGCGAAGGCGACAGCATCGAGTGTTTCGAGGTGGAAAAAATTGTCCGGCAACTCGCGTAAAAAACCGCTCTCTCTCGCGGTTTCTCCTATTTCATCTCCTGCCGCCCGTCCTAAGCGCGTAGCAAGCGCCGTACAGCGTGCGTTGGCGGACGCTCTACGCAAGAAAGACCTCCCTGCTACCGTCATCTCTGTCCAGATGAGCGCTTGCCTACGCCAAGCCCGCGTCTATGTCCTCCCTTCCGTTGGAGGATCCGCGGAAACCCTGCTAGAGCAGCTTCAGAAGCAAGCGCCTTCCTTGCGTTGCGCTGTAGGCAAGGGAGTCGCTCTGCGCTACGTCCCTGAGCTACGATTTTTCCTCGACGACACCTTCGCGCGCGGTGCACGCATCGACGCCCTTCTCAAAGCTCTGCCAGAGTCCCGAAATTCAGAGGATTCGTGACGCGAGCTTTATGCGGTTGGATCAACCTGGACAAACCCGAGGGGATCAGCTCGAATCAGGCGATGGGAATCGTCCGGCGCGCCTTAAGCAAGGCAAAAGTCGGGTATGCAGGGACGCTCGACCCTTTTGCAACGGGGGTTCTGCCCATTGCCATCGGCTCCGCAACGCGTCTCATCCCCTACCTCATGGAAACCTCCAAAGTTTATAGAGCCACCGTGCAGTGGGGAGAGGAACGCGATACCGACGATCGGACCGGCGCACCCACGCAGGTTTCCTCCGTTACACCCACGCGAGCGGCCATTTTGGAGATCCTCCCGCGCTTTACGGGTCTCATTGCTCAGGTGCCCCCTGTCTTTTCCGCTATCAAGATCCGAGGGAAACGAGCCTGTGATCGCGTCCGCAAAGGAGAAAGCGTCCGTTTGGAGCCGCGGAGGGTTTTGGTGGAGTGCATCGAGTTGCTGACGCATGAGCAAGAAACGCGCCAGACGACCTTCCAGATTACTTGCGGCACAGGTGTGTACATCCGGAGCCTAGCGCGCGATTTTGGCCGGATGCTCCGCTCTTTTGGACATGTCCACGCCCTGCGACGCGTGCGTGTGGGCCGATTTTTGGTGGAAAATGCGATCCCCCTAGAAAAGATGCGCTCTATGGTGCATAGTGTGGCGGGTTATGTGTTACCTTCGGAAGAGGCCTTGAGGGAGGATCTGGCGGCCCACCCCGTTCAGGCTCCTCTTCAAAAGGGGGAGGCGCTGGATGTACCTTTGGAGAAACAGGGATCCTTGATCCGGTTAATCCACGAGGAGAGTGGTGCGCTGCTTGGGTTGGCGAGCCCAGAAGGCGGCAAGTGGTGCTGCGTTTGGAGAAGTTAGGAGTTTGGATGGCGATAGAGGGAAAAGAGGGTGCTGTGCAAAAGTTTGCGCGTCACGTTGGGGATACAGGGTCCCCGGAAGTGCAGGTGGCGCTTGCGACCCAGCGCATTAATAAACTGGGGGAGCATATGAATATTCATAAAGGGGATTTGCACTCTCGTCGCGGGCTTTTGATGTTGGTGGGACGCCGCCGGCGGCTCTTGGATTATCTAAAACGCCTTGATGTGACACGATATACCGCTTTGATCCAGGCGCTGGGTTTGCGTCGATAATATGAAAAAGAATTCCCGCGCGTCTTCCGTTCACAGAAGAGAATTATCTTGGGGCGGCCGAAAATTAGTCTTTGAGACGGGAAAACTTGCTTGCCAGGCAACGGGCTCCGTCCTGGTGACCTACGGAGAGACCTCTGTGCTCTGCACCGCAGTTGCAGCGCATAAGCCGATGGAGGGCATCAGTTTTTTCCCGCTCACCGTCAACTACCAAGAGAAAGCTTTTGCGGTTGGCAAGATCCCGGGAGGATTTTTCAAAAGAGAGGGGCGCCCGTCAGAGCGGGAAACGCTGACTTCTCGGTTGATCGATCGTCCGATTCGCCCGCTCTTTCCGAAAGCCTTCAAAAACGAGACGCAGGTGATCTGCACGGTCCTTGGGTACGACCTGGAGAACGAACCAGATATTGTCGCGATGTTGGGCGCTTCTGCCGCTCTCACGCTGTCCGGAATCCCGTTTTGTGGCCCTATAGGAGCTGCACGCGTTGGGTGCCGCGACGGGGCCTTTATCCTGAACCCTCCCCTCTCTCGGGAAGATCCTTCGGACCTGGACCTCATCGTAGCAGGGACGGCGCAGGGGGTTCTGATGGTGGAATCGGAGGCGCGCGAGCTTTCGGAAGAAAAGATGCTCGAAGCAGTGCTTTTTGGGCACCAGTCTTATCAGCCGGTGATCGATGCCATTATTAGTCTGGCGGAAGAAGCGGCGGAGGATCCCTGGGAGCTTGCGGAAGAGGCCTCTGGAAAGCCAATGAAGGAAGCGGTTGCTATCCAGAAAATAGCCCAGAAGCAGCTTCTTGCCATCATGGCGGAAGAGCTCCCCAAGAAGCAGAGGAACGCGAAGATTCGCCTCCTGCGCGAGGAGGTGCTGGCGCAATTGGCGGAAAAGGAAATTTCGGAAGAAGCGGTAGATGCGGCCTTCGAGGAGTTGCAGTACCACCTCTTACGATCTGAGATTCTGGAGAGTAAGAAACGGCTTGGAGGGCGTGCCCCCACGGAGATTCGGCCCATTCACACAGAAGTTAGTTTGCTTCCGCGCGCTCATGGAAGCGCCCTGTTTGTCAGAGGAGAGACGCAGGCCCTTGTCGTGGCAACGCTTGGAACCGGACAAGATGAGCAAATTATGGATACGCTAGGTGGAGAATATCGGGAACACTTTTTGATGCACTACAACTTTCCTCCTTTTTCTGTTGGGGAAGTTGGGCGCCTTGGGTCTCCGGGGCGTCGAGAGGTAGGACATGGGAAGTTGGCTTGGAGGGCAATTCATCCCCTACTGCCTTCTAAAGAGGAGTTTCCGTACACCATTCGGGTTGTTTCTGAAATTATCTCCTGCAACGGCTCTTCTTCGATGGCGAGCGTCTGTGGAGCGTCTCTCTCCTTGATGGACGCGGGCGTGCCCCTAAAGCGGCCTGTAGCGGGCATTGCGATGGGATTGGTCAAAGAAGGCGATCAATTTGCCATCCTGAGCGACATTCAGGGGGAAGAGGATCACCTGGGAGACATGGATTTTAAGGTTGCAGGAACGGCGCAAGGTATTACTGCGTTGCAGATGGATATCAAGATCGCTGGTGTAACCTCAGAAATCATGAGTCAGGCTCTCGCGCAGGCAAGAGAGGGGCTTTCTCACATTCTTAGCAAAATGCAGGAGTCCCTTCCTAAGTCGCGCGCAGATCTCAGCGCTTACGCCCCTCGCATCGTTAGCTTAACGGTTCCTAAAGACAAAATTCGGGAAGTGATCGGAACGGGAGGGAAGGTCATTCGCGAGATTACTGAAAAGACGGGAGCCAAGGTGGACATCGACGACAACGGGGTGGTGCACGTTGCCTCTCAGAACAAAGAGGCGCTCGATGCGGCCGTTGGGTGGATTAAGGGTATTGCTTGTGATCCGGAAGTGGGAGAAATTTATACAGGAAAGGTTGTCAAAATTATGGAGTTTGGAGCTTTTGTGAATTTTGTAGGGAATCGAGATGGGCTGGTGCATATCAGTGAACTGTCCGCTTCGCGTCCTGACAAAGTCACAGATGTTGTGCAAGAAGGAGATACGGTTCGGGTAAAGGTCCTCGGCTTCGATGATCGGGGTCGAGTAAAATTGAGCGCGAAAGCGGCTTTAGAAGGAAATTGAGGGAAAAATGACTCTATCGGTAGAAATGACGATTCCAAAGGGGAAAATTCGGGACCTGATTGGTCCAAAAGGGCAAACAATTCGGGCGATCTCTTCGGAAACGCAGGCTCGGATAACGGTGGACGATGACGGTTTGGTGAAGATCGCATCGCCTGATGAGGCGGCTCAGGATGCGGCTATGGAGAAGGTGCGCGAAGCCATTGCGGACCCTGAGGTGGGACGGATTTACGAAGGAACGGTGGTGCGTGTCATGCCCTTTGGAGCCTTTGTGAACTTTTTTGGGCGCAAGGATGGGCTGGTGCACATCAGCGAGTTATCGCAAACGCGCGTCAATCAAGTCACCGACATTGTCCGCGAGGGGGATGTTGTGCGCGTTAAGGTCATTGGCTTTGACCAGCGTGGCAAGGTGAAGCTGAGCATTAAAGCCCTAGAGGAGTAAGGCTTGCTGAGCGGCTTTTGGAAGCGTGCACGGCACTTTTTATTTTGGGACTTGCTGTTTCTGCATCGGTGGATAGCGAGCAAGGTGGGGAGCGATCTGAAGCTGATTCCTCGAGAGAACCTCGTTCTCTCGAATGCGATGAACTACGACGCTTCACACCCTCCACGCACTGATTTGTATGTGCTTTCTCCAGAAATGGAGAGGGAGTACCGGATGTTGTTTCCACGCTTCGACTACACCCGATACCGCACTTTCGAGCTTGTTGCTGAGCAGATTGCTGACGTTCCTGGAAGTGTGGCGGAGTGTGGGGTCTACCTTGGTCACTTTTCTCGAATGATCAACCACTATTTCCCAAATCGTAAGTTGTTTCTCTATGACACGTTTGAGAGCTTCGACAAACGGGATGCGGATTTTGATGTTGAGGCAGATTTTGTGAAGGGTGTTTCTAGGGATGACCTGCATGCAGCGTGCAAAACGGATGTTCTCGATCCTGTGTCGTTTATACGTGGAGCGTGTCCGCATCCGGAGAAGCTTGTGTTTCGGAAAGGCTACTTTCCAGAGACGGCGACTCCTGATGCCGATGAAGAGTTTGCCTTTGTGTCCCTGGACACGGACCTTTACAAGCCGATTTATGCAGGTTTGGAATTCTTCTACCCAAGGTTGCATGAGGGGGGGTCATCTTCGTGCATGACTATAACAGCGGATGGGAAGGAGTTAAGCACGCTGTGCATGATTTCGAGGGGACTTTCGGTCCCCTCAAAAGGATGCCCATCCCAGACTGGAGCGGCACACTGGTGCTTGTGAAATAAGAGATGAGAGCTTTTATCTCGTGCAGAGGTGGTGACATTTGCGGAGTCTGCCCACAAGGGTAATCAATGGGGGAATTTTGAAGGACGAAGCGCAGAAGGCGAGGGAAAAGCTGAAGTTTGTTTGGTACTAAGGGGTCAGATCTCTAGAAGGAAGGAGCTTGCTATGGAATCGATAAGGCGGTTTTTGTTTGGCTAGAGTCTAGGGTTACATCGAAGGATGGCGAGGAAGAAAAGTGCTGAGGTACGATTTGTTGATCGAGATCGTGTAGTAATTCCTCGTAAGGTATATAGGCGGTGATTCTTCTCCCTGCCCGGACCGGTACGACGACTTTTGGGCACAGGAGGCTTTTTTAAAAGAGAGGGATCATGACTACGTTCGGTATTGTGCTCTTGAGTTAGTTCGGGAGCAGATAGGGGACCTCCCCGGGAATGTTGCAGAAGCAGGGGTGGCTCATGGGGATTTTGCGAAAGAGATCAACCGTTGTTTCTCGGACAGGAAGCTGTTCCTTTACGACACGTTTGGGAGTTATTGCGAACGAGGTATAGGTTTCGACATCGAGAAAGGTCTCACGCCGAGTTTTGCGAAAGAGGACAGCCCTGAAGTTTGCGAACCCATTGCTTCCGGTCCTACTATAGCTGCTATTAAGGAAAAATGTCCGCCCCCAGAGAAGCTCGTATTCCGGAACGGATATTTCCCAGAGACGGCGTCTCCCGACGTGGGTGAAAAGTTTGCGTTCGTTTCACTGGACATAAGTTTCTACAAACCAACATATGCAGGTTTGGAATTCTTCTACCCCAGGTTGCATGATGGGGGGGTCATCTTCCTGCACGATTATAACGATAAAGATTGGACTAACACCAAATGTGCCGTGCGTGATTTTGAGAAGGCTTCCGGTCCTCTCAAAAGAATTCCCCTCCCGGACGAGAGTGGAACATTGGTAATTGTAAAGTGATCCTGCGAGAGGTGGTCGTTTCTTACGGCAGTAGAGTTTTTGGTGTTACGTTGGCTTGTAGAAGATCGTTTGGACCAGGGTGGCTTCGATTAGCGTGACCATGTGAGGCTGAACCTTAAAGGCATAGAGGGATAAGAGAAAAACGGTAAAGGGAGAGCAAGGCGTGTAGGGTGCGTCACTCTAGGAGAGATTACGGACTGGTTGTGAAGGGGAGGAGCTAGTGGGACTGGGGCTATTTCGGAGAAGTTTGGTCTTGCAGCAGTGGATAGCGAAGAAGTGTGGGATGCGTGTGTCTTTGGGCCCGGAGGATACGGGGCTTGTTTACAGGATGCCGTACGACGAGGTTGCTCCAACGCATTGTTATTTGAATGCCCCTTATGACTACTGCCGAGGACGGACTCTTGAGCTTGTGCGTGAGCAGGTAGAAGATCTGCCTGGAAGTGTAGCGGAGTGCGGAGTTTTTATGGGGGACTTTGCACGTCTCATGAACCATTGTTTTCCGAATCGGAAGTTGTTTCTCTATGACACATTTGAGAGCTTCGACAAACGGGATGCGGATTTTGATGTTGAGGCAGATTTTGTGAAAGGTGTTTCTCGTGATGACCTGCATGCAACGTGCAAGACGGATGTTCTCGATCCTGTGTCGTTTATACGTGGAGCGTGTCCGCATCCGGAGAAACTTGTGTTTCGGAAAGGCTACTTTCCAGAGACGGTGACTCCTGATGCCGATGAAGAGTTTGCCTTTGTGTCCCTGGATACAGATCTTTACAAGCCGATTTATGCGGGTTTGGAATTTTTCTACCCTAGGTTGCATGATGGGGGTCATCTTCGTGCATGACTATAACTCTCAGGAGTTTCTCGGAGTTCGCAAAGCTGTGGCGAAAGCTGAAGAACTCTTTGGTCCTTTTAAAAAGATTCCTCTTTCCGATCCAGGAGGAACACTGGTGATCGTAAAATAGCGTCGGAAATGAGTCCTCTCACCTTTACGAGAGTGATGTTTATGAAATCTACTCAGCGGGGTTTGTGGTTTCGACGAGTGTTGAGGAAGGTCAGTGCGGTGGGTGCCTTGTGTCTGGAGAAATATCGCAGTCCCTCGAGAGACTTTTCAGGAAAGAGCCTGTTGTGAAGTGGGTGACGTGTTTTTGACTCTCTCCTGGCAAGATGGTGTTAGGAAGAATGCGACATATAGAGCGAGAGTCTTTTTACTTTTTGGAACTTAGGGTTCCGGATACCTTTTCTTGCCTCACGACTCAAGGAGTATCATTTCGGACGATGAGCGAGCACAACATGTGCCACCATCTCGATCTAACTTTTGGCGTTGAATTCATCAATGGGCACTCCGTGTAGAATTTAATGTTGGCGTCAAGCAAACGCTTGAAGAGACGTGGAACAGCATGTCTTGTACGTGTTTTTACCTTTGGCCTTTGGTTGGATGCGGAGGCTGCTGTCAAAGTACCGATCGCGCAGGATATCGTTCTAGGAGCCGATGTCGGCGTCTACTCCAGGAAGAGTTTCTTGGGTGAACGCCACTCTCCCAACCTAAGAAAGGGCTACGGAGCAAACTTCTCGGTGTCTGTATCTTGGATGTACTAGGATGTTCATAGGTAAGTTCAATGTCCAACGTGAGGTTCCAGAGCTGTTCCACCAAGAAAAAACACCACTTTCTTAGCAGACGCAAGCATACAGCTTATGCCGCATTTGGACGATCTTGTACCTTGGGTTCGCGCTGAGAATCCTATCCCTTAGGACCTGCGGATCGTCCGGAAGATGGTAGGTGCAAATCGCCAACTTTGGAGCAAATGTCTTCAAAACATAGGCGGCTCCTTCGAGCATATCGCGTTCTACCCCTTCAATATCCGCCTTGATAAAATCTACTTTCTTAATCTTCTTCTCTTGAATAAACGCATCGAGTGTCGTGACCTCTACCTTCTCACAAGAGTCAGAGTTGGATGAAGAAGAGACAAGCCCATTCCACATCCAACCCCTGGCGGACAGAACTCCCATTACTTTACAGGAGTTGCTGAGGCCCATTTTGACAGGAACAATTTTTCCTTCGTTAAGTGCTACCGTCTCCTCCAGATATCTGAAAGTTGTTCCAGAAATCTCAAAAGCGTAGGTCACTGCCCCTTTAAAAGCAGCGTAGGCACCAAAATCCCCACACCAAGCTCCCGCATCGATGACGATATCTCCGGACTTCACACGTACATCAAAGTTCCCGTCTTCTAGCTCATGGGGCCCTCCTTCATCATAAAGGTTCCCTAAGGCGCCTACCAGAAATTTGTTGTAGTCCCCTCCGTAGAGGCAATGAACAAGAAAAACCTCAAAGAAAACAGAATGCAGAGAGTTTAAATCGCCGTCCCCGTCTAGAAAAGGAAATGTAACGCCGTTGAAATGATAACAACCCAGCTTTTCATCTCTATAAAAATCCAAGGTGCTCTTGAAAAAAGTCCCATCCTCTATGGCCTTTCCAAAACGGAAATCGTCTGCTAGTAGCCCGTTCCGGTAATGCTCGGAGATCAAAAGAAACACCTTACCTGGCGAATAACACGTGACTCTGTCGTACATCAGTGCAGCAGCACG
>JAISAP010000030.1 GCA_031266655.1 Holosporales bacterium | reverse complement strand
CCATGAGAGATGGGCCCCCGTCTTAGGGGGGGAGTGTCAGACTTGCGGAGAAAGAAAGCTTCCGCACCACGTTTGTCCTGTGTGTGGGCACTACGACAAACGTCCTGTCCTGAAGGACACCCGCGTTTCTGATTAAGTGCTAACCATGGTTTTATGATTGCTCCTTCCCAAGATTCCGTCTGTGTTGCCATTGATTGCATGGGGGGAGATGCGGCCCCTCGGGTTGTGTTCGAGGGGATCGCCCTCTGCGCCCACGAGCTGGGAAAGGTTGCCCTTCAACTCTGCGGGGACCCAGCATGCATAGAGCCTTTTTTCCAGGAAACACGAGAGAAAACCCGCGCTTACCCCGTCACGCTAGAGGTCATCCCCGCCGAGGATGTCATCCCCTCCGACATGAAACCCGCGGTAGCGGTACGCTCCCATCGCAACTCCAGCTTGGGAGTGGCCGTCCGATCGGTACGAGAACACCAAGCGCATGCGGTCCTGTCGGCGGGCAATACGGGCGCCCTTATGGCACTTTCCAAAGTCATGCTGGGCATGCTGGAAGGGATTGACCGCCCCGCTATTGCCACGTTCCTCCCGACCATGAGGGGCCAGTCTCTCGTTTTGGACTTGGGGGCGAATGCGGAGTGCTCAGCGCGTAACCTCGTAGATTTTTGCTTCCTGGGAGAAGCGTTGGCGCAAATCGTTCTGGGCGTGCCCTCTCCGAGCGTAGGGCTCCTGAATATTGGATCTGAGGAGACCAAGGGGAATCATACGGTCCAGGAGGCAGCGGATATTTTGAAACATGCGCGGATCTTGAAGAATTATGCAGGATTTTTGGAGGGAACCGACATTTGCGCAGGAACCGCTGATGTGGTTGTGACCGACGGATTTACCGGCAATGTCGTCCTCAAAACGATCGAGGGATCCATCCACTTTGTCAAAGATCGCATCAAAGGGGCGATCCGTCCTTCTGCAGGAATGTGGCTGAGTGCCCTATTGTTGCGTCGCTCCATGAAAAAGATTTTTGCCAATTTGGATCCAAGAATTTACAATGGTGCCGTGCTTTTAGGATTGGATGCGCTGGCCGTCAAAAGCCACGGAGGCGCAGACGACTTTGCTTTTGCACAGGCGCTGAAATTTACGGTCAATGTGGCGCGGCAGAACCTCATCGGGCGCGTCAAGGGTTCCCTTGACAAACTTTCTTCTCTGGAAGAAAACACGACACTATGAGATGTTCTGTTCTAAAGGGCGTTGGGGGTTTTCTTCCTGCGCGCGTTTTGACCAATGACGACTTGAGCCAAACGCTGGAGACCTCCGACGAATGGATTCGGCGGCGTACGGGGATTCGATCGCGCCACATCGCTGCTGATGGCGTGTTGACCTCAGATCTCGCGGTGGAGGCGGCTTTAAGGGCGCTTGAGAAAGCCGAGATCAGGCCAGAAGAAGTGGATCTTGTCCTGGTCGCCACCACCACTCCAGATCGGACCTTTCCTTCTACCGCCACCATCGTGCAGGGTAAGCTTGGCCTTGCACAAGGCATGGCCTTCGATATCAGTGCCGTATGCAGCGGATTTTTGTATGCGACAACGGTAGCGGATACTTTGCTCCAGCAGGGGCAAGCCACATGTGCGCTGGTTATTGGGGCAGAGACCTTTTCACGTCTCTTGGACTGGTCGGATCGCACGACGGCACCTCTGTTCGGGGATGGGGCGGGAGCGGTTCTGCTGCGGGCGGAGGAGCAGCCCTCTCCCACGGGCATTTTGGCCTCGCGCTTGTATGCAGATGGAGGCCAATGGAGCCTGCTGTACACCGACGGCGGGCCTTCTCTCAACCAAAAAGCGGGAGTAGTTCGCATGCAAGGGCGCGAAGTCTTTCGCCAAGCGGTCGAAAAGATGGTACAGTCACTTCAGGAGGTGCTGCAAGTGGCGAGTGTTCCTCTCGAGGAGATCACCTGGGTTATTCCCCACCAGGCCAATTTACGCATCCTTGAAGCGGTGGCGGAGAGAATGGCGATGCCTATGGAGCGGGTGTTGGTCACGGTCGATCACCATGCGAATACCTCTGGCGCTTCCATTCCGCTCGCGCTGGAGGAAGGCTTTGCCTCTGGCCGACTCGCTGCAGGCCAGACGCTGCTGTTGACAGCCATTGGCGCGGGTCTCACCTGGGGTGCTTCCATCATCCGCTTACCGTAGTGCCAAGCGAGACCAGTGGTTCTTGCCTGTGTTGTGGAGCTTTTTCGCAAGGCTCTCACCCGGCGTCTCCCTTGTCACTGAGCCGGGTGAGTCGATAAACTGGGAAGATGCCAAACTAGAACTTTTCTTATTGCTTCCTATTGACTATTAGAAAAACTTATCTATATCATATGTATGGCCAATAGTGACAATCATAGAGGAAACGAACCATGAAGAAACGAAAGATTGCCAGCGCGCTTGTCGCGTTTGTTCTAGGAGTGCTGAGCGTATCCTCCGAAGCGATGTTCAGGCAACAAGCTGAGAGTAGTGATGATTTTCCTAGGGGAGTCTTCTCTGATGATGGAAGACTTGTGGTCAGTGCTGATGTACCAATGGGTAGAATGCAGCAGCGCCTTGTTGTGCCGTCGAGTATCGGGATACTTAACGAAGGATGTCTCCAATATTGCGAACGTCTTCTTTACATTGCCTTTGAGGCAGATTCTCAGCTTACGGCCATAGGAGCAAACGTTTTTCAGGGCTGCTCCAGCTTGCAAGTTATTTGCATTCCCTCGAGTGTAGGAACACTTGGCGCAGGATGTTTCGAAGAGTGTGAATCTCTTGCCTTCGTTGCTTTTGAAGATACCTCTCCAGATGACCCCCCGCTTGGGGCTGTTGGAAGCAGAGCATTTGCGGGCACAAGTGCTTTAAGGCATATATCGCTTCCCAATATAGAGAATCTGGGGCCTCTCATATTTGGTGGTTCTGGTGTTTTGGAAATCCTCATTGGAGGTGCGCGACCAAGCCTCACCAGCGGTCTCTGGGCGGGCACTAGAGTTCCCCAAAATGTAGAGATTCCCTGCACTGTTACGGAGCTCCCGATTTTCTGTTTTGCGAACTGTCCGCTTCTTGCCGTCGTCACCTTTGAGACGGGCTCTCGACTTGCAAGCATATCGGAGGGCGCTTTCGCTGATTCTGCCTTACAGTCCATTTGCATTCCACCGAGCGTGGAGAGGATCAAAAGCGGCAGTTTTTCCTGTTGCCGATTCCTTGCCACTGTTGCCTTTGAGGCGGGCTCTCGACTGAGCGCAATAGAGGGGCGGGCTTTTTCTGACACTTACGCCTTGCGATCCTTTGTGGTTCCCGGGAACGTGGAGAGCATTGGGAACGAGTGTTTTCTCAATTGCCTATTCCTTGCCACTTTCACCTTTGAGTCGGACTCTCGACTTGCGCTCATAGGGGAGCGAGCTTTTGCTGGTTCTGCGTTATCGGCCATCGCTCTCCCCCCAAGCGTGGCGGAAATCGGTGCTGGGTGCTTTGCAGATTGTAGCTCCCTTGGCAGAGTTGCTTTTGAGGCGGGTTCTCAACTGCGAAAAATTAAGGCGAGAGCTTTTACCAGAAGCCCGCAAGCATGGGTCGTTCTTCCCAACGGGGAGGAGGTCTCTGCTCAGAAGTTCGAGCAGGGATGGAAGCGCCCTGAGTCTCCTGCGCTTCCTTGATGGGAGGGGGAGAGGGTCCTCTCTCTCCCCTCTCCTCCCATGCTTTTGGTATTCTTATTTTTCCCTATTGACTATTAGAAAATCTTACCTATATAGTATGTATGGTCAATGGTGTCAATAATAAAGGAAGAGAACGATGAAGAGACGGAAGATTTTAGGTGCAGTTTCTG
>JAISAP010000024.1 GCA_031266655.1 Holosporales bacterium | reverse complement strand
AGACTCTCCTTAGCCTCTGGCCACGGCACGATGCCGCAGTGGCCTTTGTGATACCTATTCGGTTTAGTAAGGTCGCAAAGGCAACGGTACACTTACACCAGCGCTACACTAGAACCTTTAAAGTAGATTCCTGTATGCAGTTAATAGACATACTTGAGCAGACTCTTCGATAAAAACTCCAACATGAACGCTTGTGTTGAGTCCATAAATAACTGCGCCCCATAGGGGCGCAAGGCCTTTGTGACATCCGTTCAATGTAAATACGGTCACAAAGGCGACGATCTTTCTACACCAGCGGTACACGAAAACTGCAACTAAAAGACCTGTATGCAGTTGGTAGACACATCCGCACAGGACCTTGTGCGCACCCTTCAGCTGCGGAGCCCTGTATCGACAGAGCGCGCAGAACTTAAAAGACTGCAAGAAAAAGAAGGTGAGGGGGTGGATCGTAAAGAAACTCAGCAACACAAGGCAGAAGGAGGGTGGGGGAAGGGGTAAATCAAGGGAGTCTGAGGAAGGATTCAACGGTGTAAGACAAAGAGAGGGGAGGGGGCACCTGCCTTCTTTCGTGAGCTCTTCCATCTTTTTACACACTGTCAAGTTATGGGAGCATGTCGTCGAGGATAGAGAGGGACTGCAGTGTCAGCGCATGGTATGCTAGACTTTAGGTATTTCCTTCCGCTTACGAGCAAAATCTGTACTTGGAGGAGCCTGGAATGGTCATTTCTTTCCCTTTCCTCGAAGGTTTTTGAGGTGGGGTAGGGGAGTCCAATCCGTTGCGTTCTTTTGCAGAACTCATGGTGGTGCATCGACCGCACACCACGAGACAAACGGGTTTCTTAGGCTCCGTTGTCTTTAGGTACTGTAATACTGCACAGGCTTCTACGGGAATGGAGAGTGGGGCACACCAGCAAAAGCCGCCTGCTCCGGGAAGGAGGCCTCCTGTTGAGAAGTCTTGTGCATTATCAACACAGAATTCGTTCTAGTGACGGTTTGAGCAGTGTTCGATCACCACCTACTCGAGAAGTACGATAATCGATATTATGGCAAGTACTGTTATGAGAGCAACAGTGTGCTTAGCTCAGGACTCGTGCGAATCTTGAACCAAGGTCTTGCTTGAATGGTCTGAGGGAAAACACACAGCCAAGTCATAGTAACTGCTGCAGAACACTAGGGAGGCCCTTCTGCGCTCTATTTGCCACAGATATCGCTGGAGTGACGATGCATCATTCAACGTTACGCAAGCACCTCCAGGATCCGTGCACATAGGGAGTCTGTAGTGGCCGAGCAAAGGAGATTCCATAGGCTCTCTCCTAGCGCGCTTAATTAGGTAGGGTAAACTCTGTTGAAGTTCAGTCGGTTAGGGACTTATGAGAGACATGGAATTCTCGCGTGTTTCTGATAAGGACATGTCGGTAAGTTCTGCGAGCACATTGTTTGAAATAAAGTGGAACACGATCTACTTGACCTAGTTTTGAAGAGCATTCTCGGGATTCCGGCGTCTTCGAGCTTGATGAGAGGTATTTTGGAGCGAAGAGAGGTCGAGGCGAGAGAGGCCGTGGAGCAGCAAGAAAGACTTTGGTGTTGGGTTTGTGTTGAAGAGAGAGGATAAAGTGTTTGTTAGCATGGCTCCGAATGATTCAAGAGAAGGATCATACCTCCATCCTTCAGGGAAAGATTCTAGAGGGATCTACGGTTCACACAGGTAGCTGGAAAGTTTACGACGAATCGAGTGGATAGGAGATCCTTACCGAGTTTTTCCGTGTAAGAATGAGTTTGCGAGGTAAGAGCTACGTTTTGTCCTGAGTCCACAGTAACCGCAACGCAATGCCGCCGTGGCCCCAGCAAACTCTGTCTACTTTGGTGATCGCAAGGGTATGGATCATGCTGCAAAGCTCATGGGATACATCTACACCAGCCTTGTGGACAAGCTTCCAAGCGGTACACTTGCGCTGAGCTTGTAGTAGCTGTGGCACAACGCCGCAGAGGCTCTGCGAGCTTTATCTACTTTCCATTATCGCAAAGGCGATGATGTCCCTACAACAATGGGGCGAAAGCACCTCCAAAAGCCGTACGTGTCACGAGCCTGTAATGACCGAATTCAAGGAGAGCTCCATGCCATTTGCGTGCATTAAGCGGCCCAGAATCCTCAAAAAACCCATCCTACGCAGAGGAACATAAACTGATCTCAGGCCACGGAAAAGCTGCACCTTCTTAGCAGACGCAAGCATACAGCTTATGCCGCATCTGGACGATCGTGTATCGCGGGTTCGCACTGAGAATCCTGTCTCTTAAAACCTGCGGATCGTCCGGAAGGTGGTAGGTGCAAATCGCCAATTTTGGAGCAAAGGTCTTCAAAACATAGGCGGTTCCTTCGAGCATATCGCGTTCCGCCCCTTCGATATCCGCCTTGATAAAATCTATCTTCTTGATCTTCTTTTCTTGAACAAACGCATCGAGTGTCGTCACCTCTACTTTTTCACAGGTGTCGGAACCCGGTGAAGAAGAAACAAGCCCATTCCACATCCACCCCCTGGCGGATAGAACTCCCATTACTTCACAGGAGTTGCTGAGGCCCATTTTGACAGGAACAATTTTTCCTTCGTTCAGTGCCACCGTCTTTTCCAGATATCTAAAGGTTGTTTCAGATATCTCAAAGGCGTAAGTCGTTGCTCCTTTCAAGGCAGCGTAGGCACCAAAATCCCCACACCAAGCGCCTGCATCAACAACAACGTCTCCAGGCTTTACACGTACATCAAAGTTCCCGTCTTCTAGCTCATAGGGCCCCCCTTCATCATAAAGGTTCCCTAAGGCGCTTACCAGAAATTTGTCGTAATTTCCCCCATAGAGACAATGGATGAGTAAGACTTCAAAAAATACTAAATACAGAGCATCCGAGCTGCACCCCCCCCCAAACTTGTCATTTAGGAAAGGAAATTGAACGCCGTTGAAATTATAGCAACCCAACTTCTCATCTCTATAAAAATCGAGAGTTCTTTTGAAAAAAGTTCCGTCTTCTATTGCCTTTCCAAAGCGGAAATCACTCGCTAACAACCCATCTCGATAATGCTCGGAGATCATCTGAAAAGTCTTTTTCATCAAGCGCAATCTGACTCTACTGCCCACTAGCGCAATAATGCGCGCACAGCCAGCCATCCAAGATTCAGGAGGGGCGTCATAAATCCTGCGTACCACATCCCTCGATATTTTCATCCCGCTTCCATCCTTTCGCAAACCCTCGCAAGCGATTGTAGAAGCTTTCCTAGCAAGTGCAAGCACGTTATAAGGCGGGGGGGGGGGGGTTACTTGTATTCCGGGATCATGTGAATGCAGCCGCAGGGGCATTCTTGAGCGCATAGACCGCATCCTTTGCAGTAATCGTAATCAAACATGAGGCCATTTTTGGCTCCCTTCGCTGAGGCTCCCTTACAAACCGCATTATCTGGGCACACACCGTAGCAAGTGTCGCATCGGAAGCAGTTGCCGCAAGACAGACAGCGGCGCGCTTCGTAGAGAGCCGTTTCCTCGGGAAAAGTAGCGAAGATCTCTTGAAAGCTCCGCGGCCTTCCCTCAGGGGTATTCCGGCTCTCTTGCCTCTGAGGTGCCTGCTCGTAGTAGTGCAGGTTGAGTCGCTCGAAGGGAATTCCCTCCCTCTTCTCCAAAACCGGAGGACTTTTCCCCTCCAAATACGCTGTCAGCGCAAGCGCCGCACGTCGTCCATGACCGATCGCCTCAGTGATCGTACGCCCACTCGGCACCATGTCTCCTCCCGCAAAAATACCGGGCACATTGGTCGCAAAGTGGCGATCAACGGAGATTCTACCGCCCTCCTGCTGCACAACCCTTTCCCATAGGGTGGACTCGACCTCCTGCCCGATGGCGACAAGAAGGAGCGTCACGGCCAATGTTTCGGTTGTGCTCGATGGGGCGACCTTTCCTTCTTGTCCAGGAGATTGCAGCTCCAGCGTAACTTGGCCATCCCCTGAGCAACCGGTAACCACTCGGAGAGGCAGCACGTCCACTCCTTCCTGCAGAGCCAAGGCAACCTCCTCTGGGTGCGCAGAGAGGCGCTCCTGCGTGTTGCGATAGAGCACGACGACACGCGCTGCTCCCCGACGAAGAGCGGTGCGTGCAGCATCAAACGCCGTATTGCCTCCCCCGTAAACCGCTACGGTTCCCGAGAGACGCGACCCGGTTTCTTCCTGGCACAAGAAGCCCAGAGCCGCCTGCACGCGCTCCCCTTCGCAACCAGGAATCCCCCTCGGCTTCCAGGCACCGAGAGCCAAGTAGCAAGCATCGCTCTCCGCTTGCAGCTTAGACAGATCCGTTACCTCCGTGTCCAGGCGTATTGTTATGCCAAGATTTACCAACTTTTGAATTTCCGCACACAGAATGTCCCTGGGAAGGCGGTACGACGGAACCCCATAGCGCATCAATCCACCCGCTTCCTTGAAACGATCGTATACCGTCACCGAGTGTCCCTGCTGCGCCAGGTGATAGGCGACGGATAGCCCACTTGGGCCCGCCCCAACGATGGAAACTTTTTTCCCTGAGGCAGAAGCAGGTTTCGGAAAAGGCCACCGCTCTCGAAGGGCAAGATCTCCCAGAAACCGCTCCACGCCGTGAATATTCACCGTTTCATCGAACTGCGCGCGATTGCACCCCTTCTCACAGAAGTGGTAGCAAGCTCGCCCTGTGCAGGAGGGGAAGGGATTGGCTTGCACGAGCACCTGCCAAGCTTCTCGGTATTGCTTCTCTTCCGCCAAACTGAGCCATTCCTGGATGTTCTCCCCGATCGGGCAGGATCGGTTGCAGGGAGGAAGAAGCTCCTTATACACCGGGCGCTCCGTTCTCCAAGATCCCGTGTGGTTCCGAAGACTCGTGCCGGGATCCAGCGTAATAGCGAAGGGTTTTTTGGGGAGATTAGACAAGGTTAAATTCCGCGATGTAAGCGTCGGCCATGGCCTGAAGGGCTTGTAGACGTTCCGTGTCCGGACCAGATTTTGCAAAAAGATGCGCAAAGCGCCTTTGCCCACGAAGGTACTCCGCGACAGGAATGGTTTTTTCCAGCTTGAAGGAGTGTGTCACCACCCCGTTTTCTCCTTCAAACAAAGGAAAAAGCCCGCAGTAGACGGCATTCCGCGCGTGGACCAGTGTGTCCCGCGGGTTGGTCCCCCATCCCAAGGGGCAGGGAACATGCACATGCAGGTATCGCGCTCCGTGGAAGGACATGGCTCGAGAAACTTTTTGTTCCAGATCGTGCACAAAGGCGATGCTTGCGGTGGCAACGTAGGAAATCCCATGCGCAAGTGCAAGTTTCGGAACATTTTTGCCCGTTCCAAAGGGATTCCCGGGCGCAGATCCTACGGGAGGCGTGGTCGCCGTGCGCGCCGTGGGAGGTGTGGCACTGGACCGTTGCACGCCTGTGTTCATGTAGGCTTCGTTGTCGTAGCAAACGTACAAGACATCGTCTCCGCGTTCGAAGAGGCCAGAGAGGCAGCCGAAGCCGATATCGGTTGTGCTCCCATCGCCTCCTTGCGCGAGTACCCGCACCTCCGAAGTTCCACGCGCCCGCATGGCTGCAGCGACCCCAGTCGCGACCGCAGCGGTGTTCCCAAAGAGGGAATGCATCCAAGGGGTTTGCCAAGCCGATTCGGGATACAAAGAGGAAAAAACCTCCAGGCATCCCGTTCCTGTGACAACCGCCAGGCGCCCTTGGGTGGCCTTCCAAGCAGCATCGATCACGTACCGAGCTCCTAGAGCCTCCCCACAGCCTTGGCAGGCGCGATGCCCTCCCGTCAGGCAATTCGGGCGGTCTTCCTGAGCTTGCAGGGTGCCCAAGGATGGAGCGAGACGATTTCCTAAAGTCTTGGTTCCCTTGGGATAGAAGTCTTTCTGCATCTTCTCTCCCTAACAGGCTCCGAAGGCGTCTTGCAGCGTGGCATCGTAGGCCGTGAGGACAGATCTGTCGAGATCGAGAAAATGGATGGGCTCCAGGTCTCCGGAGTGGGCGCGTGAGAATAGCTGTCGTAGGGAGGGACGCGTGATGGCCCTCCCCCCGAGACCGGCAATCACAGAGAAGAGGCGCGGGACCTCTCCGGCAAGGACTTGCTGGACCTGCCCGAAGAGAGGACCGCCGCTTCCAGGCTCCAACGCCTTTTCGAGCACAAGGACAGTACGAGCCTTTTTCAGAAGGCGTTCTATTTCTGCGCTGGGAAAAGGCCTGAAAGAGACAAGGCTCAAGTATCCCACTTTCCGACCTGCCGTACGCTCTTCGTCGACAACCTCTCTGATGGTTCCCCCCACCGATCCCATGGAAAGAAGGACAGTCTCCGCGTCCTGCAGCTGGTACGCATGCACGAGCCCTCCTGAGGAGCGTCCAAAGGTCTTGCAAAAGGTCTCCGCGACTTGCGAGATCGCAGAAAGCGCTAGCACCTGTCTGTGGTGCGCAAGGTAGCGGACTTCCGTGAAGGATTCAGGACCCACCATTGCGCCAATGGAGCAGGGATGAGCAGGGTCTAGCATCTGCGCGGGAGCGAAGGTGGGAAGAAAAGCGTCCACCTCTTCTTGCGCAGGAATGTCCATGCGATCGTTGGCATGGGTTAAAATAAAGCCATCCACACAGACCATAACGGGACATTTGAGCTGTTCGGCTAGGAGAAATGCCTGAATGTGGAGATCCACCGCCTCTTGGTTGGTCTCTGCGAAGAGCATGATCCAGCCTGCGCCCCGAACGGCCATGGCGTCGCTGTGATCGTTCCAAATATTGATGGGGGCTCCAATGGCCCGCGTTCCTAGCGTCATGACGATCGGAAGTTCAAGCCCTGCAGCGTTGTACACCGCCTCTGCCATGTAGAGGAGCCCCTGGCTGGAAGTAGCGGTGTAACTGCGCGCACCGCCCGCAGAGGCGCCAATAGCGACGCTGAGGGCCGCAAACTCGGACTCGACATTGATGTATTCTGCGGCAAGCTTGCCGGATTTTACGAGAACGCTCAACCCTTCCACAATATGGGTTTGCGGGGTGATAGGGTACGCGCAGATGACCTGCGGGCGGCACAGAGCAACAGCTTCCGCAACACCCTGAGATCCTTCTATCTGCTTTAGCATGAAGCCTGACTCCCACGAACCTGCTCGTAGGCGAAAGCCGCGGCTGCATTGTTTTTCTCCCCCATCGTTCCTGGGAATTTCTCCGAAATGGCCGCTTTGACGCTCTCCAGCGCGAGGAGCCCCGTTTGCGCGGCGAAGGCCCCCAAAAGGACCGCATTGGGAATAGGGCGCCCGATGTGCTGCCTTGCGATATCCGCTGCATCAAGGTGCAAAACGTGATCTGAGGGAAAGGCCTCAAGAGATGGGCCTATGCCCATTTCCTTGGGAGATCTCTTGGAATTGATGAGCACATATCCACAGGAGGACAGGCCGTCAAAGACGGCAACGGAGGAGAAAAGGGTGGCATCTTGAATGATGAGAGCGTCGGGCTCCAGGATCGGCTCTCGCAGGCGAATCTCAGAGGAAGCAATGCGGCAGAAGGCCACCACAGGAGCACCCATCCGCTCCGACCCGAAGCTTGGAAAGGCCTGCGCGTGCTTTCCCTCCAGAAAAGCCGCTGTGGCTAGGAGATCCGCTGCAGTAACGACGCCCTGCCCTCCGCGTCCATGCACGCGAATCTGAAACATTCCCTCCCCCTTTCGCCACACAAAAACGACGCCCTTCTCCCCACTCGGTTATACCCTCGCTCGCGCAAGAAGAACCCCTTGCTTGCACGCCCGGTTTAGGAACGTCGGTCGCCGAAGAGATGGAGTAAACTCATGAAAATGTTGATGAAGTCCAGATATAATCTGAGCGCGCCCCACACAGCCTTCTTACCCGAAGCCTCATGAGAGTCAAGCTCGTAGTAGAGATCCTTCATCTCCTGCGTGTCGTAGGCGGTCAGTCCCGAAAAAATCCCAACTGTCAGAACGGAGAGACCAAACTGAAACAAAGAACTTTGAAACAGCAAATTCACGAGCGAGGCGATCACGAGACCCCAAACGCCCATCATGAGAAAGGCTCCCATGCCCGTTAGCGATCGGCGTGTAACGTATCCGTAGAGGCTCATGGCCAAGAAGGCGGAAGAGGAGACAAAGAATGTGAGGGCTATGCTCTCTCCCGTGTAGGCAAGGAAGATATAGGACAGGGAAATACCCATCGCTGCGGCATAGCTCCAAAACGCTGATTGTGCGGCGGAGAAGGAAAGATGGGCTAATCGTACGCTGAGGAACATGACAATTCCTATGGGAGCAAAAAGCACGACCCACCGCAGAGGAGTGCCGAAAAATAATGTCATTAAAAAAACAGAGCTGCTCACAAGGTAGGCCACTGCTCCTGTAAGCGCCAATCCAATGCCCATATAGGCATAAATGCGCTGCATGTAGCGCCGCAGCCCGACGTCAACCGAGTCGACGACACTGCTCACATAAGGATGTTCCCTCATCTTCTCCTCCATTTTCGCGTGCATTCTAAAGCGCACCGGTGGCACTATACACCACTCCTCGATATTTGTCGATCTGCTGGCCGTTGGGAAGAACTCTGGCTCTCGCAATCCCATAGAGGCAGAAAAAGGGAAATTTTATGGAACACTGTTCGCGATGGAGGTTTGCCGGTTCCCTTGCTTTCTTGCCTCCTCCAACAGCTGTCTATGTTCGGCAATTTCGTCTGAAGGGGGACGCTTCGACTGTTCGGCGAGTGTAATACACCGCTCTATAGGGGTCTGCGTTTCTTGCTGCTGCCCGGCCTCCTGCCAAATCTGTTGGTGCAAGGATAGCTCCTGTTGTCGGGATGCGTTGATGGATTGCTCTATGGAGGAAGCGCTGTCAAAAAGCACATCCGGCTGCTTTTGCGTGGGGAACTTGAGGCGATATAACGCCGGATACGACGGGTCGTCCAAGTCCTCTCCCTCGAAGGGGTCTTCCCCGCACCCCAGCAGAAAACAGCAAGAGAGCAAGACGCATCCTCTGCCACCAAGAGCGCGCGGGAGCTTGTTTTTCTTCATAGGGCAACAGTCCTCCGATGGTTCCATGTTACTGCTCCTCAGGTGGGGAGGCCAAGTGCCATCATCTCTCTGCACTCCTCCCGGACTTCCCGGATTGTGTCTCCTGCGCAGCTGCGCTAGTCTGAAGGGCGCGGGATGAGGGGAAAGCAATGCGGCAAGTTCAAGTCATTCTTCTACAGAGGGTAGGAGAGTTGGGGGGTATGGGCGATGTGGTGCAGGTAAAATCTGGGTACGCCCGGAATTATCTGCTGCCCAAGAGGCTGGCCTTGCGCGCGACGGACAAGGAAAGAGCCTTCTTTGAGACACAGAAAGAGAAGCTTGCTGCGCAGTATCTGGAGCAGCAGGGGGCGGCACGCATCATGGCGGATTCCCTGTCGGGGAGATGGGCGACGATTGTGCGTCAAGCAAGCGAAAAAGGCGGCTTGTATGGTTCCGTGACCCATCGAGATATCGCAGAGGCCCTCGAGGGGATTGTCAGTCGCAGTCAGATTGTGTTGCCGCAGGCCCTGAAGGAGGTGGGTGTCTTCGAAATAGCCGTCTCTTTCCATGCAGAAGTCCAGACCACGATCTTCGTGAACATCGCCCCCTCTAAGGAAGAGGCAGAGGCGCAGAAGCAGCGGTATCTCCAGGCCAAGAATCCTCAGGCGGAAGAAGAGACGGAAATTCCGTAGTGTTTCCCTGAGTGGCCCTTGGAAGAGGAGCCGCGACAACGGGAGAGGCTGCGTGCGCAGGGGATTGTATCGTGAAGGTCTCGGTTTTCTCCAGTAGTGAGACAAGTTTTCGCCTATAAAGGTCCATAACTGTAGGCCTTTTGTACTCGTTGTTGTATACCTTGCCGTTCGGAGAGACGATCCGCACGGGAACACCGTCGAAAGCTGCCTCCCCAATTGTTTGAGGCCAGGAACCTCCCTCGAAGGCGAAGGAGACAAGAGATGTGCAATTATAGAAACACTCAGAACCAATGACTGTCGTACTTGCGGGAAGGCGAACAGATAACAAACCAGAATTGGCAAAAGCGCGTTCTTCTATTCTCTCCAGCCGACAACCATTCTCAAAATCCACAACCTCAAGAGGTGCACAGTTTTCAAAGCAGGAAACTACGATCACTTGGACATTCGGTGGGATCGTTAAGTGTCGTAGAGCTCTAGTACCTGCGTAGGCTCCTCTGAAGAGAGGCGCTGGAACACCTCCGACCCATATTTCGCTGACGCTAGAATAAGCGAACACGCAACGCCCAAGACCTACTCCATAGGGAAGATGGACGCACTTAAGTGGTGCGTAGATAAACGCTTCGTTTCCGACAGCGCGGAGCTGGGAACCTACCCCAAAGGTGATGGAAGAAAGGGATAAGCAGCGTGCGAAGCACTCTCTTCCGATCGTCTCTACACACGCGGGCAAAGCAACGGACTGCACACCAGATCTGGAAAAAGCCTCTCCCCCAATCGTTCGGAGCCGAGAGCCCAGCGCAAAATCGACGGTGCTAAGAGTTGCGCAGTTTTCGAAGCAGCGGGCTATGATCCCTTCAACGTTGGATGGAATCGTTAAGCGTCGTAGAATGCTCGTCCCTGTGTAGGCTCCTTCGTAGGGATCTGCTGGCACCCCTTCGACGCCTATTGCGAGAACACCAGAACCGCTAAACGCACAGCTGCTGGCAACGGTTCCGTCTGGTTCGCGATTCCAGAAAACTACCTCGCTTGGAAGGTCCATAATGCCTAAATTTGCTGTATTGGCAAATACTAATGGCCCGATCGTTCGAAGCTGAGAGTCCTCCGTGAAGATAACCGCTTTAAGAAATCGGCAGTCTTGGAAACAAGCTGCATCAAGTGCTACCACGCCTGATGGAAGACACATGGATCGTAAGCTGGTGCCACAGAAGGCGGCCACTCCTATCCTTACAAGCTTCGCATCCCCCTCAAAGGTAAAAGAGCGGAGAGATACACAATTCCCAAAACAGGATTGTTCCAGTACTTCTACGCCTGGCGGAAGACACATGGATCGTAAGCTGGTGCCAACAAAAGCATATTCCCCCATTTTTTGGAGCCGAGAGTCAGCCTCAAAGGCAACGTATGCGAGAAATCCGCATCCTCGGAAACAATGCTGCTCAAGTACTTTCACACTCTTGGGAATGGCCAGGGACCGTAGCGGCACCCCCGTGTTCATCCGTGAAACCATGTCGTTTTTAAGTGCAGTAAATGCTATGAACCTCCCCTTGTAAAGGATCGCTTTTCTGGGAGAGGAGAATCCATCAGAGCACTCTTCCCGAGGCGGTGCCATCGCTTCGGTTCCGGAAAGGATACTGAGCGCTCCCGCAGCAAATGCACAAAGCCTTCCCAAAATCCTTTGCTTTTGCATTCTTGGAGCGCTCCTGTTGCTCACTACGCATGCCATAAGAGGCCAAATCTTAAGGATCTCTGGGAGGAAAGCAAAGGTTCCCGCCTAGCCCTGGATTGATCGAGCTCCTTTCTTTTGGCGTTTGGGTACTGGCCGTAGACTGGCCTCTCTTTTGTTACTTGACCGGATGAGTCCATAGACTGAGAAGATTTGTGCCTCTGCTGTTATAGCTGAACTCACACTCTTTCGGGTGCAAGAGGAAAGCACCGCCTCTTTGCGAAGCTCCAGAAGGCTATAACGCCCTTAAAGCAGATCCTTTCTTTGCGCCCACTGCTGCGAAGAAAGGTGTGGCGTGGATTCTCGTCATTCACAACCAGTCTGTTGGAGTTTGCCTTATGCAACGCGTCAATCCCTCAAGAACCTCTTCCTGGAAACAACAAGCATCGCTCCTCCTCTCCGCCAAGCAGTGTCGGATCGGCCTCTATGGTTGGCAGCAAGCACGCATGCGGGGGAGGAAGAGGGGCTGCTTTGTGCGCACCAGGAGGTGAAGCACGCTCTCCCTGGCCTCCTGACGATCATCGCTCCACGGTATCCCCGTCGTGCCGCAGAAATTCAGCGTTTTTGTAAAGCAAAAGGGCTGGCCTTCGCCCTGCGGTCGCGAGGAGAACTGCCGGATCCTGCAAAGGAAATTTATATTGTAGATACGCTGGGAGAACTTGGGCTTTTTTATAAGCTTGCAGAAGTCGTGTTTGTCGGGGGGTCTTTTGTGCCGGCGGGAGGGCATACCCTCATAGAGCCCGCCCAACTCCACTGCGCCCTGATCTGTGGGCCCCATATGGAGCATCACCAGGAAATAATGGATGCTTTTCTGTGCCAAAAAGCGGTTCTTCAGATTACCGATATCGCCTCTTTGAGCAGGGAGGTCGCGCAACTTCTAACCGTTCCTTCTTACAGAAGCGCGCTTCAGACTGCGGCAGAATCTCTCGCTGCCTCTCAGAAGCAATCCTTTGAGAC
>JAISAP010000054.1 GCA_031266655.1 Holosporales bacterium | reverse complement strand
ACATATTGATATTCAGTTGGTTAGGGTCTTATGAGAAACACGGAATTTTGGCGTGTTTCTGTGGGAGCATGTCGGCAAGTTCTGCGAGGTAATTGTCCGCAGTAAGGTGGGACACGATCAACCTGATCTACAAGCACTTTCGGGAATTAATAGTGCAGCAGAGTTTTGAGGAGAATTCTCGGGATTTTGGTATCTTTGAGCTTGATGAGAGGTCTTTTTGAACGAAGAGAGGTCGGGGCAAGAGAGGTCGTGGAGCAGCAGGAAAGACTCCGGTGTTGGGTTTGCGGGACGTTCTGCAGAAACTGGAGGAGGGATGGAAGTGCGAGAGAAGAAGCTCACCTCTGCAACTTTGACATAGTCTGGTTGCCACCTCTATGGGACCCTTTAGGTCTGCTCTTTCTCATTTGCTTGTTTTGCGGAAGACCTGTTTGAAAAGGGTAAGGAGACCTACAGCATTGTTCTGGACAGCTCGAAAGAAGCACTGATGCCTGTTATTCAGGAAGAGATTCTTAAAGGGCCAATGCGTTGAATGGAGGAGAACTTCGACGGATCGGTCGTGTATGGCGAGAACCCTCGTCGCATCCTTCCTTGCAGCAGCGGGCTCAAGGGCAAGATCTTCTTAAGGGCGTTATAGCCTTCTGGAGCTGTGCAAAGAGGCGTTGTGCGAAGTTCAACGGTTTAAGAGGCGATGTCTTCCTTCCGCACTTGGGGGAGTGTGAGTTCCGGCCTCATAACAGAGACAGAGATCTCCTCAGTTTGTTGATTCATCTGGTCAAGTGACAAAAAAAGATGCTAGGAGGGAGCTCTATTTATTTGAGCTGTTGCAAGAGCGACGATGCATCTACATCCGCGTTGCACATAACCTGCACCTGTGGAGACCTGTATCGACAAAGCTCGCAGAGCTTAAAAGACGGGAAGAATGAAGAGAGCAATAAGGCAAGAGCCTTATGAACGGTATTGAGGCCTTTCTGGAGCTGTGCAAAGAGGCGTTGAGTTTAGTTGACTTAAGAGGCGATGTCTTCCTTTTGCACTTGAAGGAGCGTGAGTTTTGGTATCATAGCAAGGGCGAGAGTCTCCTCAGTTTATTGCCTAATCTGGTCAAGTGGCAAAGGAGATGCTAGCCTGGTTATTTCAGTGGTAGCAAGGGCGATGATCTTCCTTCAGCACTGCGTACAAACCCCTGGTCCTCGCCCAGCCATTTAGGGGCACTCTTGGTCCCTTCTGAAAGACGGCATCTAAGCATGCTGAAGCATGAGCTCTTTGTAGGAAACAATTTCTTTAATCCGACCCTTCTCCATGACGGCGATGCGATCGCAACCTTTGAGGGTGGTTACGCGGTGCGCAACGAGAATAACCGTCCTCCCTGCGCAAATTTCGTAGATCGTCTTCATGATGCGCTCCTCCGTGGGAGAGTCCAAAGAAGAAGTCGCTTCGTCGAAAATCAACACCTCAGGTTGTATATACAGCGCGCGTGCGATAGAAATCCGCTGCCGCTCTCCTCCGGAGAGGCGAATCCCTCGCTCTCCAACAATCGTATTTTCCTTCTCAGGAAGGGTGTTGACCAGCCCCTGCAACTGCGCCTGGAGGATCACCTCTTTCAGGCGTGTTGGGTCCGCCTGCGCGCATCCGAAAGCAATGTTCTCAGCAATGGTGCCATCAATGAGATAAAGGGATTGCGGGACATACCCAATTTTCCGGTGCCACTCCGGAGAAGAGACAGAAAACTTTTCATCTAAGAGCACATCTCCGCGACAAGGTTTCAAAAGACCAAGAATAATATCGACCAGCGTCGATTTTCCAGATCCAGTTGTCCCAACAAATCCGAGAATTTCTCCTTTCCTAATTTCCAAACAGACATTGGATAATACTTCTCTCTCCGTATTCAGGTATTGGAAGCTGATGTCTGTCAGCGAGAGGCTCCGATCAAACGTAAGCTGAGGGCAGGAGGTAAAGAAATCGTCGTCAATATTTTTTTGAAATTCCTCGTGCACCAACTCTACATAAGGAATAAATTGCTCAAACGTGGAAAGATAAGTCAAAATTCTGCTAAAACTCGGCAGCAGGCGGAACCCCACGTAGAAACATCCCCCGAGACTAGAGGCGAGAGAGGAAGAATGAACGCCTTCTGGGTTAGCAAGATACGCGACTCCTCCAAAGACACAGACAAACAGCAATTCGACCAGAAAACGCGGCATTTCTTTCACAGACTCACTGATTGCACCCAGTCGGCTGGACTGCTCGAAATACTCCTGAGAGACGTCAATAAAGTACTCACGTTTTCCAAGAAGCAGCGTTTCTTTGAACGCATGGAAGAATTCATAGAGAGCCTGACTTCCCCGTTGACCGAGCTCAAGAAGACGTTCTCCCACGCGAGTAACGTAGGGAGCCAGAATCTTTCCTTGGATAATTCCAAAAGTTATAGCTACGACAAGAACAAAAACGGAAACGATAGGGCTCGAGTAGGTGGCAAAAGAGCAAAGACCGACAACAATCAAAAACTCTGAAAGGGCCGAAAATACCGATAAAAGACCCGTGAGTGCTGTACCAGCACTACTGACAACACTCTCGTGAAAGGAAGAGTTGCGTGTAAGATACAGACCGTAGTCCATGTTCGAATAGGAGCTCAGAATGCGCTCTCGAGCAGCAATTCCGATGTTCATGATAATAGCTCTACGAAAAAAGATTTCGAAGATTCCCAACACATTTTTTACAAGATAGATTCCACAGAATCCAAGTACGGAGACGGAAAAAGCCTGTCTTGCTGAAAGAACAGTGTCTATACGAAGAAAGTCTAGGACTTTTTTAAGGTGCCCTGCAGCCGTCTCAGGACTCAGGACCGCTTGCGCAAGAAGAGCCACCACACCCGCCGTTGCCATCTCGAATAAAGCGATCACAAGCGAGAGGATAAAAACCGAAAATATCAGAACTTTGTCCTTTCTTCTTAGGAGTAAGCGATACTTCAAAAGCGCCTGATAAAAACGATACTTTTTCACCAAAGAATCCTAAACCTTGTAAAAATCTCTATACCATTTAATAAAATACCGCACCCCCTCTTCCACCGAGGTGTGAGGAGCATAATGGAATTCTTCCTGCAAAGCCGTCGTGTTGGCATGCGTTGCCGGCACATCTCCTTGCTGCATCGGCGCCATTGTGGATCGCGCCTTCTTCCCAAGCGCCTTTTCGATAGCTCGCACATAATCCATAAGCTCTACAGGAGCGCTATTTCCAATATTGTAAACTCTATAAGGAGCCACTGTGCTCCGATCCGCCTGCGATTTTCCCTGTGTAGCCTCCGGAACACACGTCCTAACGGCGAGAACACCAGAAACGATATCATCGATATAAGTAAAATCCCGTCGCATCTGCCCATTGTTGTACAAAACGATAGGTTTGTCTTCGAGAATATCCTTCGTAAACTTAAAAAGCGCCATGTCAGGCCGCCCCCAGGGGCCATAGACCGTGAAAAAACGCAACCCTGTCACGGGAATTTGGTAGAGGTGACTGTAGGCATGCGCCATCACCTCATTGGAACGTTTGGTCGCCGCATATAAGGTAAGGGGATGATCCACCGGATCTTTTTCGGAAAACGGGAGCGAGGTATTGGCTCCGTACACTGAGCTGCTACTGGCATAAATCAGATGTTGCACCTTTCCGTGACGACAACCCTCTAGCACATGGAAAAACCCCACTAAATTGGAAGAGATGTAAGCTTCTGGATGTGTAACGCTATATCGAACACCCGCTTGTGCGGCGAGGTGGATGACCTCTTCTGGCTGAAAGGAGGAAAAGAGGTTTCGGATTCCTACACCATCACTAAGGTCTATTTTTTTATTCTCAAAAGCTGAAAAGTTTTTCATCCGCGCTAAGCGCGCTTCTTTCAACGCGGGATCGTAATAATCGTTGCAGTTATCGATGCTGAGAACCTCGTGTCCTCCTTCCAAAAGCCGAAGAGCAACATGGTTTCCGATAAACCCAGCTCCACCTGTGACAAGGATTCTCATGCTTTTCCAGAAAGACTTTTCGCGTCCCCCATTCTAGGCGGAAGCATCTCCGGAAGTAAAGAGTCAAAAAGCAGGGCAATTCCCTCCCCTGTTTTTGTGGAGAGTGCATAAAGCGGGCAAGGGAGGTGCGCCTCCAACTCTCTCCTTTTTCGGTCCAATTCTTCCAAAGAGAGCAAATCTTTTTTGTTGAGAACCACCCACTCTTTTTTGTCTATCAGGGTTGCATCATACGCAGAGAGCTCTTTGCGAACCGTTTGGTATGCACCCCAAACGTCTTCGTGGGTAGCGTCGATAATGTGGAGCAGGACACGGCAGCGTTCGATATGCCCCAGGAAACGATCGCCCAGACCGACACCTTGATGGGCTCCTTCGATCAGGCCTGGAATGTCCGCAAGGACAAATCCCCGTCCCTTATGGAGTACCACCCCCAGTTGCGGATGGAGGGTCGTGAAAGGATACGGAGCAATTTTGGGATGCGCACGTGTCGCCACTTTAAGGAAAGAGGATTTTCCCGCATTGGGCAAACCAATGAGCCCGGCATCCGCAATCAGTTTCAAATGGAGCCAGATGGTAAGTTCCTCTCCCTCTTCCCCCGGATCGGTTTGGGTGGGTGCGCGATTGGTGGAGGTTTTAAAACGCACATTTCCGCGCCCTCCGCGCCCTCCGCGCGCGAGAACAACCCGCTCCCCGGAGAGCGTTAGGTCCGCCAACTGCAGACCTGTCTTTTCCTCTTGCACCTGTGTCCCAACGGGGACCCGCAGCACAACATCAGCACCATGGGCTCCCGTTTTCTGCCGCCCTTGGCCACCTTGCCCGTTTTTAGCGCGAAAATGCTGCTGGTAGCGGTAATCCACCAGCGTGTTCAGGTTGTGCGTTGCCTCGGCAATCACATCGCCTCCCTTTCCTCCATCGCCTCCGTCAGGCCCGCCGAATTCAAGAAATTTCTCATGGCGGAAACTAAGGCAGCCTCGCCCTCCATCTCCTGCCTTCAGATATACTTTAGCGTGATCGAGAAACTTCACGGCAAAATCCCCTCCATTTCGCGCAGAAAAGGAACGGTAAGAGGCCGCCCACTTTGGAGGGATTGCGCATCCAAAAGCTCTATCGCGCGTAAAATCGCAGTATATGTGCGCTCGAGACGCAAGGAGAGAAATTGCACAACTTCCGACGATATAGTGATCCCGCGCTTGTGGAAAAGGGCCAGCAAGAGTGCCGCTACCAAGGCCTCATCGGGCTCCGCTATGGAGATCAGAGGAAGCGCTCTGCATCGAGAAATAACATCCTTCGTTGCAAAGGGCCAAGCTGCCGGCGCCTGCCGGTCCAGAATCAGGAGCCCGGCAGAAAGATGCTTGCGCGCATTCAGGAAATGGAAAAACCAGGTCTCCTCCCAGGATTCCCCTGAAATTCCATCGATGAGAATGGGCTGGTCTCCTAGGGACGTGGGAGGGGTGGCTTGATCTTCCCGAGTCAAAAGGCGGGCGCCAGCAATCTCTTGCCATAAACGCCCAAGATGGGTCTTCCCCGAGCTGGGAGGGCCTTGCAACACTAGCCCATAGTTGGACCAGTGTGGCCAGGATCGGAGCCAAGAAAGCGCTTCCTGATTGGCGGTTCCCGGAATAAATCCCTTCCAAGGAGCTCCTGGGCAAGGGGGAAAGTCAAGAACAAGCTGCATTCACGATGGTTCCCGGAAGAGCGCAGATGTAAGAAGGCGCTCCTGCGCGTAGATCAAAACGGCACTGAGTGCAGAGGCGGTTGGGATAGCGAAGATCACCCCGAGGGCTCCTCCCCATCGAAAACCTGCCAGGAGAGCGAGCAGGACCCACACGGGATGCAGGCCTGCTTTTTTGCCAATAAAGCGTGGATACAGGTAATGTGTCTCTAGAAGCTGCGCACTGAGGAAAAGCCCGGCTAGTCCGATAGCCTTCCCCAGGCTGGCATACTGCGCCGTGCAGATCAAAAGCGTCAACAAGAAGAGGACGAGCGCCCCAACCAGAGGAACGAAGGACAGGAATCCAGCAATTACCCCTAATAACACTGGAGAATCGATGCCAATGACAAAAAAGCCGCTACTATAGTAACCGCTTAGAATGAGGGCAATCAGGAACTGTCCATGCACATACCGTCCCAGCCTGTACCGTACGCGCGGACGGAGCTCTTGGACGACTGTTCGCATCGGATGGGGGAGAAGAGATTCTGTCTTGCCAACGATCTGGGGCCAATCCCGAAGAAAGTAAAAGAGGAGGATCGGGATCAGGCAAAGCGTCGAGACAAGGCCCGCCAGAGCCACACCTCCAGAGACGACAGAGGAAAAGATCTGCGGGAGCTTCTCAAGAAAATGCTGGGAGGCCAGCCTTCTCTCTTCTGATAGGAATTTCCCCACGCCCCCCGGGAGTTTGTCAGCCCAGTCGTTCCACACGGGATTTTCCGGAAGGGACAGGTAGGCAAAGGCGGAAGGCGCTCTTGCAATCAACTTGAAGAGTTCTTGTTCCAGACTGGGAAGGATCAAAGAAAAGACGATCCAGCATAGGAGGAACAGTCCCACGATCACGCTCAGAGCGCGCACCGTGCGCGAGGGGAGGAAGCGCTGACCGCGCTCCATCAAAGGGCTGAGGCTATAGGCAAGAATCAAGCTGATCGTAAACGGGAGAACTTCTTGAAAAAAATAAAGGTATAAAACGCCTACGGCCGCACAAAATACCAAAATCCCCCTCTGGGTACTGTCCTTACTCATAGGGCCAACGATACAATATCTCCAAATAGGAAATCCCGGAAGCGATGGTAAAAAGTGCCACCACGCAAGTGCCGTACTCAAAAGGAAAGGCCCAGAGACCCACGTGAGCACCTAAGGCCAACCATGCGTAGAGGAATTGGAAAAAGGTGTTGACCTTACTCAGAAGAATGGGGCTCACCATGGATCCTGTGGGAGAGCGCAGAGCCCTCCGCGTCCACAGATACAGGACACCGCAGACAATCCCCACATCCCGCGCGATGATGAGAAGCGCAAGCCAAAGAGGGGCCATCCCTAGCTTCCACAGCAGACAATAAGTGCATCCCGCCAAGCATTTGTCGGCTAGGGGATCCAGCAGCCGCCCGACCGTGGACACGCCTCCAAAACGTCGCGCTGCCCATCCATCGAAAAAATCGGAGGCGCTGATCAGGGAGAAGACGAGGAAAAGCGCCCAGGGAGAGGTGATGGAACAGAGCAGGGCGAAGGCGCCTATCAGGCGGAAAAGGGAAAGGAGGTTGGGGAGAAACGCCAAAGGCATACCGTGTTTAGTCCTCTCCTGAGCACAGGAGACGCCAGGTTCCTTCTAGCGACTTCAGGAGAAACCCCCGGGATTTCAGCGTATCTTTTTCCTTCAAAAAGTCGGGAGAGACGCGCAATACGATCCAATTCTGAGAGAACGCATGCAGGCGATGCGGCAGACCCTCGAGACGTTGCGCGATAGAAAACCAGCGCATGAGACGTCCCACCGGGATCTCCACGAACACTTCTTCCTCCACCGCATTGTCCTGACGCTCCCGATGAGCGCGTGGAGGAAGGGGGGTGCTCTCTTCCGGTCCAAACGCCTCCGTGAGCGCTTTCTCGAGGGGAGAGGTGGTTTCAGAGGAAGAAGAGGAGTCCTGTAGAGAAACATGCTTTTTCTTCAACCATTGCGCCACAGCTTCTTTGGGGAAGCGGTACCGGAGAAGGGCGCGGTAGCTGCCGGGGGCCAGCAATTCATCCTGAACGGAAAAATCGAAAATAAGCGGCAAAATTTCTGAGTCTTTGGTCTGTGTGAGGCGGGTTCTCGCTTCTGCCGAGATGGAGAGGAGAGAGAGGAGTTTGAGAAACGCTTGTCGTTGGCCTCCTATCAAGGCTTTTTCGCGCGCAGAAACGGCACTCGCGTCTTGACTTTCCACCTTTATGTGATCCACCACCCAATAATGGCTCTCTGGGGATGCAGCCCAACTCTCTGAGATAGCAAACAAGAAAAGGATGGTCGCTACGGTGCTTCTCATCCTCTTGCTCCCAACCTGCCCAGAAGATAGTAGCCACATTTTTTCCCAATCACTAGGGAAGGTGGGGCGATTCTTGGAGTGGGAGTGGAATTTTCCAGTGGGAATAGTTTTTCAAGTGGAATGGAAAGCACCTTCTGTGAGAAACACCCAGCATGTGATTCGAGCTTCCAGTGGTTATCTGGTTGGACGCTCTTGAGAGCCATCTCTTTTGGATGGAGGGGGACATAGATCACGAGATTTTATGTTGGTCACCCGCACATGAAGGGGCGTCTCCACCGGCCTAGTCCACCCACCCATGCGGCGCACAATCAGAGCGACTTTGTCTCTTGTCAAACGGTCTCCTCCTTTTCTTCGGAATCAGTCTTTGTTAAGAATGCACAAGGCGAGGTGGTCCCTGTGCGTGGAATGTTTGGTGCTAGGTTTTCCATGAGAATAAGTGAAAGGGAGTGGTCCATGGGAGAACATAGTTTTTGTGAATCGGATTCTCTCGTGAACACTGAGCCAAACGCTGCGTTCTGTGCGTCTACAAGCCCATACATCGGCTTCCCCCCCCGGCGTGGGTGTTTTAGCGCTGTGTTGGGCGTTTATCTGCGTTCTAAGAGGGGGCTGCTCCTGGGGGAGCTGCATCCATGACGGCCAGCCTCTCACGGGAGGAGCTCTGCTCTGTCATGGACCGCGTCCAGGTTGCCGTTCTGGTAAGATCGGGGATGGCGGGAAGTGTTTTTCTCCATGGTCTTTTTGATCAGCACGAAGAGGTGGCGACTGCACCAACGCTCTGGGTATACGATTTTTATTCGCACGATGACGCAGTATTATCTCCTGAGACCTACCTGGATCTGGTCGTTCGGAATACCGCCTATCTTTTTGACTTGAAAAGATGGTTCGATCCAGAGGGCGTCCGCAAGGCAATGTGTGAGATTGACCGTGAGGCGTTTTGCGCTCTTTTCTTCTCTCTGTGCCAGACTTATGGACCCTGTGGACGCAGAGAGTACTTCTTGCTCTTCCATATTGCTTTGTTCCTGCTGCGAGGGAGAAAGATAGAAAATCTCAAACTGATACTCGCCTATTTCCATGGCGCCGTGGCAAGTGTTTGTATGGAGAGGAAACCTCAAGGTGAGAGAGTTGCCTACATGCCTGATCCAGAGAAGATCTTCCAGGATTTTCCAGAGGTACGGTTTATCAGTCTTATTCGGAACCCTATCTATGAGCTAGAATCAACGCGGGGAGAACGTCGTTGGTCTCCTCATGCACTCATTCTTTTCCTTATACACAGAGTGCTTTTCTGGAATCAGGTATACTTCACCCTCTCCTCTGGTTGCCCTGTTTTTATGCTCAAGACTCCAGATCTGCATCAGCATTTTGATGCGGTCATGAAAGCCCTAAGTGCGTTCCTGGGCCTTACCTACAACCCTTCCCTCCGAGAGAGCACCTTTTGGGGCAATGCGTTCGCTGTATCCGGCAAGCAGAAGGTGCTAACAAACGGTCCGAATCCAGACTTTATCGACTATAAAGGCCTTCTCTCGGGGTATGAGATCTCGATTCCCCGGTTTTTCTTCCGCGATCCTATAGCTAGGTTCTTTCCGGAAGCGGTTGTTCCGACACAGTGGACCGATCGTCCCAAGCGGTGGGGATTCTACGTTCTGTGTGTTCTCTATCTTTGCAGGTTTCGAGATCTGCTAACAGAATACCGCGACTGTTTTCCCCTCTTCCTCCGATACTACCCCACACTCAAAAAGTTCCGATCCCTCGACATCAGCCACGTGCAAACCTACAAAAATATGGGGACGGAAGCTTGATCTTTGGATCTCAGAAAGAATCCACCTTCTTTTTTCCTAAGTGGATACCCGCCATCTCCTTCCCTTTGACTTCGGTTTTTGCTAGAGGTTTTGAGAGTGGAGTAATGACCGTGTGTAGAGTCTTTGGAGGTGGGGCTCCTATGAGGAAAGGAAGGCTTCTTCTTGTTGGAGCAGAACTCGACAAGGCGCATTTGCA
>JAISAP010000051.1 GCA_031266655.1 Holosporales bacterium | reverse complement strand
AAAGTAAATTTCTTCCACTCGGAAGCAAGCTTGTTCTCCTCAGCTACAAGGTAGAGCCGGTTGGAACTGAAGATGTTAGCGGAGACTAAAGAGATATTCTGGACACAGTTCTCGAGGATGGAAGGATTCTCAGCGAGTCCTGCGAAGAGTAAACGAATAAGGTTCACATGACTCACAACCGTTTCCTTGGTGAAGTACCGAGGAGAAAATCCCCATTTGATGGCGCACAATACCGCCACGTTATCCCTTGCTACCAAGCTCGGCTCAATCCCCCAGGAGCGAATCCGCGCATTGACATCCCCTTCCCAGCCATAGTCGAGTACGTTGTAACGGTGGGGCGCTTGATCGCCGATGAGAATCACCAACGCCTCCGGATCATGCTCGTGAATCATCTCCAGTACTCTGATAAGCTCTCGATCCGCTTCCCGACGCGCTCTTGGGTAAGTCTCTTCCATAAACCGAGGTGCTCCCGGATAAATCTCTATTTCGTGCCGATCAAGACGCTCTGGTTCCTCGAAAAAAAGGCTGCACGATGAATGTCCAGCTCCTGCATAGATGCAATAAAATTGAGGAACTTTCTCTTCTTGCTGCTGGCGAAGACGAGCAAGAAGAAACTCCGTGTCTATCAGAAGAAATTCAGGATACTCGTCCCCTTCTTCTTCCGTAATCAGTCCAAGATTCCCCAAAACTTCCCTAAGCCGGTAATACGGAAGTATGTCCTTAAACCGTCTCTCGGGATGCGCACAAAAATACGCATCCACACTTGAATCCCCCCTCGAAACATGACCGCGACCGCAATCCATCGCATTAATCCGATACCCATGAGCCTTAAATGTCTGAACAACGGGATTCTCTCCATTGAGCACTCGATACAAGCCTCGAGAAATATCCGAATCTCCTGCCGTTGGCTGATAATAGTGGTGTTCCATCAGGAAAACAGAAGAAAGACTCGGGAGTGTGGTACAGTAATTAGCAAAGCAACTATCCAGAACGGTGAACCCCTGTTTATCAAGGCACTGCATCAGCTCCGCCGAGGAGGTGTGATAAATCTCCTCCAAACTCTTGTTGTCCGTGTAAGACTCCAAAAAGAAGAGATAAACATTAGGCTTCTTCTTAAAGGTAATAGGTAGCGGCTTGCAAAAATCGGGGCCTAGGATCTTGCGATCGATCTGAGCACTACGGTACTCCCGCTGAATCGTGACCAGCACCGCTACAACGCTGAGGATTAGAATAGAAACCGTCGCGAACTTCTTCCGCCACCTCAGCGCTAGCAAGCTCAATAGCGGAGAAGGTAAACACCAGACGATATGCCGTAACCGAACATTGTCGCAAAGGGAGATGAACCAATAGTGAAGTGCAGGCTGAACCACCGTAATGACAATCACCGTCAGGCCAACTCCTACGGCACAGACATCCAGCAGCTTCTGTTTCCAGCCGGAAAGCTTCAGAGAGCGTGCAAGAACATCGATCAGGAACAAAGGTAAACAGCAGAGAAGCACCAGCCCCAGAGACTCAGCAATCTCGCTCACTCGGAACATGTGCGAGTTGTTCCGGAGAAAGAACAAAACGGGATACACAATGCAGAGAGAGAGCAGAACGCCATAGCTCTCTAACGACCAACGCCATAACCGCTTCATGCCGATTGTCCTTCTAAAATTAGCTTACAAAAGAAAAAAAACACATGCGCGAGCGCCTGCACCAGCCTCTCATCCCTGCCGAACTTTGAACCGTGGATTGACTTTGTTGATCACGTAAATGCGCCCTTTGCGACGCACTAAACGACAGGCCTTATGCCTAGTTTTCAACGTTTTTGAGAATTCGCTACCTTCACGATACACCTTCAATCCGTCCACCTTCGTAGCACCAACAACTCTCAAGGGGAAGGGGGGAACGGCGCAGCTGTTTAGGTCAGGCGAATCCACGGAGCATTCCAAGATGGCATCATAGAAATGGAAAACTGCGTATCCCTCTGCAGAAGAAGCGGCACGTACCGCTGCAGGGTGCTCCCCCGAGAAACACACCGCTTGACGTAAGCCAAATCCCTCCGTAGGCTCCCCCCGCCCCTCCCTCACGCGGCTGGAGGGTCCCGCGTCGATGCCTCGCACTCATTGCCTCCTGCGAAGAAATGGGCAAAGCCACATTCTTCGCACTCCCGGCAGAGAGACAGCGCACAGCTTTTCTTGCGTCGAACAATCTCCTTCTTGCTCATCGTTAAGATATCTCCAAGCCGGTATTCAGCGTGCTTCGAAGTGACCATGCAGCACTGAGCCAGTTGCCCCTCCTCCGTAATCACCAGGAAAGACGGCCCCTTCATCCCACAAGAAAATCTCGGAGGAGAGTTCGCACATATGCGCTCTACTCTTTCAAAATCGATGTCTTTCTTCGTTCCTTCTAGAGAATATCCCTCAATCTCTTTTCCTCCACTCCGGCAGTAGCTCAAATGCCCCTGCAAATCGTTCAGGTACGCGCGATATTCTCGAAAACACAGACCCTCGAAGACAAGACCGGAGAAAAACCTCCGCGCTGCGTCTGTTTCATCTAGGTTAAATTGGTATTGCAACCAGTGAATGACAACCCGAATCTTGGGATTGTGTCGCTTTCTCTTCTCCAAGAATTCTCGGAAATGGTCCAGCGTTGTGTGTAGATCCGCTCCGTAGATCTCCCGATAGCGGTCTTCTTGTAAGGAACATAAAGAGAAGATGACCGTCGATAGGCTGTGGTAGCTCTCAGGAGCAAGCTCCCAAGGAGCGATAAAATTCGACGAAAGCTGCCCCTTTTGCCGATATCGGGGCAGAATAGCGAGAATCTTGTCAATCTCGGGATTCAACGTCGGCTCAGACCAGTTATGCAGCTCAACAGTCCCATGCCACCTCTGAAGAACACCAATTTCCTTTAAATGGGAAAGAATCGCCTCAAATTTCTCCGCCGGCATGAAAGGAAGGGAACTTTCGTGATTCCCCGTCCCGCGACAACAATACTTGCACCGCGCGTTGCATCGACCAGAAATCTCAATGAGCAACGAAGAAGATGTGCCGATGTTAAAAACTTTGCAACACACCAACCACACAAAGTCTCTCAAATGCATTTTCCTCCTCTCCTCATAGCCGAGAAGAGTGACCCCCTAAATGTCCAAATTCGTCACACTCAGCGCGTTCTCCTGAATGAAGTCGCGACGAGGCTCCACAACGTCTCCCATGAGCATCGAAAAAATATCACCCGCCTCCTCAGCGCTTTTGTAATGCACCTGAAGAAGGGAACGCACGGTCGGATCAAGCGTGGTCTCCCATAGCTGATCGGGATTCATCTCTCCCAGCCCTTTGTAACGCTGGACCGTCATCCCCTTGCGAGCCTGAAGCAAGAAAAGATCTGCTGCCTGGAGCGGCGAACAAACGGAAACAGACCAATCCTTGAAGAACAAAGTCGCGCGCTCCCCGCCCATCAGGGCTTGCAGCTCCTGCGCATACGTGTGTACCGCCCGCGCATCAGGACTCCCAACCAGCACCTTAGGAACTCGAACCGTCTCCGTCACGCCCCGATCGGTCCGAAGGAAAGTAAAGTCCAGATCCTCCTCAGAACATTGCCAGCTCCCTCCCTGCGCTTGCGTAAGACGCGTGAGAAGTGTCTCTGTATTGTGGCTGCTAGCCTCCAGGAAGAAGCCTGCAAGCGCTAGCTGCTCCAAAACCAGCGGCTTGCCAATTTTGAAATCCAAAATGTTCAGATGGGAGCGAAAACGTTCCGCCAGAGAAAGAAAATTCCTGAGAAGTTTGCCAGACAAAGTGCCGCCCGCTCCCTCCAGACGAGCCTGCTCAATGCTGGAGTCGATCAGGTGCGCACCCAACGACTTCTCATCTTTCAGATACATCTGCTGCGTCCCTTTCTTCACCTTGTAAAGGGGAGGCTGCGCAATGTAGAGGTACCCCAGGTCGATCAGAGGACGCATTTGACGGAAGAAAAAGGTCAGGAGGAGCGTGCGAATATGGCTTCCATCCACGTCCGCATCGGTCATGATGATGATCTTGTGATACCGCGCCTTTTCCGCAGAAAAATCCTCAGGACCAATGCCCGTGCCCAGCGCCGAAATAAGCGTCCCGATCTCTGCGTACGCCAACATGCGGTCGAACCGCGCACGCTCCACATTGAGAATCTTGCCCTTCAGAGCCAAAATTGCCTGGAATTTCCGATCTCGCCCCTGTTTGGCGGATCCTCCCGCGCTGTCTCCCTCAACCAGGAAGAGCTCGCTCTGCGCAGGATCCCGCTCCTGGCAGTCCGCGAGCTTGCCAGAAAGGGTTGTCATCTCCAGAACCCCTTTCTTGCGTGTCAGCTCGCGCGCACGCCGTGCCGCTTCTCTCGCTGCTGCCGCCTCAATGATCTTCTGAACCACACGCTTAGCGTCCGCCGGGTGCTCCTCCAGCCACTGCGCCAGTTTCTCCCCCACCAACGCCTCTACGACGGGGCGCACCTCCGAAGAAACCAGCTTGTCCTTCGTTTGAGAAGAAAACTTCGGATCGGGTGCCTTGATGGACAAAACGCAGGTCAGCCCCTCTCTTGCGTCATCGCCCGTCGGAGAAACTTTCTCTTTCTTGGTGAAATTGCCCTCCGCAAGGTACGTGTTCATCGTCCGCGTCAAGGAGTTCCGGAATCCGATCAGATGCGTCCCGCCATCTCGTTGGGGAATCGTGTTGGTGTAGCACACCATCGTCTCGTGGTAGCTATCGGTCCATTCGAGGGCCGCTTCCACCTGGATCCCATCCTTCTCCCCACGGATGTAGATAGGAGTCTCCTGCAGCGCAGTTTTTGCCCGATCCAAGTACTCCACAAAGGCCTTAACGCCCCCTTCATGGCAAAACTCCGCGCAAACAGGCTCCGCCGCCCGCTCATCCTTCAAAACCAACCGAACACCGGAGTTGAGAAACGAGAGCTCCCTCAAGCGGTGTTCCACGGTCTGGAAGGAAAATTCGACTGAAGTAAAGGTCTCAGAAGAAGGCCAGAAACGCACAAGGGTTCCCGTTGCGTCGCTCGGACCGTGCTCTTCGAGGGGGGCGGTCGCTTCTCCATCGCAAAAACTGATGAAATACTCGCACCCGTTCCGCCAGATCGTAAGGTCAAGCCGTTTCGACAGGGCGTTGACAACGGAGACTCCCACTCCATGCAGGCCGCCAGACACCTTGTACGCGTTCTGATCGAATTTCCCACCCGCGTGGAGGCGCGTCATGATGACTTCGGCAGCAGAGACGTTTTCTTCTGCGTGAATATCGGTCGGAATGCCACGGCCATTGTCGCGCACGGAGGCGGAGCCATCCTGGTGCAGCGTCACCTCGGTAGCGGTGCAATGCCCCGCCAGAGCTTCATCGATCGCGTTGTCCACCACTTCGAAAATCATGTGGTGGAGTCCTGTGCCGTCGTCGGTATCGCCGATATACATGCCTGGTCGTTTGCGCACCGCATCTAATCCGCGCAAAACCTTGATGGATTGAGCGTCGTACACTTGCTCTTTCGCGGAACCCGGCATGCAATCTCTCTTACGTTAAGGACACACAGCGCCTGCGAGTCTACCGAATCAGGCTTCCAAAAGAAAGGAGGCTTGTTCCGAGGGGAGCGTTTTATAGACAAGGGTTCGGTTGATACAGGTTGGGATGCGATTACCACAGCCTTAGTACAAATGTACGCACTTGATGGGTTTACGTAAGGAGGATGCAGGGATATCGTCGCCACCCTTACTAGACTGAATAAGATGTCATAAAGGCTTCCGCATCTCCTTGGGGCGCGGCTAGATTGCTCTATCCTCTACAACCGTTCGAGCTCTGTGAGCATATCCTCTATAGTTGAGAGGACTTTGGTATTAGCAGCGTAGGCGTGTTGGGCACGGATCATTTCGGCGAGTTCATGGACGAGGTCTGTGGTGGAGCGCTCCAGGGTTCCGGAGGTGATCGTCCCCATGCCGTCTTTTCCGGAGACTCCGGCCGTCAGGACTCCTGAAGCGGAAGTAGCGTAGTAAACGCCATTCCGCTCTTCTGCCGAGTTCATAGCAGCGAACTGACAGCAGGCGAGGAGGTAGATCGGCTCCCAGTCTCCGTTATCCTTGAGGCGTCTCAGTACTCCCTGTTCGTCGATGGAAAGAGAGGCGGGAGAAAGGAGCGCCGTTGCCATGTTTTCCCCCGAGGTTTCCTCTCCCTCAACAGAGGTCGATGGGGAAAAGGAAGGGTCTGCCTCTTCCGCTTCCTTGACACTCTCTTCCGGCCCTGGAGGCTCGGATCCTTCAGACTCTTCGACGATCTCTTCTGGCTCTGGAGGCTCGGGCTTTATGGTAGCTCCCCCTACGACGATGTTAGAACCCGTCCTATTGATGA
>JAISAP010000010.1 GCA_031266655.1 Holosporales bacterium | reverse complement strand
TCATCAATAGGACGGGTTCTAACATCGTCGTAGGGGGAGCTACCATAAAGCCCGAGCCTCCAGAGCCAGAAGAGATCGTCGAAGAGTCTGAAGGATCCGAGCCTCCAGGGCCGGAAGAGGTCGCAGAAGAGTCTGAAGAAGCGGACCCTTCCTTTTCCCCATCGACCTCTGTTGAGGGAGAGGAAACCTCGGGGGAAGACATGGCAATGGCGCTCCTTTCTCCTTCCTCCCTTTCCATTGATGAACATGGCGTATTGAGTCGTCTGAAAGACAACGGAGACTGGGAGCCGATCTATCTCCTCGCCTGCGCCCAGTTCGCTGCTATGAACTTCGCAGAAGAGCGTAACGGCGTCTACTACGTCACTCCCGCCTCGGGGGCCCTCCGAACCGGAGTCTCCGGAAAGGACGGCATGGGCACGATTACCTCCGGCGCCCTGGAGCGCTCCACCACAGACCTCGCCCATGAACTCGCCGAAATGATCCGTGCCCAACACGCCTACGCTGCCAATACCAAAGTCCTCTCAACCATCGACGATATGCTCACAGAGCTCGAGAGATTGTAGGGGAGAGAGCCGTTTAACAGCAGCTAGCCGCTGCGGGGCCCTTGCGAACTCTGCCCACTCTCAGTGGGCGCAAGAGCGTGGATGCCCTCTACACCAGCGTTACATACAACCTTACATCTACGGAGTTTTGTATCGGCAATGTGCGATCCTGCAGCAACCTTGTGCAAAAACTTCTAAGAAAACTCTTGCATCAAACCCGTAGCGGTAGGCACATAGATATAGGCCTTGAGATCAAACTTCAGAGGGGTACGCCTGCATGAAGTCCGTGGTAGCCGCGCCCCGTAGAGACGCGGGGCCTCTGTGACTCCTTTTCGGTTTAGTTAGGACACAAAAGCAATGATGCTCTTGCATCAGCGTTACGCTAGAACTAATGAGGAAGTATATCTGTATTGAACCCATGACAGTGGATATGTCTACCCTAACTTTGTACACACACCTCTAAGGACCACACTGACGCTAGGTCCACATTAACCGCGGCTGAACGCCGCGGGGCCTTTGTGACATTAGTCTAATGTAAATGGGGTCACAAAGGCGACGATTACCCTACATCAGCGTTGCGTGTCAATTGCACCTGTGGAGACCTGTATTGGATCCAGACTGGTAAATTGATGCTAGCTGAGGTAAGGCCTGTGGGCTATCTTATGCACATGTTATGAGCAAAACTCTCAAGGAACGCGCTTGTACTAAGCCCACGGTAGCCGTTCCACAATAAGGACGCGGGGCCTTTGCGACATTAATCCAGTGTAAATACGGTCACAAAGGCCCCGCGCCACTTACTGTGGAGCGGTTAAAGCGAGGGGAAAACTCCTCTCTTTGTCTTGTATTATCGAGCCTCTCTGCAAGTTCCTCTAACAGCTCCTCTTGACTCTCTCCCTTCACTCCTTTGCAACCTCCTCTCCCTTCCTTATCAACCCTCTACAATCTCTCGAGCTCTGTGAGCATATCGTCGAGGGTGGAGAGGACTTTGGTATTGGCGGCATAGGCATGTTGGGCCTTGATCATTTCGGAGAGCTCGTGGGCAAGATCCGTGGTGGAGCGCTCCAGAGTGCCTGAGGTGATCGTCCCCATGCCATCCTTTCCCGAGACTCCAGTTCGGAGAGCTCCGGAAGCGGGTGTGGCGTAGTAGACTCCGTTGCGCTCCTCTGCAGCGTTCATGGACGCGAATTGACAGCAGGCGAGAAGATAAACCGGTTCCCAGTCTCCGTCATCCATGAGGCGTTTCAACACCCCATTCTCGTCGATGGAAACCGAGGAAGGAGAAAGAGGAGCAAATGCCTCCTTGCTCTCCTCGGGAATGGCTGCTGGTTCCAGAGCTTCCGGCTTTATGACCGTCCCATTTGCTGTTTTCAGGCCGGCGCCCGTTCTATTGATGATCTGAACAGCACTCAAATCGATGTTGCAGGTACCATAGTCGCTTTCATAACTCATGTGGTGCGCTCCCTTCACCGTAGCTCCGGTTTGCTTGACCCCCACGCTTGGATCATCGGCACTGTCGCTATTGGTTGTGAACCGATAGCCCGATACTCGACCCTCCCCATTGAAATAAAGCTCTACGTCAAAGCCGAGGCCTTTGAGAGACCCCGTAACAGCGCCATCCTCGCCCCTTGCTAAGGTGAAGTCTGCATCACGCTCCGTTCCATTAAGCTCATAGCTTAGTTCTCTTGCTATTCGTAAGATTCCCTCTTCCACGATCATTGGGGAGGGTTCCCAGGGTACAGTCTCTCCAGTAGCAATACGAGGGTGTTCAAACTGGGAGATTTTTACGTCGCTCCAATCGAATCTGAGCTCTGCCCCGGTATCTCCATAGGAAATGATCATTTGCTTCGTGGTTTTGTCAAAAGTGCAACGTTGTGCCTGCCCATCCTCCATCTCAGGAGCGTAGTAGCACATCATGTTTGAGCCGTTGCTGAGATCGTTGAAAGAAAGGGCAACGAGCTGACCTTTCCAAAACACAGACATCTCCGCTTCGTGCTCGTTTCCAAGAGAGTCCACAAGGGTGCGTTGAATCACAACGGTTCCCCAACTGTGGTTGTTTACATAGTCCCCGGGATCCCCTCTCTCGAAGCTATGGAGGGAGTATAAACCATCAGCTTCCTTTTGTATGCTGAACCCAGCTCCGTAAGAATGAGGAGTTTCCACAACAGGGATGGGTGCTACTTCCTTTATAAGCTGGATGTCTTCGAGGGCTCCCAGAGGGCCTATGAAGGCAGCGGAGGGAGATGGGGGAGCGAAGGGCACGAAAGTGGAGGAGATTCCTGCGGTGCCATGAGAGGATTCTGTGGTTCCGTTTTCCGGCAGCAGGGGCCAGCCTTGGAGGGTAAGGCCTTTGGCGTCCTGGAGGCGCCCCTCTTTGGTGAGGTGGAAGGCTCCTGTTCTGGTGCCTCCAAGGGTTCTGCTTTTGTCTCGGACGAGGAGCAAACCGTCTCCGTCAAAAGCGAGATCTAGGGGCTGATCGGTGCGCTGCAGCTCCCCCTGTGCTTGGAGATGCATCAGCGTATGTGTGGATACGCCGGAACTGGAGTAGAGCGGACCAGAGCCAGAGGAAGCGCGAGAACTTCTATCAGTATTAGAGGGGGCAGCAGCGGAGGAACCAGAATTCCCTCCCAAGGCAGTGGAGAAAGGACTAAAATGGGGGAAGAAGCTAGAGCTCTCCACCGAAGAACTAGTTGGAAAAATAGAAGGGACAGAACCGGAAGAAGAGAAATTATTGTTGTCTAAAGAAGCAGAAAAACTATTATTGCCAGGAGATAGAAGAGAATGTGAGGAGGTTTCTTTAATTAACGGAGCTGCCCCCCCCCCCCCGGCAATTTATTTGGGGAGTGAAGGCAATGGAACGCGCTTTATAGCCCATCGTGTCACTGTTGCTTACGTTATCTCCTATGGCAGCCATCCTCTTCGCCTGCGCCCGAAACCCCGCAACAGAGACCCTCATAGAGCTAAACAGAGACATATTCTTTTCCTTTTAATCCATTCATGTAGACAACAGACTAAATCTTATAGGTTGATAAAAGGTAAATAAAAGAGGCATACGAGGGAATACCGGAAAGATGTGCGTGTGTTGGAGGGAAAACGATGGCGAGAGCATACGCATAACGAGGAAAATGAGGAAACAAGATCTACGGTCGTAAAGGGAAAAATGAACGGATTGATAGGAAACGCTGAAAAACGACCAAGGAGGTGCGTGCAAACACATCGGCACATGCCCCATACATCAATTTTAGAGTAAGCCACCTACATCAAGGCAGCAGACACATTAACATGGGCTTTGCGACCAAAACTGTACCGTAAATACTTGTATTAAGCCCGTATCAACCGCGGCCCAATGCCGCGAGGCTCTTGCGCAGTCTGTTTACTTTAGCTGTCGCAAGAGCGTGGACACTCCTACACCAGCGCTACGTATAACTTGCAGCTGTGGAGACCTGCATTAGGGTTTATAGTAGCCGCCCCCGATAGGGACACGGCGACCCTCATGCCGATCTTTTGCTGCAAAATGATGACCCTACGCACGCCTTACGTATAACTTTCTAAGATACATTCCTGTATCCAGCATGTAGAGAACCGCGCTTACGAGCGCGGGGCCTTTGTGACATCTTGGTTAAGTTGGTAATGGCACAAAGGCGATGATGTTCCTACACATGTCTTACGTACAATCCTCCAAGATATATCCCTGTATTAAATCCGCATTGACCGCAGAAAAATGCCTCGGTAGCTCTTGTAAATTCCATTTATTCCAGATGTCGCAAAGACATTGATGCCCCTACACCCGAAAATTTGCATAAAATATACGTCTCTGGCACGATGGCTCCGCTTTCAGGAAGTGGAGGAGACGATGGAACTCTGGATGGTGATTGGTTGCGCTCTTTTGGCCATCTGCTACGGTTTTTCTGCTTTTAGGAGCGTCGTTGCTGTCCCCGCTGGGACGGCACAAATGCAGGAGATCGCAGGAGCCATCCAAGAAGGTGCGCGCGCCTACTTGAATCGACAATACCAAGTCATTGCGCTTGCTGGTGTCGTCATTGCAGCCTTCGTGTTTGCCTTCCTGGGTGCCTATTCCGCCATCGGTTTTGTGCTCGGTGCAACCTTGTCTGGAGTCGCGGGGTATATCGGAATGAACGTCTCCGTGCGCGCCAACGTTCGGACAGCAGAGGCAGCGCGCAACGGGCTGGCGGCAGCTTTGTCTGTGGCCTATAAGGCGGGGGCCGTAACGGGTTTTTTGGTCGTAGGACTCGCCCTGCTCGGCATCACACTCTACTACCTCTACCTAAACGAAGTGACCTATGACCTGCACACGATCTCTGAGGCGTTGGTTTCTTTGAGCTTCGGGGCCTCCCTCATCTCCATTTTTGCCCGCCTGGGAGGAGGCATTTTCACCAAGGGCGCCGATGTGGGCGCGGATCTGGTCGGCAAAATCGAGGCCGGAATTCCGGAAGACGACCCTCGCAATCCTGGAGTCATTGCGGACAATGTGGGAGACAATGTAGGAGATTGCGCGGGAATGGCAGCGGACTTGTTCGAAACGTACGTCGTCACGCTGTCCGCGACCATGGTTCTTGCGAGTATCTTCTTTAGGGGAGAAGACTGCGAGTTATTGACGCGGTACCCCTTAGTGATCTCGGGAGTATGCATTGTCGGGTCGATCCTTGGGTCTTTCTTTGTTCGCTTAGGAAAAAACCAGAATATTATGGGGGCGCTTTATAAAGGGCTGTTTTCCGCGGGAATCCTCTCCGGCATAGGAGTCACTATCTGCACAAAGTATGCGCTCGTGCCGGGGCGGTCTTTCCAATGTGGAGAGCACATGTTCTCGTCTTTTGACCTAGTGGTCTGCGCCCTTAATGGGCTCTGCCTGACGGGACTGCTAGTCTGGATCACGGAGTACTACACCTCCACGCGCTACCGCCCGGTAAAAAGCATTGCGCAGGCCTCCACGACGGGGCATGCGACCAACATCATTCAAGGGCTGGCGGTTTCTATGGAGGCCACGGCTCTTCCCATTATCGCCATCTCTGCCAGCATCTTGGGGGCTTACCTCAGTGCTGGACTGTATGGCATCGCCATTGCAGCAACGACCATGTTGGCGATGGCAGGAATGGTGGTGACGATAGACGCTTACGGTCCGGTAACAGACAATGCGGGGGGAATTGCCGAGATGTCTGGCCTTCCGGAGGAGGTGCGGACGGTTACGGATGCTTTGGACGCCGTGGGCAACACCACCAAAGCCGTTACGAAGGGGTATGCCATAGGATCGGCGGGGTTGGCAGCTCTCGTGCTATTTGCAACCTACACGCAGGACTTACAGCATTATTTCCCGAATTTGACGGTGAATTTTAGCCTGAGCAACCCTTACATTGTCGTTGGGCTTTTCATGGGAGGGCTCCTTCCGTACCTTTTCGGCTCTTTCGGCATGATGGCGGTAGGACGCGCCGCGGGCGCGATCGTCGTAGAGGTGCGCCGCCAGTTCAAAGAGATCAAAGGCATTATGGAGGGAAAGGCCAAGCCAGATTACAGGCGAGCGGTGGATCTGCTCACGAAAGCTGCCATCCGCGAGATGGTGCTGCCTTCTCTTCTTCCCGTCCTTGCTCCTCTGGGCTTGTATTACGTGATTTTCTGCTGCGGAGACCGTACCGCGGCATTAGAGAGCGTTGGCGCCATGCTGCTAGGAACGATTGTCACGGGCCTGTTCGTCGCCTTGTCCATGACTTCCGGGGGCGGAGCATGGGACAATGCCAAGAAGTACATTGAGAGCGGTTTTTTCGGTGGAAAGGGTTCCGAAGCCCATAAGGCAGCGGTGACAGGCGACACCGTGGGAGACCCCTACAAAGATACCGCCGGTCCTGCGGTGAATCCGATGATTAAGGTCATTAACATCGTGGCCTTGCTCCTGCTAGCAGCCTCCGCTTCTGGAAAATAAAAGGACAAGGCCCGTACCGATCCCTCAGGGCCTGGAGCTTGCAGGATTTTGGTTGGATGGTGGAGGTGTCGAAGCGCGGCGATGCCAGTGCACTAGGCTGATTTCGTCCAGGGCAGAACGCTCTTGCTGCTCACGGAGTGCTTGTGCCTCGGACAGCTTGCGCTCCTTTAAGAGCTCATACCGTTTTTGCTCCCCGAAAAGGGTGTGCAGGTTTTCGCGAAGAAGGAGCACGTTCTTCTGCAGAGATTGAAGCGTTTCGGCCGTTTCCTTCTTGCGCTTCTGTGTTGTTTGCAAATAATGCTCCAATGCAAATCCGTACTCTGGAGCGGACTGACTAAAGAGATGTTCACGCTCTCGACAGGCATCTAACTCCGCAATTTTCTTGTGCAGCTGCGCGCTCTTCTCCTCAAGATCCGCCACCTTCCGACAGAGATCATCCATCTTACTTTGCGTGACGCGCGCCAAGGTTCCCAGCGTGCGGGTCATTCTGCATCCCCTTCTTGTGAGGCCAGAATGTTCTGGAGCTGGCGGTATCCCTCGGCCAAATGGGAGCGTTCATCGGTCTTTTGCGCCAAAAAAGCGGACAGCCCCTCTTGGAAGAAGATGGCCTCGTCAACACTGGGATCGCTCCCTTTTTTGTAAGCACCGAGGCGAATGAGCTCCGCCATATCTTCGTAGGTGGCGAGCAATTTCCGCGCGCGCGCGATGAGGGCGTTCTGTTCGTCTGTGTTGCATCCGGGCAGGGTTCTGGAGACACTCCGCAGAATATTAATGGCAGGGAAACGGCCGCGTTCCGCGATTTTTCGGTCGAGAAGGATGTGCCCATCGAGGATGCCGCGCACGGCATCTGCTATGGGTTCGTTGTGGTCATCTCCCTCCACGAGCACGGAGAAAAGCCCGGTAATGCTCCCTTGATGGTGTCGCGGTCCTGCGCGCTCTAGCAGTCTTGCGAGCTCCGCAAAAACGCTGGGAGGGTACCCCTTCGTCGTGGGAGGTTCCCCAGCGGCCAAGCCGATTTCGCGCAACGCCATCGCAAAGCGCGTGACGCTGTCCATGAGGCATAAAACTTGCTGCCCCTGATCGGCCAGAAATTCGGCGAGGGCCAAGGTAAGATAGGCCGCTTGACGGCGCATGAGGGCTGGCTCGCCCGAGGAGGCGACCACGACGATACTGCGCCGCAATCCCTCTTCTCCGAGCTGCTCTTGAAGGAATTCCTGTACCTCGCGGCTGCGTTCTCCTACTAGGCCAATGACGACGGTTTCCAGATTCGTAAACCGCGTGATCATCGAGAGGAGTACTGATTTGCCAACGCCTGAACCGGCAAAAATGCCCATACGCTGACCCGCGCAACAGCTCAGGAAGGTGTTCATGGCGCGTACGCCTAGGTCGATCTTTTTGCCAACACGCGCTCTCTGAATCGCCGGAGGAGGCGCTTTGTTGAGAAGATAGGCCTGGTCCCCACGGTCTAAGGGGCCCTTGTCATCCAGGGGAGCTCCTGTTGCATCGATGACCCGTCCAACCCACTGAAGTGTCGGGAAAATACGGGGAGCCGAGCCTTGAAAAACCACGCGCTGGCCAACGCCTAGGCCTTCGCAGTTTCCAAAAACCATCATCAGGGCGCGTCCCTTGTCGAATCCAATGATTTCGGCGGGACGCTCGGGATCGGACAGAATGGTGGCTTGTTGGCCTACGGTTTGAACGGAAGAGGGAGCGCGCGCCTCGACGAGAAGGCCTTTTACGCCTGTAATGTGCCCAAAGTAATGGGTGGCCGATAAATCGGATACGCTATGCGCTAGACAAGAAGAGATGCGCTGCCCCATCTCTCTTCCTGTACAGGGGAAAGGTTGCTAAAGAGTTAAGAAATGGGGGTCCGTTTGCAGGGGCGTACCCGATGCTCGCTGAACGAGTAGTCAGATGGAGAACGCGAGTCTGTGGGCAGATCTTGATAGGCGTGAGTTGTCTGCAGCTTCCACCATGACTGACATCATTTTACTGGTTTGGAGTAGATACAGATATCTGTAGTTGCAGTATTTGCGTAATGCCGGTGTAAAAGGATCGTCGCCCTCATAACCATATAAGTGGATAGATGGCATGAGGGCCCGGCGCCCGTGGGGCGCGGTTAGAGGAAGCGGAACCACTCCTTGCTCATCTTGCGCATTCTTTCTTCCAAGACTGATGTTGGTATATTTACTACCTCAATATAGATGTGCTCCCTCGTTAGTTCTAGCGTAGTGCTGGTATAGGGATGGCCCTCGCCCAGCATCTTTTTTGTCACTTGACCAGATTAGTCAACAAACTGAGGAGATCTGTGTCTCTGTTGCTGTACCGGAACTCACACTCCTTCAAGTGCAAGAGGAAGGCGTCATCTCTTAAGCCGTTGAACTTAGCACAACGCCGCTTTGCAAAGCTCCAGAAGGCCTCAATGCCATTAACGTGACTCTTACCTCTAGCAAACTCATTCTTACACTGTAAAGGCTCGGTAGGGATCCGCCTCATTCACAACGAGCCCATCATAGGCTCCATAGCCATCTGTGCGAACCGTGGATCCCTCTAGAATCTTTCCTTGGATAATAACTCTTCTCTTGAGCAGTTCGGAACCGTGCTACAGGTCTTCTCACCTCTTTTAAACAGATTTTTCACGAAGAGGCAAATAAGAGGGCGCAAGACTAGAAAAAACAGGCCTAAAGGGCCTCATAGAGATGGCGACCAGCCCACGTTAAAGTGTAGAGGCGCGTTTCTTTTCAGCGTCCGCAGAACGTTCAGCAAGCCAAATGGGGTCTTTCCTGCTGCTCTACGGCCTCTCTTCCCCGCACTCTCTTCGCTCCAAAAGACCTCTTATCCAGCTCAAAGACATCAAAATCCCGAGAATTCTTCTCAAAGCTCTACTGGACGATTAATTCTCGAAAGTGCTCAGAGTACAGGTTGATCGTGTTCCACTTTATTCTGAACAATTTGCCCGCAGAACTTGCCGACATGTGCTCACAGAAACAGGTAGGAATGCCGTGCTTCTCATAAGCTCCTGACCGACTGACTCTCAATACGTCGCACTCTTCCCAATACCAAGAATGCTAAGAGAGCCACAATTTCATCATTTTCACAAAAGGCATGCTTGCCAACAGCGCCTATTTTGGAGGGACTTTCTTTCCGGAAAGAGCTCGGAAGAGGGAGACGATTCTCTTCCAAAAAACGCCAACACCTAACGCAACAGTCGCCAATGCATCAAATATCAATCCCCCCATTCCCGGGTCGATGTAGGCATCCGCCCGAAAGGGGGACAGTAAAATCACGAACAGAAACACAACAAACACGGCATCCTCTGCAAGAAGACCGACAGTGTACCAGACAAAAACTAAGAGTACCACCCTTGCGTGGGAGCTACTCCCCGCAGGATAGGGAGGATCAGCAGACAGTGTGAGAGGCTACTCACAAGGGAGCTTGATACCTGCATGAACGTACTCCTGTGCAGCTCCTACGCAGGAGTGGGGCAGAGGCACCTATTCGGTTACTTATCTGGAGAGGTATTGATGCACGCCTATGAGGAAACTCTCATTCAATACAAGTGTATTGCCTAGAAGTTTATACGTAAGGCTTATGTAGGAGCATCCACAGCTCTTGCGCCCACTAAAGGTGGACAGAGTTCGCAAGGGCCGCCGCAGCATTGTGCCGCGGTTATTGTGGACTTGGTGTGGGCGTGTTTCTCTGCAGCTTGCGTTCGTCAAGTTTATGCAAGTGAGTCTACCACCCTGCTACAAGTGAATTTCTCTGAAGCTTTCGCGTAAGGCTAGTGTAGTTGCATCCACGCTCTTGCGACTGTTGAAATAAATAGACTTCGCAAGAGCCCCGCGGCGTTGTGCCGCGGTTGATACGGGCTTAATACAAGTATTTACGGTACAGTTTTGGTTGCACAGCCTATGTGGGTGCGTCTGCTGCCTTAATACAGGCGCATTGCTCTAAAATTCGTGCGTGAGGCATGGGAGGTGTGTTTGCACGCACTTCCTTTGTTGTTCTTCAGCTTTTGCCGTAGATCCGTTCACTTTTCCCTTTATGACCTCAGGTTTTGCCTCCCCATTTCCCTCTCTATACGCATGCTCTTGCCATCGTTTCCCCTCCAATACACGCATATCTTTCCGGTATTCCCATCTGTTATCAACTTTATTTACTTTTTATCAACTTATAAGATTTAATCTGTTGTCTACGTAAATGGATTAAGAGGGTAAGGCTATGTCTTTATTTAGCAGTATGAGGGTCTCTGTCGCTGGGTTTCGGGCGCAGGCGAAGAGGATGGCTGCAATAGGAGATAATGTGAGCAACAGTGACACGATGGGCTATAAGGCGCGTT
>JAISAP010000049.1 GCA_031266655.1 Holosporales bacterium | reverse complement strand
GCCTACGCCGCCAATACCAAAGTCCTCTCCACCCTCGACGATATGCTCACAGAGCTCGAGAGGCTGTAAAGGAGCAGCCGTTTAACCGCGGCTGAACGCCGCGGCGGCCCTTGCGTACTCTATCCACTTCCAATTGGCGCAAGGGCGACGATCCTTTTGCGCCAGCATTATGTATAAATTGCACCCGTGGAGCTCTGTATTGGCTCTAGTCTGGTAAATTGATGCCAGCTGAGGTCAAGCCTGTAGCCGAGCTTATCCGCACGTTACGAGTAAAACTCTCAAGGATCGCGCTGGTACTGAGCCACAATAGCCGCACCATGATGGTGCGGGGCCTTTGTGACATCAGTTCGATTTAGTAAGGTCACAAAGGCGACGATGACCCTACATCAGCGTTGCGTGTAAACTTCAACTGTAGAGATCTGTATCGGCTCCGGGGCGGTCACTAGCGAGGGTAAAATCTGTAGACGCATACACTACGAGCAAAATTGCCAAAGAATAAGGATAGGCTTTCGCCAAGCATCTCTTCTTCTACTTGACAAGATGAGCCAATAAATTGAGGAGATGCTCGCCTCTGTCGTTATGCCGAAACTCACACTCTTTTCGGAGCAAAAGGAAGGCATCGCCTCTTAGGCCATTACACTTAGCGCAACGCCTCTTCCTGAAGCTCCAAAAGGCCTCAAGGTCATGAACGTGGCTCTTGCTCCTAGCAAGCTCATTCTTACACGGAAAAACTCGGTAAGGATCCATCCCATGCACAACAAGCCCATCATGGGCCGTCCAGCCACCTGTGTGAACCGTGGAGCCTTCCAAGATCTTTCCCTGAAGGATGGGAGTGTGACTCTTCTCTTGGGTCCCTTGGAGCAAGGATGACAAACACTTTGCTACCCAGTTTCCGATAAGAGTGGCCTATAAGGTGTCCCATAAGGGTGGGCGATTATACCTCACCGTAGCTGGAAGAGACTTTTTCTTGCACTTCCATACTCCGTAGAACCCGCAACCAAGCCAAATGGAGTCTTTCCTGCTGCTCCACGGCCTCTCTTCGCTCAAAAAGACCTCTCATCAAGCTCAAGGATACCAAAATCCCGAGAATTCTCCTCAAAACTCTGCTGCACGATCAACTCTCGAAAGTGCTTGTAGATCAGGTTGATCGTGTCCCACCTTACTGCGGACAATTACCTCACAGAACTTGCCGACATGCTCCCACAGAAACACGCCAAAATTCCGCGCTTCTCATAAGCCCTTAACCGACTGAATCTCCACGTGTCGCACCCTTCCTAATACCAAAAACGCTAGGAAGAAGCCTTCTTCTAGCTAGCTTTTTGGGCGATGGAGGACATCAAGGAGTAGTGGCGCTGTTGGTCTCTAATGCCCAAAAAACACAGCGGTCCCATCGGATAATGCGGCGTAGGAACAAAGGTAGGGTGCAGCGATTGCGCATAAAACTCCTCATACCTCGGAACCGTGAGGGGGAGACGACGCTCCAACGTATGTGCGTGCGCTTCGGGGAACAACACCTCTTGGTACCCTGGAGGAACGATGCCCGTGAAGAACTCCGCAACGCATCCTGAGCCGTAGGAGAAAAATCCCAGCCTCTGGTCGGAAAAATCGTGCGATGCTTGCTCCAGGAGGGAGAGAAGGCTGACGTACAGAGCGGCTGTGTAGCAATTTCCCACTTGGCGGTTGTACCGCAAGGCGGCGGATAGAAGGGCTGGGTCCAAGGACTTTTCTCTCCCGACAAGCTTCGCGTGGCGCGTAGACGCCTTTTCGGCCATCCTCGGGAAAGGCGTGTGATAACAGGTGCACGCTATCTCCTCAAAGGCAACCCCTCCCCGAGATTGAAAATCTTTCCAGGATTTTTCTAGGGCATCTAAGTAGGAAATGGTGGAGTACCGCCCATCTACACAGGCTTCGTCCTGACCATTGGGGCGCCAGAAGTCCATGATATGACGCGTATAGGTTCCGGAAGTTTCCTCCAGTTGCAATAAGCGCGGGTGCGCTGAAACGATCAGGGCAACGGCTCCACAGCCTTGTGTTGGCTCTCCTTTGGTTCGGAGCCCGTAGCGTGCCACATCTGAGGCGATGATCAGTGCTCTCTCTTGGGGGTTCTGTCGGATGATTGCTACCGCCAGCTGAAGGGCGGCTGTGGCCCCATAACAGGCTTGTTTCAGCTCTATCACGCGGCACGAGGAGGGGAGCCCCAGAAAATGGTGGATATAAATTCCTGCGGATTTTGACTGGTCAATACTCGATTCCGTAGCAAAAAGCACAAAACGAATGGAAGCAGGATCTGCGACCCGTGCCATGGCGCGTTGGCCCGCTTCTACCCCCATGGTGATGATGTCTTCCTGTGGGGAGGGTACGGACATGGCCTCTAGCCCGAGACCGGTGCGGTATTTTTGAAAATCGACGCCACGTGCTGTGGCAAGATCCTCCACATCGAGCACAAAGTGCGCGGTGGAGAACGTCATAACGTCGATTCCAACTGGGATCACGACCGCTCCTTGACTCCGCGTTCCAGACGCATGTGTGCCGCCACTAGCGCTCCTGGACAGGTCTGCGCAGCCAGAAGAGAGAGCTCTCCGCAGGCAACCGCTCCTGCAACAATAGCCGCCAGCCGACGAGCGCTCCCTCCGGGAATCCCTTGGCTGGGGCTGCAACCGAGAGCTTGAAGATTTTTTTCTACAAAAGGCAAATTTTTACCATTTCCTATCGTTCCAACAATTATATTGGGTAAATTAATGGAAAAATACAACCCTTCCGGACGCGTTTCTAGGTATGTGAAACCTTGCGATCCTTCCACAATATTGGCCGCATCTTGTCCTGTCGCGAGATAAATCGCGAGTAACATGTTGGCAAAATGCGCGTTGGCGCTGCGCACACCTCCAGAAAGGAGGCTCCCCACAAGGTTTTTTTTGATGTTGAGCGCTGTCATTTTGACGGGGGTAGTTTTGAGAATTTTCTGGCATAGGTCCGAGGGGATCAGTGCTTCCGCAACGACCGCTTTGCCGCGCTTGAGGATCCCGTTAATCGCCGACACCTTTTTGTCCACACATAAATTGCCAGAAATAGAGACGTATTGCAGAGCGGGGAAACGGGCAAGCAGCCAAGTAAGAAGCGCTTCTGCAGCCTTCGTCGTCATGTTATGGCCGGCCGCCTCTCCCGTGGTCATCTCCCAGCGGAGGAAGAGGAGGTTCCCTACGCACTCATAGTGCAGACCCTGGAGGTGTACAAAGCGCCCTGTTTGAGCGACCACCGCCTCCATCTCCGGGCGCAGGGCATCCAGCTGGGCGAGGATAGGGACAAGCTCCTCCGCTCGTTCTGCCTCGCATAAGACAGAGCGCGTCATGCCTTCGTGGAGGACCTTGACGTACAGCCCTCCCGCCGAGGAGAGTACCTGCGCTCCTCTCCGAACAGAGGCCCACAAGGGGGTTTCGTAGGTCGCGAGGGGGAGAAATACCTCCTCCGCGAGCTCGGGACCCACAAATCGCAGGGGCCCAACAGAGCGCATGGGAACAGAAGCGGTCTCACAGCAGGTCATACTTTCGCCAACACAGACGATGGAAGCCCTCATTCTAGGAACGGGTTTTCGCAAATGCTAGAGTCGCGCCTGTGATACAGAAAAAGCCATGACAGGTACTTTTACCCACGCGGAGCTTTGTGCCGTGATGGAGCGGGTAGACGTCGTGGCTATGCGGCCCTACGGAAATTCCGGATCCAGGTTCTTGCATGGGCTTTTTGACCAGTGCGATGCGATCGCTATCCTTCCGATGTTCGTGGACGCATACGAGTTTTGCTCAAAAGAAAAGGGGGCACTCACTCCAGAAGAGTACCTGGAGCTTTTTGAGAAAAACAATTGCGGCCTTTTTGACCTACGAGAAGGGTATTTCTGCGCCAATCTGCCGGAGGACTCCGACCAGAACCTCAAGAACATCGACCGTACAAGGTTCTGCAGCACCTTTTCCGATCTGTGCCACATCTATGGTGATTGCGGGCGCAGGGAGTTTTTCTTGCTGCTTCACCTTGCTCTCCACCTGACACGTGGGCGCAGCATGGACACGCTCACTCTCATTCTTGTTCACCTCCATGCGTTCGTCGCGCTTATTCACCGAAGAGCAGACCAGAGAAGGGGAAAGCTCTCCACGAAAGGGCTCACGATCTTTTTCGAAGACTTCCCAAGGGCAAAATTCATCGCCACCATGAGAGATCCCCTTTGTTACTATGAGACATCAGTCTTCCTCTCTGAAGAAAGATCGGAAAAATTTTTGCGAGACTATGTTTTCGGAAGCGTATGGGTGTGGTCCCTTTTCTACGATAGATGGACCCCTGAGAGAGAGATTTTTCTTTTGAAGATCACGGATCTCCATCGGCATTTTGACCAGGTCATGAAAGCTCTGTCCCTTTTCCTTGGAGTACCACACGATCCCTCTATTCGAGAGGCGACGATTCTTGGAAATCGGACTGTGAATGTTTCGAAGAAGCAGAAAAGTACGGCGAACACCGTAAATCCAAATTTCGTCGACTGGAAAGGTGGTGTTATTTCGGAATATCAAATTTCTATCATTCGCTTCTTCTTTCGCGATATCATTCAGACGTTTTTTCCAGAAAACGTTAAGTCACTACGCTTGATCGACTACTTACGCGTTGGGAAGTTCTGGCTGTTCTCTCCCCTCTTTCTCTTTAACACGCTTTCTCCGCGAGCCTTCTATTACGATACCTGGCAGAAGGTGAAAGGATTTGTCCGAGGATATCCGAAAGTCAAAAAGTTTCACTCCCTGGGAATCGAACGCGCTAAGACGTACGAGAGCTGACGGTATCGTCCTTTTCCGCCCTTGCTCCCCACCTGTCTACGTTACTCACAAACGTCCTCCTGTGGTGTGGGGAAAGGCCCTGGGCCTGGATGGCAGCGCAATGGGCACGCGTGCCGTATCCCTTGTTTTGATCCCACCCGTAGGCGGGAAACGATGCGTGTAAACGCCGCATCTCTCGGTCTCTGTGGACCTTGGCGAGGATGGAGGCAGCGGAAATGCTTTTATGCTGGGCATCTCCTCGAATAATCGCCTGAACAGAGACTTCTCCAAGGGAGGGGACCTGCGTGCCATCTACGAGGACAAGATCTGCGGATATCTCCAGGGCGCGATAGGCTCGTACCATGGCGAGAAGACTTGCCTGTCTTACGTTAAGCGTTTCCACCTCCTCTCGAGAGGCTTTTCCAAGAGCAAAACGGCATTGCGCAGGGGGAAGTTCTGATAAAAATGCGGAGATTTCCTCGCGTTTTGCCTCAGAAAGCGTTTTGGAATCACGGATAAAAGGAAAACACCGATGTTCCTCTATTCCGCAAGGATCCAGCCAACAAGCGGCTGCTACGACAGGTCCCGCTAGGGCGCCGCAGCCTACCTCGTCGATCCCCACAATCAAGGGCATTTCGAGAAACTCTGTAGCTTCTTATGGAGCGCGAGAAAATCCTGCCATGCCTCCTTCTTTCTTCCAGGAGACCGTAGGAGGAAGGCGGGATGATACGTCGGCAACACCTCAATGCCCCCCTCATAGGGGAGCCAATTCCCACGCAGGCGTATGATCCCCTCCTGACGCGCAAGCAGCGCCTTGACGGCAGTTCCCCCTACAAGGCACAGGATACGGGGAGCCACAAGCGCAATATGCTTGCGCACAAACGGGAGAAAAAGCGCCATCTCATCGGTTGTCGGCGTCCGGTTCCCCGGAGGGCGCCATGGAAGAATGTTTGTAATGTAAACCTGCGTCCGATCAAGCTGGATGGCGGCGAGCATCTTGTCCAGAAGCTGCCCGCTGGCTCCGACAAAGGGGCGACCAAGGCGATCTTCCTCAGCTCCCGGCGCTTCTCCAATGAACATGAGGGGCGCCCGCGGATTGCCCTCTCCGAAAACGAGATGTGTCGCGGTCTTCTTAAGGGGGGACCCCTCGAAAGCCTCTGAAGACAGGCGCAGCTCCTCCAAGGAGGTTGCCGCCTCCAAGGGAAGAGGAGAAGCTCGTTTGGTAGGTTGAATGGTCGGAGGCGGAGTTACCCAACTCTGCGGTTCCTGGGCTAGTACGTGCGCAAGGCCACAGTCTTGCTCCCACTCTACGAACGCAAGCTTTTTCCGATCCGAAATCCTCACGCTCCCACACTCTTTCTCAGAGAATGGTAGCGCACCTCTCGGATGCAAGAAAAGACGTACGTTAAGGTTCGAAGACCCGGGATCCTGTGAGGGTGACGATGAGAATCAGTCCGGTAATGAGGGCGCACTCCAGTGTCGCCATGCACTCGGGAGACATAAGGGCTTTTCTCCAACGATTCATGATTCTCCCCTTTTCCCCTAGACTACCGTTGGAAATATTAAGGAAAGGTTAATGACGCTCCTCTCCCAGGAATTTGCGTTTGAGGGATACAGCGATTTCCAGCGCAACCTGCAGGTTTTTCCTGATCAACCGGGGGTGTATCGCTTTCTCAGCCGCGAAAGGGAAATTCTCTATATCGGAAAAGCAAAAAACCTTCGGAAGCGACTCCAAAGTTATGCGAAATTTGAAACGCTTGCCCTCCGCCTTCAACGACTCGTAACACTCCTGGCATGGGTAGGCGTGACCACTACGCAAACCGAGACAGAAGCCCTGCTCCTGGAGGCTTCGCTCATCCGCGAATACAAGCCGCGCTTTAATATTCTTCTCAAGGACGACAAAAGCTTCCCCTCTTTGCTCCTCTCTGCGCACCCCTTCCCGCAGCTTGTTAAGTATCGTGGATGCCCCCCTCAACCGGGCCTTTCTTTTGGCCCATTTCTTGCCTCCTCCTCGGTAGAAGGGATGGTGGAGGAAATTGCCAGGGCTTTTAAAATCCGCACTTGCTCTGATGTCTTTTTCTCTAATCGCCACCGTCCCTGCTTGCGATTCGATATTCAACGATGTACAGCACCTTGCACGCGCCCTATAGCGCCAGAATCCTATCAAGAGCAGGTGCAGGCAGTTGTGGAGCTCTTGGAGGGCAAATCCCACGCCCTGCAGCGCCAGCTGGCGCGCAAGATGCAGGCGGCTTCGGCCCAATTGCGCTACGAGGATGCCGCGCGCTATCGCGATCAGATTCGGGCCCTCACCAAGATTCTCGCGCATCAAGAGGTCTATTACACAGGGTTGGGCGATAGCGATGTGGTCGTCTTTGCACACCATGCTTCCACCCTGGGGCTTTTCATCACATCGTATCGGCAAGACTGCTTCAAAGGAGAACGCGCCTACTTTGTGGAGGAGAAGGGAGAGTCGCTATCTTCTGACGACCTCCTCCCTCTCCTGGTCAACCTGTACAAAGGCTCTTCCATCCCTAGGCAGCTTCTCCTACACGATTTTCCCAAATCAGCTGCTCAGACGCTGGCGGCAGCCCTGTCAGACTTTGCCCAAGAGACCGTTTGCGTGACCTTGCCCCAGCGAGGAAAGAAAGCGCACATCCTTCAGCAAGCGCTGGAACGCGCAAGAACGGTGTTCAAGGAGAGGGAAGGAGGAGCCGAGCGCTTTGCCCCGAGGCTTTTTTCTCTGCTAGCAGAAACCTTCGCGCTCCCGCAAACACCAGAATGCATAGAGGTTTATGACAATAGCCATCATCGCGGGCAATTCCCTTATGGGGTGAAGATTGTCGCCACGTCCCAAGGGTTTCAACCGAAACGCTACCGGCGCTTTCCTCTTTCGGCGCATGGGATCTCCACGCAGGATGACTACGCCATGCTGCAGGAAACCCTTGCCCTCCGCTTTCGGCAGGAGGCCAAAGATCCTCTTCCAGACCTGCTGCTGATTGATGGAGGAAAAGGGCAGCTTTCTGCGGTGCAGCAGGCACTAGAGGCTTTCTCCAAACGACCAGAGGTGTTGGCCATCGCGAAGGGTCCTGAGCGCCATGCGGGCAAGGAGCGGTTCTTTTGGGGAAAGGGGCAAGAGAGGGAAAGTACGCAGCTGGAGCCGGATTTGCTGTTCTTCTTGCAGCGGCTTCGGGATGAAGCCCATCGATTTGCCATTACGGCGCACCGACGCGCGCATAGGAGCTCTCTCCGGCACTCTTCTCTGGAGGATATCCCAGGCGTCGGCCCGCGGCGCAAGCAGATTTTGCTCCGATATTTTGGCTCTATCAAAGGCCTGCAAGCGGCTTCCTTGGAGGATCTCGCACGCCTCCCAGGTTTCAGCAGGAAGCAGGCACAAGAAATCCTCGATTTCGTGCGCCCATAGGGTCGTCCGTCCCCTGCTTTTTCTGGTCGGGAGAATTCCGTACAATTCCTTGCTGGGAGGAAAATGATGCGTCTTTTACAAACCGCTGTAGCGGCGGTAGTCCTTGTTTTGGGGACTTCAAGCCTCGCTGAGGGAGAGAATAAGGAGAAATCCGCCTCTCCTACGTCCGAAAGCGCGATTGCTGTTCCTGCGATCGGGGCTTCTCACGCGTATCTCCTGGATTTTACGGCGCATACTGCGCTGTTTGCGAAAAATGCAGCCGCCTCCATGGTTCCTTCCTCTATGACAAAGTTGCTCACTCTGTACGAGCTCTTCTCCGCCCTGAAAGAGGGAAGATTGCGCCTCACAGACACGCTCCCCGTCAGTAGCCGCGCATGGAACGCCCGCGGATCCAGAAGTTTCCTCAATGTGGGAGACCATGTGACGGTGGAGGACCTCATCCGATGCATTATCGTCCACTCTGGGAACGATGCCTGCGTTGTGGTAGCAGAGGCGCTTGGAGGGTCCGAGGAGACCTTCGCGGAGATGATGACCCAGACGGCTCAGCGCTTTGGTGCTCAGGCAACGCAATTCAAGAACTCTACCGGGTGGCCCGATGACGGCCATTACTCTAGCGCCGAGGATCTGGCCCTCATTGCAAGCAGGCTGCTTTCCGATTTCCCGGAATATTACCATTATTTTTCAGAGAAGGAATTCGTTATTTCTGGCATCTTGCAGAGGAATAGGAATACTTCTCTTTGGCATAATATTGGCGCGGATGGCCTGAAAACAGGACGCACCGATGCGGGAGGATACGGCGTGGTCCTTTCCGCGCAACGCAAGGGGCGCCGGCTGATCGCGGTGGTGAACGGCTGTCCCAACGATAAGGACCGCACACGAGATGCGGAAACCTTGATCCATTGGGGATTTAACGGGTTCGCCTTTTATAAGGTGGCGCAGTCGAAGCCCGTTTCTTCCGCAGAGGTTTGGCTGGGGGAGGTTCCCACCGTAGATCTCGTCACCCATCAAGATATTCCTGTTGTCGTGCCTCGTGCGCGGGCGCGGGAAGTGAAAATGGAGGTCGTCTACCGCGGACCCCTGGAAGCGCCCCTTGCTGCTGGCGTGCAGGTGGCCTCTTTGTGGGTGTCTGTGCCGGGAAGAGAGCCAAAAGAATACCCCCTTTTTACCAGCACGGAAGTGCGATCTGTCGGTCCCTTTAAGAGGATTCAGGCGGCCATCACCTATTTACTCTTTGGGGCTCAAGCTTCGTGAGGAAGGAAGAGCCTCCCCCACGTGGCCGGTTCATTACGTTTGAAGGAGGGGAGGGAACCGGCAAATCCACGCAGATTCGTCATGCCGCCGATTATGTACGGGCGCAGAACATTCCCGTAAAGCTCCTCCGAGAGCCGGGGGGAACTCCCGAGGGGGAAGCGATCCGCAACCTGTGGAAAAACCCTCCTGCTGGGCGTTCCTGGGAGAGCTTGGCGGAGGCTTTCCTCCTGTTTGCCTCCCGCCGCATGCTGTGGTGTCGAGAAATCCAGCCAAGCCTTGAACAAGGAGTGTGGGTGTTATGCGACCGCTTCTATGACTCCACCCTGGTCTACCAGGGAGTTCTAGGCGGTGCGGATATTAAGAAACTCATGGAGATGAAGATGCTGGCTCTGGAGGAGCAGGAGCCAGACCTAACGCTTCTCTTCGACATGTCTCCCCGCACCGCTCTCAAGAGAATAACAAAAAGAGCCCCTATTTGTCAAGATTTTATTCTGCGATACGACAATATGGAAATGAAGAAGCATGAACATATCAGGGCAGGATACCTACGTTTAGCGGAAATTTTTGCGTATCGCTTTCGTGTTGTGAAAGCGCAATCCCCAGAGCCTCTTGTGAAAGAAGCGGTTTGTGCTCTCCTGGAAACACAGATTCGGGAATGTGGTCTTTTTCCTAGGTAGGCAGGAACAAAAAAAGGGAGCCCTTTCGGACTCCCTTAGTGTGTGTTTTATAAGGCCTTCCTGGGGCGGTGCGCTGCTGGCGCTGGCCCGAGAGACGCCTTATTTTTTCTTGGCTTTTGCCACCTTCTTGACCGTGGTTTTAGGGGACACCTTCTTGGTGGCCTTCTCCTTCTTAGGAGCAGACGCCTTTTTGTTCACCTTTGCGACATGCTCTTTTACGACATGCTCTTTTTCGGGCTTAGCGATATGGTGTTGTCCCTTGGAAGCCTCACTACCAGGAGACGCTTTTCTAGTAGAGGACACCGTCCCTTTCGCCGGAGTTCCTGCCGCCTTTGTTGGAGTAGGCTTCTCGGGGGTAGGCATTTTCTTCCCGGCTGCTGGCTGTGTTGCAGCATGTGCTGCAGCAGGACGTTCTGCCGGCGCTCCCGCCTGATGGGCAGGCGCTACAGCAGCTGGTGCTGCCGCAGGTGCATGTGCTGCCGGGACAACTTCCTGATCACGCGGCTGCCGTCCTTCCTCTTCTCTGCGTTGCTGACGAGCTGCTGCAACGCCTGCTGTCTCTTCTTCATGCTCATGTTGACGAGCCGCTGCAGCTGCAACTCCCTCCTCCCGACGCAACGCTGCAGCCGCCGCCCTCGCCTGACGGGCAGCCGCTGCCTCTGCTACGGTTCCGTGTACAGCACCGGCAATATTCGGTGCAGCATGGTTTGGAAGAGCCGCAGGTGCCGCAGCCGGGGCTAGGGGACGCAGTCCAGCACGTGCTGCCGCTATATCCCCATGCACAGCACCAGCAATGTTTGGCGCAGCATGGTTTGGAAGAGCCGCAGGTGCCGCAGCCGGGGCTAGGGGACGCAGTCCAGCACGCGCCGCTGCTGCATCATTGTGCACAGCACCAGCAATGTTTGGCGCAGCATGGTTTGGAAGAGCCGCAGGTGCCGCAGCTGGTGGTAGAGGACGAAGCCTTACACCCGCTAATGCCTCTGCCGTTGGCGCTGCCGGACGTACTGCCGGCGCTCCTCCCGCTCGACGGGCAGCCGCTGCCTCTGCTACGGTTCCGTGTACAGCACCGGCAATATTCGGTGCAGCATGGTTTGGAAGAGCCGCAGGTGCCGCAGCTGGTGGTAGAGGACGAAGCCTTACACCCGCTAATGCCTCTGCCGTTGGGGCTGCAGGACGTACTACCGGCGCTCCTCCAGCCCG
>JAISAP010000014.1 GCA_031266655.1 Holosporales bacterium | reverse complement strand
AAAGCATACTCCTCCACCCTTGTAAGTTGAGGATTCTGCTCAAAAGTAACAGAAGCAAGAAATCGGCACTTTTCGAAACAGTGCCCCATGAGCCTCTCTACGCTTGCGGGAATGCAGATGGAGCGCAAGCTGGAATCGGAGAAGGCACGCGCTCCTACCTCCCAGAGTTGTGAGCCAAACTCAAAAGCGATGTAGGTGAGGGGGCAACCCTTGAAATAATCCTCCCCCAAAACCTCGATGCTCCAGGGGATAACGATGCGCTGCGGGCAGGAGCTTCTAGATGTATCGCCGAAACCATCGATCCTGAGCTGCAAGGAGACTGCCGTAGGCTCTCCACGAAAAAGGAACACTCCTCTAGGAAATTCCCGAGAGAACCTTTCCCGGTGCGACAACTTCATTGCTTCAGCCTCAAAAAGCACCCCCAATGCTCCCAAGGCAGACGCACATAGCGCTCCTAAAACCTTTTGATTTTTCATTGAGCCCCAAGCTAGCATCTTTTTTGCCACTTGACCAGCTTAGTCAATAAACTGAGGAGATCTTCGCTTCGGTTGTTATCTCGCGCAAACGCATTCTTATTCGGGATGATTCTGGGGATTGATTCTTATGCCTCAGAAAATTATCCTGGAGACGCTTTCTACTGAGAGAAAATATGACGCGTCCGTGGGTTGTGGTTCTGGGAAACGAAAAAGGGGGAACGGGGAAGTCCACGGTCTCCATGCATGTGGTGGTGTCCTATTTGGTCGAGGGCAACAAGGTAGGCACCATCGATGTGGATGCGCGACAGGGAACGCTTACGCGGTATCTAGAGAATCGGCGTAAGACAGCGGAGTCTTCCCAGTACGCGTTGCCGATGCCAGAGCATCAAGCGCTGTTTCCCTCTCTATCACCGGATCGCGAACAGGCTAAAGAGGAAGATCATCGCGCGGTAGAGGCCTTGTTCGAGAAGTTTGCCTCCTGCGATGTCATCATCGCCGATACCCCAGGGAACAACACGTTCCTCTCGGAGGAGCTCCATGCGCGCGCTGATACGCTTATCACGCCCATCAACGACAGCTTCATCGATCTGGATATGCTGGTCCGAATCGAGGGAGCATCCAAGGAGATTTTACGCCCGAGCGTTTATGCGGAAATGGTGTGGGAGCAGCGCAAGAAGCGTGCCAGTAGGAATCATGGAGCGATGGACTGGATCGTGCTGAGGAACCGACTAACCACGATCAACGCGCACAATAAAGGAGAGGTGAACCGCGTGCTGCAGGCTTTGTCGAAGCGGATTGGGTTTCGCATCGGAGAAGGATTTTGTGAGCGCGTGATTTTTAAGGAGCTGTTCCTCTCCGGTCTGACGGTACTGGATCTGGAGCAGGTGGGAACGCCGATGAAACTTTCGCATATTGCTGCCCGTCAGGAGCTCAAGAGCCTGGTGAAGATGATTCGGGAGGGGGAAGAAACCCCAAGCAAAGAGAAAGTAGCGCATGGATAAGATGGCACCTTCACCCGAAGCTTATGTCCCAGGGGATTTGTCCCCAAAGGGTTTTCTTAGGCTCTAGACTAGCACAATGATGTTAGGAAGGGTAAAATATGTTGAAATTCAGTCGGTTAGGGACTCGTGAGAGACACGGAATTCTTACATGTTTCTGTGAGGACATTACGGCAAGTTCTGCGAGCAAATTGTTAAAAATCAATCGAAACACGATTAATTCGCATTACAAGCACTTTCGAGAGCTGATCATCCAGCAGAGTTTTGAAGAGAATGCGCGGGATTTTGGTGTCTGCAAACTTGATGAGAGGTCTTTTGGAGTGAAGAGGGTGCAAGGGAAGAGGGGTCGTGGAGCAGCAGGCAAGACTCCGGTGTCCCGAACTGTTCAAGAGAAGGGTCACCTATCCTTCAGGAAAAGATCTTGGAAGGATCTACGGTTTCCACAAATGGTTGGAAGGCCTATGATGGGCTCGTTGTGAAGGGGTGTGATCCTTACCGCGTCTTTCATAGTAAAAATGAGTTTGCTAGGGGCAAGAGCCATGTCAACGGCATTGAGGCCTTTTGGAGCTTTGCAAAAAGGCGCTTAGCTAAGTTCAACGGCCTAAGAGGCGACGTTTTCCTCTTACACTTGAAGGAGTGTGAGTTCCGGTATAATAACAGAGGCAAGAATCTCCTCCGTTTGTTGACTAAGCTGGTCAAGCAACACAAGAGATGCTAGTCTAGGGCCTTTTCTTAGTGACTCACGCCCTTTAAGAGGCGCCAAAGAGCCCTTGTCTCGGTTCCGATAGCACAGAGGAGGAGATGGATCCCTTTACACATGCGGCCTTCGGAGCGATCAGCGCGCGCCTTCTCCCTTTTGCCAAAAGGCACAAACCCTCCTGGATTCTTGCGGGAATGGCGGCGGTATCACCCGATCTCGATCTCATGATCCCCTACCAAGGCAATATCTTCGAAAAGCAGGCTCTGCACAGGTTTTTCACGCATACCTTGCTGCTCCTTCCCATAGAGGCGTGTGCTTTATCCTGGGCCTTTGGGTATCTAACCGCGGGAATTTCCTTCCAGAAACGGTATGCCCTCGCCTGCCTCGGGATCTTCTCGCACATTTTCCTGGATGTCCTGACAAGCGGAGGATTACCGTTCCTATGGCCCTTCACGTACCATCGCTTTTCCGCGGATCTGCTGCCCATGGTGGATTTTGTTTTCTTTGGGATCCTGCTGCTCACCTTTTCCAGCATGTGGAGAGACAAACGCTTCTGGTCGCGCGCAGGAGGCCTTTTCGCGTGCGTGTATCTCATGCTGGCCGGCGTACAGAAAGAACGCGCTATCTATTGCCAGCAGGAGCTGGCGTGCCAGCGTCACCACCAAGTCGAGGCATCCTATGTCCTTCCCTCCCCAGGGAACATCTTGTTGTGGCGCTCCATCTACGAGCACCAGGGTTCTTACTACGTCGATGGCATGCGGTTAGGTCTTTCTCCCGTCGTCTGCACAGGAGGAAGCCTTCGGAAAGCGACGCTTGAGACCACAGGGGCTCGGAAGGGAACCGTATGCTTTTACTCTTGTTCCATCTTCTTCTGGATGGCTCGAGGCTGCGTCGCTGTGGTAGAGCCTGGAGTGTATGCCAACCTGTGCTACAGCCTTCTGCCGCAAGCCACCGATTTGGTCTTGGTGATGGAGGTCAAAAGGGGGACAACCCCTTCGGGGGCGACCTGGGAGACCTGTTTTCCGCAATTTGACGCGAACCTCTGGAAAGCGCGTCTCCAGAGAGACGGGCGCGCCTTTTTCAGGCTTCTCTGGAGCGGAGAACTCTTAGAAAAACCCTAGAACCTCCAGCCAGACACAAGAGTCGCGAAGAAGCTCAGGACAGACGTACGAGGCTGATCGCGGCCGGACTCCCTCACCGCTCGTTGGAGCTTGCGGAAGGCGCTTTGTTCTATCTGACGCACCCGCTCGCGAGAAAGGCCTATTTGCTGCGCAATACTTTCCAGAGAAAGCGGCGTCTCGGAAAGACGGCGGAGATGCAGGATTTTGTATTCGCGCGGTGTGAGACACTTGAGGGCGCGCGTGAGAAGAGCGTGTCGATAACGCTGTTCTTGCTCGTTCAGGGTGACTTCCTCTGGGTTTTCCGAAGGATCCTCCATATAATCCTGCCATTCCCCTGCTTCGCTTTCTGTCGAATACGGCGTATTCAGGGAAAAATCCGCCGCGGAAAGGCGCTGCTCCACCTCTCGAAGATGCGCGGACGGCACTTCCATCTCTCGCGCAACCCGATCGAGATCGGCATCGGACAACCTCCGCTGACCCGCAAGATCAAGCGAAGTTTTCACACGATTCAAACTAAAAAAAAGCTTTTTGTACGTCGCGCGCGTATTGAACTTCACGAGGGACCAGGAACGGAGGATGTAGTCTTGCATGCTGGCCTTGATCCACCACTGGGCGTAGGTGGAAAACCGAAATCCTCTCTCCGGATCAAACCGACTTGCTGCCTGCAAAATGCCAATGGATCCCTCTGCGATTAGATCCTCCAGGAGCAACCCGTATCCTCGGTATCCATGTGCTATTTTTCGCACAAGGCGCAGGTGACTCTTAACAATCCTGTCAATGGATTCTCGACGGCCAGTCTCTTGCCATTCCTTAGCAAGACGATACTCTTCTTCTTTCTCCAAGGGTGGAAAATCATGAAGGGCGGAAAGATGCGCAGAAACGGTGTGGGGCTCACGAATTCTGACTTCTTTCACGTGCGCACCACCTTCCCCTCGTTTTACCGGATGGAGAGTCTGTAGCATATCCCTTTTCTCAGGAATTCAGGAGGGGTAAGTTGAGGAGGCCCAAGAGGCGGGCGTGGTGGAATTGGTAGACACGCCAGGTTTAGGTCCTGGTGATGAGAGTCTTGGGGGTTCGAGTCCCTCCGCCCGCACCAGAGAGAGAAAGGGAAGGCATGCGTATCAAAAAACAATCGACGGAGGGGTTTTGCTCGCACAGCGAGATTCTGATTCCAGCAGGAGAGGTCGCTCAGAGAGAGGAAGAGCGGACCGACCAGGTCGCTTCCCGCGTGCGCCTTCCAGGATTCCGTCCTGGGAAAGTGCCCCTGTCGGTCATCAAGCGCCAATACGCTGAGGCCATTCACGCGGAAGTCATCGAGAAACTGGTTTCGGAGGCGGTTCAATCTCTGATCCAGGAAAGCAAGCTGCGCATCAGTCGAGATCCAGAAGTGAAGATTCTTGCGGAAACAAAGGAGGGCGTGGAGGTATCGGTCGATTGCTGGACCCTTCCTACCGTCGAAGCGCCCAAGGATTTTTCTGATATTTCCGTGACCCGACGGGTTCCCCAAGCACAAAAGGAGGATATCGACCAATGCTTGCAGGATCTTCTCGCGCAGGAAAAAGGCTGGAAAGAGGCGCCCGCAAAGCATAAAGCGCAGATTGGCGACCATCTTGTTATGGAGATGACCGTGCGTTCCTCTGTGAAAGGAGCAAAAGAAGAGAAGTTGAAAGACTTTTCCCTCGTTCTGGGCGATGGCCACTACCTCCGACCTTTCTGGGAGCATTTTCTTGGTGTGACGGTAGGTGAAACCTTATCTTTTTCCGAGGAGTTTTCTAAGAAATTCGAGAATAAGCGACTCGCTGGGAAGAAAGCGCATTGCACAGCACGCATGACCAAGATCAGCGTTCTTGCCCCTCTGGATTCTCCAGAGGCGCTCGCACAACACAAGGGATACGATTCTGTGAAAGCGCTGCAAGAGGCGTTAAAACAGCATCTTGAGGAAGAAGGAAAACGCATCGCTTTCCTCCAACTCAAAAAGGAAGTCTTCGATATTTTATCGGAGCGGAATCCGTTTCCGATATCGGACGATATGGAAAAGGCGGAGTTTGAGGCTATTTGGCGGAATTTCGAGAGAGAGCAAGGAGAAGAGCTGACGAAACTCCCGAAAGACAAGCAAGAGGCTCTTCGCAAAGAATATAGAGCCATCGCCAATCGTCGTGTGCGTTTGGGGATTCTTTTCGCGGAAATCGGCAAGGATCTGAATGTGGACGTCTCTTCTCAAGAGCTAGAAACCTGCGTCTCGAATTTTGCCGCCAAGGATCCGCAACGTGCAGAGGCAATTTATCTTTATTACCGCAAAAACCGTCAGGCGCTGGCCTCCCTTCGAGCGGAAATTTTTGAGGGTAAGGTCGTTGAGGAAATCCTGCGTCGCGTCCATATCTCGGAAAAGACCGTTCCTCTGAGGGAGCTGCGCGCCCTTGGGCAAGAGGAGCCGCTCTCTCCTAAGAAGGCCGCGCCCAAGAAGCCCAAAAATCTGCCTCCCAAGGAGAAGAAAAAGTAGGCTTCGATACGCTAGAAGAGGCGTCGTTCCTCCCGTCCATCGGAGAACTACAACATCGCCTCAGCCTCGGAGAATAGGCCCAAAACGCCCAAAGCAAGACCACACTTGGAAAACGCGCCTAAAATCTTTCCTTTCTTCACAGGATCTCTCTCCTCTTGTTTTTTTATTCTCATGTGTCTCAAATTATAACATGCACTATTGACAATAGGAACGCTCTAGGAATGAAAAAGCACACAATTCTAGGTTGGATGATTGTATGGGCTTTGGGAGTGCTGAGTGGACTTTCCAAGACTGAGGCAATGGAACTACCACAGGAGGAAACAGAACGTTGGGAGAGAGAGGCAAGGGAACAGCGGGAGGTAATGGCGCTCTCTCGAGGAGGGTCCCCTGTTGCATCCCTCTTTCTCAGGAGCGCGATTGTCCGTCTGGGAAAGTGTATAAGTCTTTCCGAATACGAAAGCAGCACAGAAGAGTCCGTAGATCTCTCCGAGCACGAAGGAAGCACAGAGAAGGATCCTTACCCTGGCGTGCAGCGCGTTATCATCCCAGCCTCCGTGGAGGTGCTCTGGGTAAGTTGCTTCAAGGGCTGCAAATCCTTCATGCATGTTGTCTTTGAGGTGGGCTCTCAACTCCAGGAAGTGTGGTCGTACGCCTTCTGCAGTTCTGGTGTGCGATCCATTTGTGTTCCTGCGGGCGTACGGAGGCTTGGAGGGGGTTGTTTCATGGATTGTCTCCGCTTCGAATGTGTTACTTTTGAACCTGATTCCCAACTTGCGACTGTAGAGGCATACGCTTTCACTAGCGCCTCCTTGTCGATAATTACTATTCCTAGGAGCGTAGAGAAGCTTGAGGAGTACTGCTTCTCGGGGTGCGCTCTGAACCGCGTTCTCTTCGAAGAGGACGCTCGACTTACCAGTGTTGGAAATCAAGTGTTTGCTAACACACATCTCCAGTCTATCGATCTCCCGAGGAGCGTCGAGGATCCATCAAAATTGGGAATCTCTCTCTTTAAGAATTCTGGCATCACGGAAATTCGTGTTGGAGGCGCGCCCGCAAATCCTCTCTGGGGTCTTTATGCAGGCACTGATATTCTGCGGGACCTAGAGATTCCTCGGCATGTTAAAAAGCTCCCACCTTCTTGCTGCGCAGAGTGCTCTTCTTTTACCTCTCTTACTTTTGCTCCTGATTCCCAGCTGGTGACGATAGGAAGAGCCGCCTTTTGGGCTACGGACTTACGCGACATCGTTCTTCCAAGGAGTGTGGAGATTCTGGAAGAGTATTGCTTCTATAATTGTTGCGCGCTTGCTTTGGTTACCTTCGAGAGGGGCTCTCACCTCACAAGCATAGGAGCCAACGCTTTTTCTTATTCCCACTTGAGCGCCATTTGCATTCCGGCGAGCGTGTTGACGCTTGGGGTTGCTTGTTTTGCAAGGTGTCCATCTCTTGAGTGCGTCACCTTTGAAGCGGATGCTCACCTCGCGAGAATAGATCCTTATGCTTTTTGTGAAACCAATCTTTCCTCTATTGAGCTTCCTAAGAGTGTGATAAGCGTTTCGGAGCGTTGTTTTGCTCGTTGTCCGTTCCTTGTCTCTGTTATTGTCGAAACTCAACCTGCGAAAATAGGAGGGTGTGTTTTCGAGGGCAGTCCTCAGGCGCGGTTCGTGTTTCTTGACGATCAGCAGCCTAGTCAAAACTAACAGTAGGAGTACTTCAACAATGAACAGGCAAAAAACTTTAGCAGCGTGTGCGTTCGCGCTTGGAGTGCTAGGGGCGCTTTCTGAGGCGGAGGCGATAAGGCCCTCTCGGGAGGTAATACCGCCTTCTGGGACCATGGTGCAGTTTTTTGACGGATCCCCCTACGGGTTCATCCTAATCAGGAGTACGCTTGTTGTTCAAGGAGTGCCTGAAAAGCCCTCAGACATAAAGGAAATTGTAAGGGCGGGCCACTTCTCTTCTAACGCGCGGCACATGATTGTCCCCTCCTCGGTGGAGATACTCGGAGTGGGTTGCGCCCAAAATTGTCGATCCCTCGCGTACATTGTCTTTGAGGCTCGATCTCAACTCCAGAGAATGGAACTGCACGCTTTCTACAACTCTGGTGTGCGCTCCATTTGTATTCCTGCAGGCGTAGAGGTGCTTGGAAAATATTGTTTCTGTCAATGCCAATCCCTTTATTCCGTCACCTTCGAAGGGGGTTCTCAAATCAGGACTATTGAAAACCGGGCGTTCTTTGGAACACCTCTGGAGAGCATTCACCTTCCAGGTAGAACAGGCGGAATGATCCTCGGGGAATTTGTATTTGGCGATTCTGGTATCACGGAAATCCGTGTTGGAGGTACGCCAGCAAATCCTCTCTGGGGTCTTTGTGCTGGCACTAATATTCTGCGAAGCCTAGAGATTTCCTCGAGCATTGAGACGATCAGAGATTTCTGCTTTGCAAACTGCCGATCTCTTGGCGAGGTCACCTTTGACGCACATTCTCAACTCGCGAGAATAGGGGTGGCCGCGTTTCGGAATTCCGGCTTACGATCTATTGCTATTCCCGCAAGCGTCCTCTTGATCGAGGAAAGCTGTTTCTCATGCTGTAAATCTCTTAGAAACCTCACCTTTGAGGTGCATTCTCAGCTCAGGGAAATAGAAAAGTTCGCGTTTCATGGTTCCAGTGTGCAGTCTATGGATATTCCCGCAAGCGTCGTGAAAATCGGGGAAAGCTGTTTCTCAGACTGCGAATCTCTTGGAGAGGTCATCGTTGAGGTGCATTCTCAGCTCACGAGAATAGGAAAGTTCGCATTTCACGGTTCCGGTGTGCACTCTATGAATATTCCAGCGAGCGTCCTCTTGATTGAGGAACGCTGTTTCTCATCCTGTACATCTCTTAGAAGCATCACCTTTGCAGCTGGTTCTCAGCTCACGAGAATGGGAAAGCGCGCGTTTCAGAATTCCGGCTTACGATCTATTGCTATTCCCGCAAGCGTCGTGGAAATCGGGGAAAGCTGTTTCTCATACTGTAGATCTCTTGGGAGCGTCACCTTTGAGGAGGGATCTAGGCTCCGGACCATTGGAAAAGAAGCATTTTGCTCCACAGTTTTACACGACATTCATATTCCAGTTGGAGTAGTGCTCGGGGAATTTACATTTCTTCGCTCTAGTGTCCAGAGAATATACGTTGGCAATGGACCCGTGGATCTCTTCAGTGGTACTTGTATGGGCACTCCCTCAGTAGAAATCTTGATAGTTCCCACGAGTATTAGGACAATCAAAGATTATTGCTTTGCACAGTGCGGCCGTCTTGCAGAAGTCTCCTTTGAAGCTGGTTCTCAGCTCACAGAGATAGGGCGATATGCCTTTTCTGAGACGCCCGTGCAGCGCATTATCCTACCTGCAAGCTTAAGGATGATGAAGCAACGCTGTTTTGCAGGCTGCAGGTCTCTTACTGCCGTTTTTGTTGGAGGTGACCCCCGACTCATAACAGTGGAGGAGGGCGCTTTTGTCGGAAGTCCTCTGGTACGGATCTATCTCCCGAATGGCACGAGTGCCTCCGTTGAACAGGTGTGGAGAGGGCAGAGCAGCTGATGATCTTCCTCCCTGTGTTAAAAAGGCTGCATTTTGTCAAGACTGTTCACGGAAGAATGGGAGGTCACCGAGGGAAGGAGAACATCTCACAGAGCCACAATCAATCTCTCCCAAAAATGCTGGGATCGACCAAACCGGTCGAGAGACGAAGGCTCCAGACTACCAAAAAATGTTAGGCAGGGTGCGCCCTGTTGAGCTTCAGTCGGTCATGGGCGTGTGAAAACCACAGAATTCTCGCATGTTTCTGCAAGCAAATTGTTCAGAATCAAGTGGCGCCTGCGAGAAGAAGATCCGCCCACAAGGGCGCAGCCGGAAGAGCGAGGAAGGAAGCGCAACTGGTGCTGAGCTTGGCAGCACCAGTTGACCGATGAGTTCTCTATTGGTGTGCGTTCAAGATGTGCTGTACTTTTTGGCGCATGTCCTCAGACAGTTCCTCTGGATTCTGTTCCAATATCTGCGCGGCTATGAGTAGGGTGTCTTGCATTCCAAACCCTTCTGCATCCGTTGCACGATAATGACGATCCACCACGGCAGCAGCGATTCCCCTTCGCACATCGGGGTCCACCATGCCTATACTCGTTCTTTGTACTGTGTCCACAACACCCAAAGCTACCGCGAAAACATCGACTCCACCAGGATGAAGTGGACCATGTTGCAACAACACCCGAAGGGCTTGATTTAACAATGGGAACCTATCAGGTGTCATCGGCGGCATTATGGGATCGAAGGCTTTAAAGATGAGAGTTTCTGCCGCCTCTTGCTGAAGGTTCAGGGGCATTTCTGGGTTACCAAGAATAGTCTGGATGGCTTCCGCTCCGCGTTCTAGAGTGTTCAAATCCTGCAACAGAGCCTCTGGGCTTCTCTCCATCCCTCTCGCGCTGAGAGTCATGCAAGCAGTTGCCAGAAGCAACATCCTGCCAAAATTGTTCATATTCCCACCTCAATTTTCGTTAAACGGTAAATGTTTATATCTGATTTTTCCTTCATTTGTCAAGCTCTCAAGGGGCTTTCACAAAGTCCACCCCTCCATCCATCCTGGTAGTGGAGCGGTGAGCAGGGGAAGGCCGGGAGCGCGGAGCTGGTAAGCATGGAGGCAAAGAGGAGACTCCCTCTTTCCTGGAAGAGGAGGGCCTCCGTATTTCTTGTCGCCTACGATAGGACATCCGAGAACGGTGGCGCAATGCACGCGGAGCTGATGCCGGCGTCCGGTCTTTGGTCGCAAGAGGAGGAGCGCGTAAGGGTCGCGTTTCTCCTTCACCTGATACTCCGTTTCGGAAGGAAGCCCCTCCGGGTCGATCGCCATATATTCTTCTCCGCCCAAACGCTTTTTGTGCAGAGGAGCCTCAATATTTCCCTCCTCTGGAGTAGGAACGCCATGCGTAAGCGCCAAATACGTCTTCTGGAGGTGATGGTCCCGAAAAAGGCTGGCCCAGTGTGCAGCTGCTACGCGCCCTTTGGCGATGAGGAGGAGACCGGAAGTGAGGCGATCCAAGCGATGCACCAGGAGCCAGCGCTCTCCCGTCTCGGCAAAGTGTGCTTCCAGGAGCGCATCTACACTGTGACGAATCTTACTGCCTCCTTGGACCGCCAGTTTGGCAGGTTTGTTGAGGACGCAGCAATGCGCGTCCTCGTAAAGAATCAGAGAGCGCAAAAGCGCTGCGTCTTTCGGAGAAGCAGAAGGAAGAGCGTGCTCCGACGGCTGCGCGCGTCGATCTCGCAACTCCACTTCTTGGCCCGCGTGCAAGGGGGTATTGCTCCGAATCACCTGCGCATCGATGCGCAAACGCCCTTGTCGCACGCATTTTTGCAAAGCACTATAGGAAAGATCTTGGAAATGCTCCCGCACCCAATGGTAGAGGGGCGTGCCCTCCTCATGAGAAGCGACGAGCTTGTGGTGGCTGCCTGCTGTTGGGCTATCCTTCATGCTCTCGAGCGGCATCGCGGAGCTCCTGCCAAAAATCTCGGATGCGGGAGAAGAATCCTTCCGACTGCGGACTGGTCTTTTCTGGATCCCCCTCTCCTTCGAAAGCTTCCAGCAATTCTTTCTGCTTTTGTGTCAGGTTAATGGGGGTCTCCACCTGGACATGGACGAACATGTCGCCGCGCGCACTTCTGCGCACAGCAGGCATGCCTTTTCCTTTGAGGCGGAAGGTTTGCCCGGATTGGGTCCCTTTGGGAATCGAGACTTGAGCTTTGGTCCCGTCAATCGTCGGAACCTCCAGTGTCCCGGAGAGCGCGGCGGTGGTCATTTTCAAAGGAGCGGTGCAGTGCAAGGAATCGCCTTCACGCTGAAATAATGGGTGAGAAGGGATCTTCACAAAGATATACAGGTCTCCCGGAGGACCTCCGCGCACACCTGCTTCTCCCTCTCCAGAAAGGCGAATACGCGCGCCATCCTCGATACCTGCGGGAATCGTCGTTTCCAGACTGCGCTCCTGCATCGCGCGACCAGCGCCTCTGCATTGCGGACACCGCTTCTCTACCGTCTGTCCCGTACCGCCACATTGGGAGCAAGTCCGCTCCATCGTGAAAAATCCCTGACGAAAGCGCATGGTGCCCGTACCTTGGCAGGCGGAACAGGAAACAGGCTGTGCGCCTCCCTCCGCCCCGGTTCCCTTGCAGGTAGAGCATGTGGTGGGAACTCGGATTTTTAAATGGACGGATTTTCCGTGAAAGGCCTCCTCCAACGTCAGCTGCACATCGTGACGTAGGTCTGACCCGCGCATACGCGCTTGCTTTTGCGAGGTTTGGGCGCGTGCGGTTCCGCCGGAAAAGATTTCCTCAAAAATGTCGGAAAACGCTCCCCCCATTCCGCTGAATCCGAACCCTTCGGAGGCTCCTTGCGCGCCAAAACCGCCGCCTTGGAATGCCGCTTCTCCATAGCGATCGTACGCGGCACGCTTTTGGTCGTCCTTCAGGATATCGTACGCCTCGTTGATCTCTTTAAACTTCTGTTCTACCGCTTTATTCCCCTGATTTTTGTCAGGATGGTACTTAAGCGCCAGTTTCCGGAAGGCCTTCTTGAGGTCCTCAGGAGAAGCCGACCGGGGAACGCCTAAAACTTCGTAGTAATCTTTCGCCATTGCTGAATATCTCCGAGATCAAAGGAGAGAGGAGGTGCTGCTCCCCCTCTCCTCTTTTCCTATTTAGTGGATCACTTCTGCTCGTTTTCTTTAACTTCCTGGAAGGTCGCATCGACGACATCCGCAGGCTTGGGCTCCTGGGCATCGTTCCCCGGCGCGGCAGCCGATTGCGCAGCAGCCTCTTCTTGCGAAGCTTTGTAGACAGCCTCCCCGAGTTTCATGGAAACAGAGCCCAGTGCGTCGAGCTTAGCCTTGATCGCATCGTGATCTTCCGATTCGAGCACAGCTTTCAGATCGGTGATTGCTGTCTCGATGGCGGACTTTTCCTCCGCGGAAATCTTGTCTCCGTGCTGAGAGAGCGCTTGCTCGGTCGAGTGGACCAGCTGGTCTGCTTGATTGTGGATTTCCACCAAATCGCGCCGCTTGCGGTCTTCCTCCGCATGCGATTCGGCGTCTCTGACCATTTGCTCGATATCGTCTTTGGACAATCCTCCCGAGGGCTCGATGCGAATCGTCTGCTCCTTGCTGGTCGCTTTGTCCTTGGCGGAAACATGGACCATGCCATTGGCGTCAATATCGAAAGCCACCTCGATCTGCGGCATACCACGTGGCGCAGGCGGGATTTCTTCCAGATTGAACTGCCCCAGCAATTTGTTGTCTGCCGCCATTTCGCGCTCTCCCTGGAAAACGCGAATGGTGACTGCCGTCTGATTGTCATCGGCCGTCGAGAAAACTTGGCTCTTTTTCGTAGGAATCGTCGTGTTGCGATCGATGAGACGCGTGAAGACGCCCCCCAGCGTCTCGATGCCCAAAGACAACGGCGTGACGTCCAGAAGGAGGACGTCTTTTACGTCTCCCTTCAGCACTCCGCCCTGGATAGCAGCGCCAATCGCAACCACCTCATCTGGGTTCACCCCCTGGTGCGGATCGCGTCCGAAAAAGGTCTTCACCGCCTCCACAACGCGCGGCATCCGCGTCATGCCTCCAACAAGAACCACCTCTGAGATCTCTTGGATTCCGAGTTTCGCGTCGCTGAGTGCTTTCTTGCAGGGATCGATCGTCCTCTTGATCAGGTCCTCCACCAAGGACTCAAATTTCGCACGCGTAATCTTGACGGCAAGGTGCTTTGGCCCGCTCGCATCGGCTGTGATGAAGGGGAGGTTGACTTCCGTCTCCAGCGAAGAGGAAAGCTCTATCTTGGCCTTTTCTGCCGATTCTTTCAGGCGTTGGAGCGCAAGGCGATCCTGGCGCAGATCGATGCCGTTGTCCTTTTTGAACTCGTCCGCCAGGTAATCGATTAGGCGCTTATCGAAGTCCTCACCTCCCAGGAAGGTGTCGCCATTCGTGGCTTTCACCTCAAAGACACCATCCCCGATCTCGAGGATAGAAACATCGAAAGTGCCGCCACCAAGGTCATAGACCGCGATGGTTCCGCCACTCTTCTTGTCCAATCCGTAGGCAAGGGCGGCGGCTGTTGGCTCGTTAATGATGCGCAGTACTTCGAGCCCTGCAATTTGCCCGGCATCCCGTGTTGCCTGACGCTGTGCATCGTTAAAATAGGCAGGAACGGTAATCACTGCTTGCGCAACCTTTTCACCCAAGAAGCGCTCCGCTGTCTCTTTCATCTTTTGCAAAATGAAGGCGCTAATCTGGCTCGGGCTGTATTCTGTGTCGGAAACGCTGACGTAGGCATCTCCGTTCTTCGCCGCGACAATCTTGTACGGAGTCTGATACTGCTTGAGCTGCGCATCGTTGTGACGGCGTCCAATCAAGCGTTTGATGGCATAAAGCGTCCCCTCTGGGTTGGTCACCGCTTGGCGCTTAGCCGCTTGGCCCACCAGGCGTTCACCAGATTTCTGGAAGGCGACAATCGATGGCGTCGTGCGCACACCCTCCGCATTCTCGAGGACTCGAGGATCGCGCCCGTCCATAACGGCGACGCAAGAATTTGTTGTTCCGAGATCAATACCGATAACCTTTGACATATTTTGCCCCTTTCTTAAGCAGACATAAAACCACGGAGCCCTTGATCAGGCACTCCACCCATTGCCCCACACAGTGGCGACGAAGAGAATAATAGCATATTCTCCCAGAAGAGCAAGAGGGGGGAAAGAACATGTCCAGCAAACCGTGTGTGACGATTTTTACCGATGGGGCCTGCAGCGGCAACCCGGGACCCGGGGGATGGGCGGCCATTATTTGCTCAGAGACGGGTCGGAAGGAGCTTTCAGGGGCAGAACCCGCAACCACCAACAATCGCATGGAAATGACTGCTGCTATCGAAGCCATAAAAGCTTTGGAACCAGCAGCGGAAGCGTGTATTTTCACCGACAGTACCTACCTGCAAAAAGGCGTGACGCTGTGGATGCACGGGTGGAAGGCGCGTAATTGGCAGACATCGGCAAAGGCGCCGGTCAAGAACAAAGACTTGTGGATTCAGCTGGATGCGCTGTGCGCGGGTAGGCAGATCACCTGGTCTTGGGTGGAAGGACATGCGGGACATCCAGAGAATGAGCGCGCGGATCGACTCGCGAAAACAGCGATCGTTGGGCTCGCGATGCAGATGTGAGGACCGCCATGATCCTGTCTGTCGTCTATATCCCGTGCCCGACGCCGGAGGTGGCAAGCGCTGTTGGGCGCGTCTTGGTGAAAGAGAAATTAGCAGCTTGCGTCAACATTCTCGGACCCACTCTCTCCCTCTACAAGGAGGACACTTTGGTCGAGACACAGGAGTATGTGCTCCTTGCCAAAACAGGCACCGATCGCTTGGAAGTGCTCACGCAACGCGTCTTGCAGCTGCATCCCTACGATACCCCTGCCATCTTATCTTGGGAGGCTGGGGGTTCGGCGCAGTTTTCCGACTGGGTCGCGTGCGCCCTCAGCAAGGATTGCAAAGAGTAATGGAAGAGAACAGGCCGCTCGTGACTATTGCTATTCCGACATACAAAAGGGCGCATCTCCTGCCAAGAGCGCTAGAGTCGGTTGCAAACCAAACCTACAAGCCTATAGAGGTATACGTCGTGGATAACGCGACGCCTGGAAAGGAAACCGAGGAGGTCGTGAGTACGTTCCAGGGGAGAATTCCTCATTTGTCTTATGTACGTCTCCCGGTCTGTATAGGCCAAATTGGCAATCATTTGCGCTGTATCGAGAAAGCACGTGGAACATTTTTCATGTGGTTGTGTGATGATGACGCACTTTCCCCAAATTACGTAGAAGCTTCCGTTGAGGCACTGCTAGAACACCCCGAAGCGCTGTTTTCTGCTTCTGCCTTCTTCGATTCCGTGTATCAAAAGAGAATTCCGCCCAGAGGGTACATGGAAGATCGGAGATTCAGCCGAGTCCTGGGATTTCTGACGGAAGACCTTGGGATCGGAGAAGATGTATGGGCAGCAGGTTGGGCTAGGAAATTTAATTGGGTTTACGGCCTTCACCACAGGGTTCCGCTTCATGAGAGCTTAAAAAAAGTGCTCGAGAAATACCGTTTCTGGTGGCCCAACGAACAATGGGAGGCTGGGCTGGATGATCTTCTCCTCATGGAAATGCTTCTTAGGGGAAAAGTTGTTCCTGTGGTCAATGAAGAGTCACATTATATCTACTTCCGAAACACGGAAAAGCATTACGCCGGGCCCCGCGCCTCTTATTTTTTTGTTAACCAGCTTAATAAGCTGCGTTATGCATTCTACCGTATCAATGTTTACTGGATCCATACGCGGCAAGTGTGTGCATCCGAGGGATTGCTGAAAGCGGTTTTCTTTGCCATTCTCTCTGCTGTGCACTTGATGCAAGACCTTTTTGTTTCCCTCTACGAACAGGGGAAAGCACGGTTTGGAAAAGATGACAGAAGTTGAGAGATACGCCGATCGCGGGCGCTGGAGGGAGTTCTGCCGGACCTTGTGGTACAGGGTGCCGTTCCTACGGGAGACAGGGATTGGAACCTGTCGCGCTCTAGACTGGCGCGCGCATTGGACGCGTTATCAGACGAAAGTCCATCTGCTAGAGACACGGTTGAAGGTGTACCGCATGGAGGAAAGCGGTATCCAGACGCCGGAGCGCACCACTCCACGATTGATTGTTTCCTTGACCTCGCATCCTCCGAGGGTTGCAGAGTCCTATGCAGCGGTTTATTCGCTTCTCACTCAGTCGCTCAAGCCCGATAAAGTGGTGCTGTGGCTCGCCCAGTCGCAGTTCCCCTGCAAGGAGCATGACCTCCCCTGGGAACTCCTCCACCTGCGCCAATTCGGGCTCTCTATCCAGTGGTGCGAAGATCTGAAAGCCCTTAAAAAAATCATCCCGTCCCTCAAGGCCTACCCGGATGACACTATTGTTCTCGCCGATGACGACACTCTCTACCCACACAACTGGCTCGAACAGCTGTATGAAGAACATCGAAAGAATCCGTCGTTTGTGCAAGCCTACGCGGCATACAAAGTTTGCTCAGGACGAGATTATACGACTCGCAACTGGTGTTGGGGCGGAGGGAAAAGTTGTTCTCCTCCCTATTTCGCCTCCTCCTGGGGGGGCGTGTTGTATCCTCCTCATAGCCAGCATGAAGAGGTTTTGCGCACAGATCTTGCCATGCAGCTTGCTCCCTACGACGACGAGTTGTGGTGTTGGGCGATGAGAGTTCTCAAGGGGACAACGTTGCATACAGTTAAGGATCATCCAAAAGGCTTTGTGTGTTTGCACGCGAAAGAAGGCATTACGGAGCGTGCTCGTGGACTGGATGTCCACACTTTTCTCCTGAAAGCATACCCACGACTTCGCAAGATCCTGATCGAGGACGGGTATGTCCTCCCCGATTCCCTTTTTCGCAGTCTTGCGGGCTTGGGGGAACCCGTGCGCGATATCTAGCGTCCTCCGATACGTTACTCCCGTTTTTTCCAAGAAATGATGGGATAGAGCAGGAAGGTGGCAGCCAGCGCGCCCCATGATGGAACAGGGGGAAGGGCGTTCCAGACCTGACCTCTGAAGAAAAGGGCCCCCTCGCAAAGAGCGATGGCAGGTGCCAGGAAACACCATCCCCAAAAGGGCACCTTCAGAAGAGGTTTTCTCCACAACTCGATCCCTCCGCAGAGCACGCTGAAGGACAGGAAGGTTACCCCGATAGGCAGATCGTGTAAAAGGTCCAAAGCCAGGCTCTCAATCCATATCAAGAGGAAAGAAGGGAAAGGCACCGTGAGAAGTTTATGGATCATGAGAATCCAGACCGGAAAGAGGGGTGTCGGAAAAGTCGGAAGAAAGGTGAGGGGCATAATCGCCAGCAGCGCCACAGGGAGAGCGTGAGAAGGCTTAAGGATGGACACGGGGTCTATTTTTCTCTGTGGAGGGGATAAGGACACATGCGTGCGTGGGAAATCGCCTAAAAGCCGCTGGATTGACCGATGTAGATGAAGGATCGAGAGGCCCTACGGGGATTCCTCCTGGGAACACCCCAGGAATCTCCGATGTGACCGCCTCTTGAGGAATGTCAGGAAAAGGCTCTTGGACCAAATCTACACGCAACATAGGAGAGAAATCGCCCACAAGCACTGCGCGTATCCCCGAGGGGTGAAAGCAAACCGGGATGCGCGACGTGCCATCTGTAACGCAGAGAGCCTGACTCCAGCGCCCTCCTACTCGGATGACGCGCCCAAGCAATCCCTCAGGCCCCACGACCGCCGCATCTTGACATACCCCATGATCTGTTCCGATGTTCAAGAGAAGCGTACGTCTCTGCCCCTCTGTCTCCATGAGAATGCGCGCTCCTATAGCGATAAATCCCGGCGGGATAGAAAGCTTCAGAAGACGGCGCAGCTCTTCATTCTCGTGCAAAAAAGCGTGTGCACGCTTGGTCTCCAGCTGCGCGGCCATAAGCTCTGTCTCCAGAAACGCAATCCTCTTGCGAAGATTGTTCGCCTCCGTAGAAGCAAGAAACCGCTCTGTAAACTGCGTATGGTAAGCCTGTAGCGCCGCTTCCTTGAGGTCCAAAGCTTTCAGGCGCACCTCTTCGACGAAGGGAGCCAGCGCGGGAAGATATAGCAGGCCGATCCCAATGCCCCCCACCAAGAGGCTCAGGAAAACCTGCCTCCGCCGGGAGGCAACCGCCGTTGGAGGAAGGGCGGGATGGTTGGAGGAGCGGTCCACGTCTAATAGGCCGTCAGAAGTGCCTCTCTCATCGCATCAATTTCCTCCAAGGCACGCCCTGTTCCCAAAACAACGCAAAAGAGAGGCTCTTCCGCCACAGAAACCGGAAGAGCGGTGACATTGGAAAGTAAAACATCCAAGCGCTTTAACAAGGCCCCACCACCTGTCAAAACGATGCCATTATCGACGATATCCGCCGAGAGTTCCGGGGCAGTGCACTCCAAGGCGATTTTCACCGACTCCACGATCGACGCAAGCGGCTCTGCGAGGCTCTCCGAGATCATACGCTCTGTTACCTCGATTTCCTTAGGGACACCCTGCACGAGATCTCTTCCCTTGACACGCATCACCGTTCCTTCTTTCTCTTTAGGAGGGACGGCGGCTCCAATTTCCTTCTTAATCCGCTCTGCCGTTGTTTCCCCAATGAGCAAATTCTCCTGCCGTCGGACGTAGTTAATGATGGCCTCGTCTAGCTTGTCCCCCCCCACACGCAGGGAACGCGCATAGACGATTCCTCCTAACGAGAGCACCGCAACCTCCGAAGTTCCGCCCCCGATGTCTACAACCATCGACCCCATCGGGCTTGTGACTGGGAGGCCCGCTCCGATCGCTGCCGCCATAGGCTCCTCAATGAGGAAAACGCGCCGCGCACCAGCGCTTTCCGCCGCTTCCTGGATCGCGCGCCGCTCCACAGCGGTAGAGCCGTAGGGAATGCAAACGACGATCTGAGGACTGGCAAAACGACGCCGATGGTGCACCTTGCGAATGAAGTGCTTGATCATGCCTTCCGCTATTTCAAAGTCGGCAATAACCCCGTCTCGAAGAGGACGAATTGCTTGAATGTTGCCTGGAGTACGCCCGACCATGAGCTTGGCTTCTTCCCCGACAGCGAGGACCTGGCGATGCCCCTTGACGTCGCTCACCGCTACGACGGAGGGCTCGTTCAAAACGACCCCTTCTCCCCTGACGTAGACCAAAGTGTTCGCTGTGCCAAGATCGATGGCCATATCTGAGGAAAGCCACCCCAAGAGTTTTTGAAACACAAGACCTCCTTTTCTTTGAAGGGCAGTCTACGTGAGGTTCCCCCAAACGGGAAGGGGAGAGGGCCTATAGGCCTTCTGCATCGGATCGGGAGCTTGGGCCTTTTATGGAACCGAACAGATAAAATCGGTCGTGAAGAGTGCACGCCCTATTGGAAAATGTTTTGCACAGTCCTTGCGGAACCTACATGCTCCTACAGGTTTTGTGCACGGGACTATTGTAGAGACTCTTAGAGCTCTACCGCGGCATTGTGGCGCGGCTCCTGCGGACTCACGTACAAGTGCATTTTCTAGAAGCGCTTGCACCAGGTCGATCTCTGGAACCCGCCTTCTGATTGTTTATTGGGAGGGAGATTGATGTACGTCTGCGCAAATTCCCACTCCATACAGTCACAAAGACGACGATAATCCTGCAGCAACGTTACGTGTCCACTGTGAAGAATCACATCTGTACTAAGTTCGTGGCGATACCTACATCAATCCTATACAAAAACTCCCAAGAACTACCCCTGTATCAGGCATATAGAGAACCGCGCTCTATAAGGAGCGCGAGGCCCTCATGCCAGTCTTTCCGTCAAATATAGGCATAAAGGTGACGACGCATTCACATCAACGTTATGCGACACCACCACTACAGAGGCCTGTATCGGCTCCAGGCCAGTTTAGCTAGGGTAAAATCCGTAGACGATGCTACTCATACACTACGAGTAAAATTTCCAAAGAACTATGCTTGTATCAAGCCCACAGTAAGTGACGCAGCGGCCCTCATGCTCCCGCGATGCAGGCCATGGGTAGAAACCCTTTGGAGCTTCGCGAAAAGCGGGACAGGTCAGGAGGTGCTCCGATTTACGGATAAGGAGGAAGGCGTGCTATCTCTCTTCCATGCATCATGGAGGAGGGAACCGTGACGATTACTCTACAAGTACAAGGGCAGGCGCTCTCTTTTGAGACTGCTCCAACGGGCATGCAGATTGCGGAACGCGCGGGCTTAGAAAAAACGGCGGTTGCGATCAGGACGAATGCGGGAATCCTCGACTTGGACTGTCCCATAACTGAGTCCGGATCCGTAACCATCCTGACGGCAGCAGATCCGGAAGGAATGGGCGTCGTACGCCACAGCGCAGCGCATGTGCTAGCACAGGCCGTCAAAGAGTTGTATCCGGAAACGCAAATCGCCATTGGACCCACGATCGAACATGGGTTCTATTACGATTTTGCGCGCGAGAAACCCTTCTCTCCCGAAGATTTTGCTCCTATCGAGGAGAAAATGCGGGAGATTCTCCAGAGAGCCCTTCCTTTGAAGCGGGCCGTTTGGGATCGCGCCCAAGCGCTGGCTTTTTTTGAAAAAGCAGGAGAAACCTACAAGGTCCTTCTCATCCAGGATCTTCCTCCAGAAGCCGAGATTTCTGTCTACACTCAGGGGTCTTTTACCGATCTGTGTCGAGGGCCACACGTACCGAATACGTGCTGCATTCCTCCGCATTTCAAGCTGATGAAGTTGGCTGGAGCCTACTGGCGGGGAGACGCCAAAGGGCCAATGCTGCAACGTCTATACGCAACCGCTTGGGCCACTCAGGAAGAGCTGGCCACGCATCTTCGCTGCCTAGAAGAGGCGGAGCAGCGGGATCATCGCCATCTCGGCAAGGAGATGAAGCTTTTCCACTTCCAGGAAGAGGCGGCAGGATCGGTTTTCTGGCACCCGAAGGGGTGGAGGATGTACCGCGCGCTGCAGGACTTTATCCGACAACGCTTGGAGAACAATGGCTACGTAGAAGTGCACACTCCGCAGCTTGTGAGTCGCTCCTTGTGGGAAGCCTCGGGGCACTGGGAGAAATTTCGGCAGAACATGTTCATCACGGAATCGGAAGACAAAATCCTGGCGGTCAAGCCCATGAATTGTCCTTGTCATATCCAGATTTTCAAGAACACCCTGCGCAGCTACAGAGAGCTCCCCCTGCGCATGGCGGAATTCGGGTCCTGTCATCGCAATGAGCCTTCGGGCTCCCTCCACGGCCTCATGCGCATTCGCGCTTTCACGCAAGACGATGCGCATATCTTCTGCACGCCGGAGCAGATTACCTCGGAGACGAAGGCGTTCTGTTCCCTCCTGGAGGACGTGTATACCGCGCTAGGATTTTCCCAGTTTTCCGTCAAGTTCTCCGATCGCCCCACCAATCGAGCGGGTTCGGAAGAGATTTGGGACCTGGCAGAGGCCTCCCTTCAACGGGCGGCAACAGAAGTCGGCCTGAAGTTCACGCGCAACCCAGGAGAGGGGGCTTTCTACGGTCCCAAGCTGGAATTTGTGCTGAGAGATGCCCTCAACCGCGAGTGGCAATGCGGAACCCTGCAGGTGGACTTCATTATGCCGGAGCGGCTGGATGCGGAGTACATTGGCCCTGATGGTGCGCGTCATCGGCCCGTCATGCTCCACCGAGCGATCTTGGGGTCCTTTGAGCGCTTTGTGGGCATTCTCCTGGAGCATTACGGCGGCAAGCTGCCACTATGGTTGGCCCCGGTGCAAGGAGTCATTGCCACCATTACGGAGGAGGCGAACGCTTATGCCGAAGAAGTGCAGGAAGCTTGTGTGCAGGAGGGGCTCCGGGTGGAACTGGACACCAGATCGGAGAAGATTACCTACAAAATTCGCGAGCACTCTTTGGCAAAAAGTCCTGTGATTTTGGTGCTGGGCAAGAAAGAGGCGGAAAAGCGCGTTGTAACCTTGAGATTTTTGGGAAAAGAGTCCCAGGAAACCCTTCCTCTTGCGCAGGCACTTACCTTCCTGAAAACAGAGGCAAAAATGCCGTGAATGGGAGAGGTTTCTTGGGGTGCAGCCCTGAAACTTTTCTCCCCTTGATTTGCGGAGAAGGGGGTTCTATAAGGGAAGAACGACGCTGGAAAAGAGGGGAAGAGGGGAATGGCGAATCATCCATCTGCGTGGAAGAGGGTCCGTCAGAACGAGAAGCGGGCGGAGCGTAATCGGGCCAATATCAGCCGCGTTCGGACGTTCTTGAAGAAGTTTGAAGAGGCAGTGCGGTTGGGCAAGGTGGAAGCTGTGAAAAGTGCTTTTCAGCAGGCCCAAGCAGAGGTTCACAAGGGAGTGCGCAAAGGGGTGTTGCGCGCGAATACGGCAAGTCGGAAAGTTGCGCGGCTACATCGTCGTGTGAAAGCGTTGGAAGCTTCCTCCTAGAGAGGAAGAGGCTGGGTCTCCCAGCGAAGCATTTTAGAACCGATTAGAGGAAAGATGGCGGAAGTGGCTTTTGCTGAGCATGAGGGCTTTTCTTTGTCCTCTCCCGGGCCGGGAGAGTGGAGCCTTGTGGTGCAACGCTTTCAGCAAGAGCAAGGAGAAGCGATCGTTCGCAGCTGGGTGCGCCCGCTGGGGTTTTCTTCCTTTTGCACGGGTGTTGTGACGCTATCCTCTCCCACACCGTTTTTGCGGGATTGGGTGGAAAACAATTATCTCCATCGTCTCACAGAAATATGGAGTTCCCTCAACCCGAACGTCAGAAGCCTTATTTTGGTGATGTCGGACGCTCAACCTCAAGAGGTTTCTTCTTCTGAGAAGGTGGAATCTGCGGTTGAGTCTCTTCCGGATCAAGGGGGAGGTCTTGATCCCAAATTGACCTTTGAAAATTTTATTGTAGGAAAGCCCAATGAGCTCGCTTATGCGGCAGCCCGTCGGGTTGCTGAGGCGGTTAATATCGCGTTCAATCCACTCTTTCTTTACAGCAGCGTCGGGCTGGGAAAGACACATTTGATGCATGCCATTGCGTGGCACATCCAAAAAAACCAAAAGCGGCGCGTTATTTACATGTCTGCAGAGCAGTTCATGTACCAATTTGTCCGAGCGGTGCGCTATCGCGACACCATGACCTTCAAGGATCAATTTCGGTCGGTTGATGTCCTGATGATCGACGATATCCAATTTATTTGCGGAAAAGACTCGACACAGGAAGAGTTTTTTCACACGTTCAATGCGCTGGTAGACAACAATCGTCAAGTGGTGGTCTCCGCCGACAAGTCTCCTTGTGACCTGGAGGGAATGGAAGAACGCATGCGGTCTCGTTTGGGATGGGGGCTTGTTGCGGACATTCACCCCACAACGTATGAGCTGCGGTTGGGGATTCTTCAGGCGAAAACGCAGCATATTTCTGTAAAATTGCCGGCGAAAGTGCTGGAGTTTTTGGCGCACACCATCACTTCCAACGTTCGGGAGTTGGAGGGAGCGCTGAACCGTATTGTCGCCAATGCCCAGCTTGTTGGAAGAGAGATCACACTGGAAAGCGCGCAGGATGTGTTGAAAGATCTTCTTCGGGCCAACGATCGTCGGGTGACTATCGAGGAAATTCAGCGCAAAGTGGCGGATCACTACGCGATTCGCCTAGCGGATATTCATTCGACGCGGCGATCGAACCATGTGGCGCGCCCGCGTCAAATCGCAATGTATCTTGCCAAGATCCTGACCTCTGCTTCTTTCCCTGAGATTGGTCGGAAGTTTGGGGGGCGGGATCACACAACGGTCATCCACGCGGTCCGGAGGATTGACGATTTGATCGGGCGTGATCCAGTATTGTCGGAGGATGTTCGACTTCTCAGACGCATGTTGGCATAAGGAGGCTTTTCATGCATTTTTCTCTTGCGCGCGCGCCGTTTCTCGTGGCCGTGACCTCTGCTCATGGGGTCGTAGATCGCCGGCCGGCGGTTCCTGTTCTCTCCCATGTCTTGCTCGAGGCTGCAGGCGATCAAATAACCCTTCGAGCGACGGATTTGGATCATGCTTTTGTCGCGCGGATTCCTGCGGCGGTGGACATTCCAGGAACGGCGATTGTCTTGGCGCAAACACTTTATGACGCGCTGCGCAAGGTGAACAACGACAATACGGTGCATTTGTCTATAGACGAAGAGGGAAAAACGCTTGTGTTGAAGGCGGGTCGATCGCGGTTCAGCTTGACTCTTCTGAAGGATGTGGATTTCCCAGAAGAAGGAGCTTTTGCGGCAGGAACGACGTTTTCCCTTCCCTCCTCGACCCTCCGGCTCCTGTTGGACAAGACACGCTTTGCCATTTCCACGGAAGAGACGCGTTACGCTCTGAACGGGGTTTACCTACACACGAGTTCCGAGGGGGATGCGCTCTGTGCGGTGGCAACGGACGGACATCGGATGGCGGTGGTTTCGGTTCCCTTTTCCGCACCCGCACCGTTTAGCCTTATCCTTGCGCGTAAGACGGTGGTAGAGACGCTGAAATTGCTCGAGAAAGAGGAAGGGGAGTGCACAGTGAGCCTTTCTGCTGCCCAGATTCGCCTCGATTTCGGAGATCGCGTTTTAACGGGCCGTTTGGTTGAGGGTGAATTCCCAAAATATGCGCGTGCAGTGCCGGAGCGCTCCGAGTCCTTTTTTGACATCAATCGCCGCGCGTTTATCGAGGGTGTTGACCGCATCTCTGTCATCTCCTCCGAGGAGATTGTGCGCGTTGTGCGGTTGAAGCTGTGCGACAATCTTCTGCAACTCTCTTCTGTGCGTCATGAATTTGGAGCTGCGGAGGAGGAGCTGGATGTGGTCTGTCCCAGCGCGATTTCCTGGGAAGCGGGTTTTAATGGTCGTTACCTGGGAGATGCCGCAGAACATGTGGATGGAGAGACGGTGCGCGTCTACCTGACCGATGCTCTCGCCCCGATCCGCCTGGAGTCTCCGGAGAAGGAGAATATTTCTTTTGTGGTCATGCCCATGCGGGTATAGGGACGGTTGTTGAGTGTTTTTATTAGGAGGTTGCGATGACTGAGATGCAATTGGGAGATTTTTCTGCTCTTGCAAAGGACTATATTCACCGTCCCGCGTACGATCCTGAGCTGATCCGCGCCATTTTGGAGCACATGGGGAAGTGCCCATCGGCGATTGCGGATGTCGGCGCTGGAACGGGAAAGCTGACGAAGGTGCTATCCCAGCTGTGTGGAGAAGCAGCGCGTCTGTACGCCGTAGAGCCCAATGATGCCATGCGAGGAGAAGGGGAGGTTTATACAAGCGGCGATCGGGCGCAATGGTCAAAAGGAACAGGAGAGGAGACCGGCCTTCCGGACGGATGTGTCGAGTGGGTGACGATGGCTTCCTCCTTTCATTGGACCGATCCTGAGAAATCGCTTCCGGAGTTTCGCCGTATTCTCAAGGAGGGAGGGTTTCTGACGATCTTGTGGAATTCAAGGGATGTCGCTGCCTCTCCGCTCCATCGTGAGATTGAGGAATTGATTTATCGTGTTGTTCCGCATTTGAAGCGTGTTTCTTCTGGGAATGCGGAGCACACCAAGAACTGGGCTGATATTTTGGCATCCACGGGTGATTTTGCGGATGTTTGGTTTAGGGAGACCTCTTATGTGGAGCGTATGACTCCGGAGCGTTACTTAGGGGCCTGGAGATCTGTCAACGACATCCAGGCCCAAGCAGGCTCCGAGAAGTTCCAAGAGATTTTACGTGGCATTTCTGAGAAGATAGCGTCTCTGGAGGTCATCGAGGTTCCGTATAAGATGCGGAGCTGGACGGCTCGGAGGGTGTAGGGATGAGCGTTTTGAAGAAAGTGTACAGGGCCTGTGTTCCTGTGTGGCTTAGGGATATGGTGTGGCGCGTTCGCGATGGGACTGTCGACAGGACTCTTGGCAAAGTTGTCAACACAATCCCAAGATTCGGGTTGTCATTCACTGGTTGCAATACCAATTTAACCTAGATGAAACAGACGCAGCGCGGAGGTTTTTCTCCGGTCTTGTCTCCGAGGGTCTGTGTTTTCGAGAATATCGCGCGTACCTGAACGATTTGCAGGGGCATCTGAGCTACTGTCGGAGTGGGGGAAAAGAGATTGAGGGATATTCTCTAGAAGGAACGAAGAAAGACATTGATTTTGAAAGAGTAGAGCGCATATGTGCGAACTCTCCTCCGGGATTTTCTTGTGGGATGAAGGGGCCGTCTTTCCTGGTGATTACGGAGGAGGGGCAGCTGGCTCAGTGCTGCATGGTCACCTCGAAGCACGCTGAATACCGGCTTGGAGATATCTTAACGATGAGCAAGAAGGAGATTGCTCGACGCAAGAAAAGCTGTGCGCTATCTCTCTGCAAGGAGTGCGAGGAATGTGGCTTTGCCTATTTCTTTGCGGGAGGCAATGAGTGCGAAGCATTGACGCAGGACCCTCCAGCTGCGTGAGAGAAAGAGACGGGGGGAGCCTACGAAGGGATTTGGCTTGCGTCAAGCGGTGTGTCCTTGATGCTACAGCGGTGCGTGCTGTTGTGGATGCTGTAGGAGAGAGTCTTGATTGGTGTGTGTCGATGTAGTGACCTGCCTGCCTGGGTTAGAGTTCTCTCTGTTGCCCCTTGAGGATTGATGGGGGATAGGGTACAAGGAGGAGGGGGAGTCTGTTCTCTCTGTTCGGTGCGCTAGTTCCGGAGGATTTGTAGGCATGAAGCGGTTATGGCGTTGGTCGTTAGAGAGTTACGGCGTTCTGCTCTCTCTCTGCATTGTATATCCC
>JAISAP010000011.1 GCA_031266655.1 Holosporales bacterium | reverse complement strand
GATGGGAGTCGAACCCACGACATCCAGAACCACAACCTGGCGCTCTAACCAACTGAGCTACGCCCGCCACATGCCGCCAGGGATACCGCCTCAGGGAAAAACCGTCAAGTAGAAGGAGGAAGGAGGGCTCCCGGCTCTTTACGCTCCCCTGGAACGCAACCAATCCTGATAGCCTTCTGTATAATGGGCTGGCGTTCCATCAGGAAGCGTGATGTCTGTCACTCTAGAAAGACAATAAACCCTTGCCCCGGTTTCTTGGATCCTGGGCGCTATCTCACAGGCGCGGGGGAAAGAAGCATTGCACCAGCAGAAACATTCTTTCCCAAGCTCCTGCAGAGTTTCGGGGAGTGCAATAGGCTGCAAGTGGAAACAACCAAAGAAGACACCCTTTTCAATTGTTTGGAGCTGAGAATTCTCCTCTAGGGCTAGTACGAGAGAAACGCAGAAGCAGAAGCACTCCTCCCTGAGTTCCCGTACAGTCGCGGGGAGCGTAAAAGACCGCAGGTTGAAACAACTGAAGAAGGCTCTCTCTTGGATGTCTTGGAGCTGAGAATCGGCCTCGAAGGTAACGGAGGTAAGCGCGTAGCAGCTGTCACAACAATGCGCCTCAAGAGTTCGCACAGTTTCAGGAATACTAACAGACCGAATGGCAGAGTGGCGGAAAGCGTACATTCCAATTGCGTGAAGATGGGGATCAGTATCAAAGGTAAGGAACTGGAGAGAGCGGCAGGATTCGAAACAGTGTGTCCCGAGAGTCTGCACAGTTCCAGGGAGGCAAATAGACGGAAGGGCAGAACAATCATGGAAAGCATGCGATTCCATTCTTTGGAGGCCAGAGTCCCACTCGAAAGTAACAGAGGCAAGAGATTGGCAGGAGGCAAAACAGTCATGCGCGAGCACCTCTACGCCTGCGGGAATGCAAATAGATTGAAGAGCCGCGCAATGAGCAAAAGCATTCGCTCCAATTGTACGAAGCCAAGAATCGGCCTCGAAGGCGACGGAGGTAAGAAGGCGGTTCGGGAAAAATCCTGCATAAAGGCTCCCCATGCTCGCGGTAATGCACGAGATGTGTATGGGAAGGGGGAATGGCCAGTAAGAAGGATTAGAGCTTATCTCTCTAGGCACAAGCTGTCCATCAATGGCGAAGACAGGCCTGGGGAACATAGGGTCCATAGGGGATCCCTCCGGCACCTCAACTGGGAACCGCATTGCTTCTGTCTCAGAAAGTGCGCCTAGAGCTCCTACAATCAGTGCGAAAATCGCGCTTAACGTCTTCCATTTTCGATGGAGCCTATTGACCATACATGTTCCATAGGGCAAGTTTTTTTAATAGTCAATATAGCACAATAGAAAACGTCAGCCTACCCGAGGAGAACGGGAGCTGTGTGAGTCCTACTCAACAAACGGAGGAGAGTACTAGGTGCTGCCTCCACAATAGGCTTGGCGGTTAGAGCATAGATCAAGGTCTTGCGCCGAGCTTGTCCCCAGCGCTTTCCTGAGACGCTCAGCTAGAAAACTTCTGGGTCTGCTGCAAGCAAGCAAAAACCTACCGCCATGCCCCCCGTTTTGCTCGTAAAATACCGCAGGCTCTCGCCCAGCATCCCTTCTGTCACTTGACTAGGCCATAAGGAGATCTATGCCCCTGCTGTTGTACCGAAACTCACACTCTTGCAAGGGCAAAAGGAAGACATCGCCTCTTAAGCCATTAAACTTAGCACAGCGCCTCTCTGTGAAGTTTCAGAAGGCCTCAATGGCCTTGATAAGGCTCTTGCCCCTAACAAACTCATGCTTACACTGAGAAGCTCGGCAAGGATCCTACTCATTTACAGCCAATCCATCATGAACTTTCCAGCCGTCTGTAGAAACGTCCGGCTCTTCTAGAATCTTTCCCTGAAGGATGAGGGTGTGGCTCCTCTTTTGAACAGTTCGGAACGATTTTCGGCAGAAAGCCAAAACGGCACCATCGAGGTGCGCAACCCACAAACAGCCAAACCTTTGCAGGTAGGTGATACCCTACAGAAACCACCGCCCCCAGAAAAGCAAAAGGCCGCTTACGCGACCTTTCTGCTACAACAAGAAAAAGTGTTTTTCTACCTCTTTTCCTTCCCGAGGTGTTTTTCGATGTACTCTAGCAATTTCTCCTCTATACCTGCCTTCTTAGCTGCTTCTCTGAGGTGGTGTGCGTGCTCTTTTTCTCCTGCTTTGAAGCTCTCTCTCGCACCAGAAAGGTGGTCCATGACCTCCTTCTGTTTGTCTGACTCTAACTTCTTCGCAGCCTCTTCTATAACCTTTATATGTTTTTCAAACTCTGTCTCCTCGTCCTTAGTATACGCTCCGGACGTAAAAGCCGCCACCAAAGCTGCGCTTGCTAAAACTGTACGAAATCCAATCATCCAACCATCTCCATTTGTTAACATAAGCCAACATTGGCTCCGCGCGGGACTGTAGCAAAGTATCTCTTTTCCCGCAAGCGGGAGAGCGTGGAGGAAAAATCTTTACGTAAAAGACTTTATTCTCAGGCATTCTTTCCCGGTAAAATGCGTTATGATGCGTTCGTTAAAAGCAGTGTGGGAGTCTGTGAGACGATGTTGGATGTCAGTTGGATTCTGGAAAATGCCCAAGACTTCGATGCGGCCATGCAGTTGCGAGGCGTTTCTCCTTGTAGCAAGAGAATCGCACAGCTCGATAAGGAACGACGGCAGGCAACAAGCCTGTTGCAGGAGGCGCAGACGCAGCGGCACCAACTGGCAAAGCGCATCCAGGAGTCTCGCGAGGATCCCAGCACCCTCTCTCACCTTTCCGAAGAAGCGCGCTGTCTGAAAGAGCGCCTTCCGGTCCTGGAAGAGCAGGTAAACGCGGCAGAAAAAGCGCTAGAAGACGTTCTCTCTCGACTTCCCAACATCCCGGCAGAAGACGTTCCGCCTGGAAAAGACGAACAAGACAACGTCGTCCTGCGCCATTGGGGGGAGAAGCCTACGTTCTCGTTTTCCCCAAAAACACATGACGTTTTGGGAGAGTCGCTAGGGTTGTTAGACTTCTCCTTGGCAGCAATCCTGTCCGGAACGCGATTTGCCATCCTGAAAGGAGCACTTGCGCGCCTGGAAAGGGCGTTGTCCGCTTTTATGCTGGATATCCACACCAAGGAGTTCGGATACCAGGAGGTTTCCCCTCCTTGTCTGGTCCGGCCGGAGATTTTGTACGGAACCGGTCAATTCCCAAAATTTACTGAGGACATGTTTTCCACCACGGATGGGCGCTGGTTGATTCCAACGGCAGAAGTGGTCGTGACCAATTTTGTGCGCGAGAAGATCCTGGAGGAAAAGGAACTTCCCCTCCGCTTTGTGGCGCATACTCCTTGTTTCCGCTCTGAAGCGGGATCGGCAGGGCGAGATACCAAAGGGTTGATCCGTATGCACCAATTCTCGAAGGTGGAGCTCGTGTCCATCACGTCCCCCGCTCAGAGCGAGACCGAGTTCCCTCGTATGGTGCAGGCGGCGGAGACGATATTGCAGCGCCTGGAGCTCCCCTATCGCGTGATGGCCCTCTCCACGGGAGACATGGGCTTTTCCGCGAAGAGAACCTACGACCTGGAGGTGTGGCTTCCGGGGTCCGACACCTATCGTGAGATTTCCAGCTGCTCCTGGTGCGGAGATTTTCAAGCACGCCGAATGCGAGCGCGCTATCGCCCTTCTGTCAGACAAGAAGGAAGCGCACTTCCTTTTGTGCATAGCTTCAATGGCTCTGGCCTCCCCATTGGGAGGACTTTAGTGGCCATCATGGAAAATTATCAGCAGGAGGGGGGTTCTCTCCGCGTTCCTCATGTCTTAAAACCTTACTTAGAGGGTCAGGAGGTGATCGGATGATTCCAGGGAAAACGCCCACGTCTGGGTTGCGCGTTCTCGTTTGCAACGATGATGGCGTGCAGGCCAAAGGCCTTAAGATTCTCGAGAGGATCGCCAAGGACCTCTCTCCCGATGTGTGGGTTGTTGCGCCCGATCGTGATTCCAGCGCGCAGAGTTGTTCTTCCACGTTTGATGAGCCCGTTGGCATTGAGGAGCTCTCTCCTCGGCGCTTCTCGGTGCGAGGGACCCCAACGGATTGCGTCATTTGCGCGCTGCGCCACGTGTTGCTGGACCGCCCGCCGGATGTGATCCTCTCTGGGGTCAATGCAGGCAGCAACGTGGGAGAGACGGCACTCCTGTCTAGTACGATAGGGGGAGCGATGATGGGAGCGCTTCAGGGGATTAAAGCCATAGGGGTCAGCGTTGACAACGTGAAGGACGCCACCATTAAGTACGCCGCTGTTGAGCATTTCTTGCCGGGGATCATCCGCAAATTGCTCGCTCTTTCCTGGCCAGAGCGTGTGCTGATGAGCATCAATTTCCCGAATTTACCCATTAGTGGAATTTCTGGAATGCGCCCTGTTCCCCTTTCTCCTCTCCCCCTACAATGGCAGGTGCATCCTCGAGAAGCTCCGGGGGGCAGCTCCTACTATTGGCTGAGCTCCTGGTGGACGGAGGCGCAGGTGCAGACCGTAGCGCGTACGGACCTGCATGCGCTCTACCAGGAAAACACGATTACCATCACTCCGATTCAGCCTTATACCGCCCATGAGGAGGCTTTGCGTCTCTTGGAGGAGGTTTTTTCGTCTCACGTTCCGTAGGGAGCGCCTCCGTTTGTGGTTCATGGTGCTCCCTTCTGAGGAGGTACCACCCCATCAAGAGAAGGGGCAGAGTGAGGGCCTGTCCGAGGGACATGTGTAGCACTTCAAAGACTTGTTCATTAAAAGCAGAATCGAGCGCACGAAATTGCTCAAGAGCGATCCGAAAGACGCCATAACCCATCGCAAACCAACCCGCTAAGCGTCCAGGAGCGAGCGCGGAACCTCGCAGACGCGCAAGGACGAGGAGTAGGGCGCCCAGGATCAGTCCTTCGAATAAGGCCTCATATAATTGGCTGGGGTGACGGGGCTCCGGACCTCCTCGCGGAAAGACGATCCCCCAGGGCATCGTTGTAGGGTGGCCGTAAAGCTCTCCGTTGATAAAATTGGCACATCGTCCTAGGAGGAGTCCAACGGGTGTGCCCACCGCAAGGAGATCCATGAGACGCCAGAAGTCCAGATGCCGACGTCGAGAAAAGAGCCAAGCGGAGAGCAGGACACCCAGAAAGCCCCCGTGAAAGGACATCCCTCCTTGGCGAATGGCAAAAATATGCTCTGGGTGTTCCCAAAAGAGGGCAGGTTCGTAAAGGACATGACCCAAGCGGCCTCCTACGAGGATTCCCAAAACCGCCCAGTTGAGAAATGGCTCCAGCGTATTTTCTGAGAAGGGAGAGCCTAAAAAGCGGTTGGCCAAAAGCACGCAGCGAAATCCCAGCAGGATCCCCACGATGTAGGCGAGTGCGTACCAGTAGATGTCAAATCCGAAAACCCGGAAGGCTACTGGGTCGATGGACAGCATTTACCCTCTGTTGTGATCGCGCAGCAACCGTTCTTTCTCGCGCTTCCAGTCTCGCTCTTTCTCGGCGGCTCGCTTATCGTATTGCTTTTTCCCGCGGCACAAAGCGAGCTCCACCTTCGCCCATCCCCGCGTGCTAAAATACAAGCTCAGGGGGACGAGGGTGTATCCCCCACGCATGATGCTCCCAATAAGCCTATTTTTCTGCTTTTTTTGCACCAGCAGAATGCGCGCGCGTTTCGGGTCATGGTTCTGCCGATTAGCGCCTTGATACTCAGGGATATGCGCATTGATGAGCGTGAGCTCCCCATCTCCATTGAGAACAGCAAAGGCGTCTACAAGGCTCACGCGTCCTGCTCGGAGCGATTTCACCTCGCTTCCCACCAAGACAATCCCTGCTTCCAACGTATCTTCGACGGTATAATCGTGGTGCGCGCGTCGATTCACGCCGACGACCTTGCGTCCTCGGGCGGCACCAGAGGACATGATCAGCCAGCACGCAGATCTTGGAGAGCGCGACGTATGGCCATCTGCTCGAGATCGCCCAAGGGAAGGAGTGGCGGGCGCACCTCCTCTCGAATCAGCCCCATGGTACTCAGGGCATATTTTATGGACACAGGATTGGGAGCTAAAAGGAGCGCTTTATTGAGGGGAATGAGCCGGTCTCGGAAATGCGCGAACGTCTCCAAATCCGCTCCCACCCAGGCATTGTACAGGGTGGCGCAAGTTTTGGGGGCAACATTCGCCGTGACCGAAATCACGCCCTGCCCGCCAAGGGCAAGGAAAGCCGGAGCAGGAATATCATCTCCCGATAAAAGCGCAAAATCCGGACGCAGATGCGTGCGCCATTCCCCCATGCGCACGAAATGCGGTGAGGATTCTTTCAGCGCGGCAATTCTCGGCAGTTGCATCAACTTTTCTAGAACACTAAGGTCGATGTCGACCCCGGTTCGGCCGGGATTGTTGTAAAGAATGATAGGGAGGGAGCTCGCGTCATGAATGGCTCGAAAATGCGTAATCAGCCCCTCCGAACAGGGCTTCATGTAAAAGGGGGAGACCACCAAAAGGGCAGTAGCCCCATTTTTTTCGGCATCCTGCGCTTGCTGCACTGCCTCCTGCGTAGTGGCCGCGATGATCCCTGTAGCGACGGGAATATGCCCCTCCGCCCGGTGCACAGCAGCCTTGACCAGTTGTTCGCGCTCTTCTCGCGACAAGGCCAGTGCCTCTCCCGTCGAGCCGTTAACCACCAGCCCGTGCACACCCCCTTCCAAAAGGGTCGCAAGATAGCGTTCAAAGGAGGCGATATCCACCCGTCCATGCCGGAACGGCGTCACCACTGCAGCCCAATATCCGTGAAACATCCAGGCATCCTCCACTCAGCACCCCGCTTCATCTTGTCGAAGAACCGCCCCCCTTTCAAGACGTTCCTCATGCGCGGTCTACTGGTTTTTAGCCTTTTTGCGGCATGTGAAAAAAACATGACTCTGGCGCAGAACCCCCATGCAGAGGGAGAGAGCTTGCGCAAGGCATGCGCTCTTGTCCGAGAGGGTCAAGTGGAGGCCGCCTTGGCAGCGGTGGCGGGAGAGCAAGAGCTCTTGACGGACCTCGTGCGCTGGTTTGCTTTAACGCAGAAGCGGGCTTTTGGGACTTTTTCAGAGATGCGTCGCTTCGTGCAAGCGCACAAGCATTGGCCGGACCAGGACCTCCTCCGCGCTACGTTGGAGACCTCTATAAACCTTCACACTTCTCTCTCTGAGGACGATCTGCACTGGCTCAACGCGCATCCCCCCCAGGAAGGCGGGGCCCTCCTTGCCTATGCCACGCAGATCAAGGGGAAGGTTTCGAGAGAGAAGTTGAGGGGCATCCTTCGATCCCTGCTGGCTCGTGCACACTTTTCCGAGGAGGAGGCGAGAGCCTTTTTACTGGCGTTCCAATCGTATCTCAGTCCTCAGGACATGCTGAGTTGCGCAGATGCCCTTTTATGGGCAAGGAAGACAACGACAGCAGGACTCCTCCTTCCTTTGGTTCCAGAGGCGGAAAGGCCGCTCTTGAAGGCGCGCATCCAGCTTCTGAAGGGGGATCCCAAGACAACCCACCGTCCTCCAGAATTGCTGGAACAGTTTCGCTCCGCTCCGAGTTTTGCTTATGCCATACTCTACCTGGAGCACAAGCAGGATAAAATCAAGCATGCTCCTACTCTCATCAAAGAAACACCTTTTTCTTGGAAAGGAGACCACCATTCCTCTCTCACGACTGAGATGCAGTATGTGGTACGCGAGCTTATCCGAGAAAAGAGATTTTCCGAGGCATACCAAGTGCTCGTTCGGGCAACGGTTCCTACCACAGAGGATGCTTACAGTGATGCGCAACTCTTGGCGGGGTGGATTGCCCTGCGACGGCTGAAGCGCCCTAAAGATGCGCTGAAGCATTTTTCTGCGGTGGAAAAATCGGACAGCTATCGCTACCGTGCACGCGCTTTGTACTGGAAGGCGCGTACTCTACAGGCGCTGGGGCGCAAAAAAGAGAGCCACGATGCGCTGGAGCGGTGTGCGGTGTATAGGGGCGTGTTTTGGGGACAGCTAGCGTGCCTCGCGCTGCGAAAACCTATTGCTTTTGCGGCTCTGAAGGAGGGAGACACCTCTTCTCTACGCTCTCATAAGCACGTGCCCGAGCTTCTGCGTGCTGCATCTCTCATGACCAGGGCGCAGGAGGATGCGATCGCGGGGAAATTTATCGTTCTTGCAGGAGGGTCTCTCACGACGCAAGAGGACATCACCTGCCTTCTCGAAGAGGCAGCAAAGATCAGCTCCTACGCCGCGATTCAGGTCTATCTGTCGCAGGCGAGCAAGGGGCTTTACACTCCTTACGCGCTCCTCTATCCGACCCTTCCGATCCAAAACATTTTGGGCAAACCTTCTGATGTGGAGGATGTGTTTTCCCTCAGCATCATCCGTTCAGAAAGCGGTTTCAGCGAACGTATCGTCGCCCCTGGCAACCTAGGTATGGGGTACATGCAGCTCATGCCCTACACAGCGGAGGAGGTGGCGCAAAGACATGCTTTCGAAAAGTATGCGTTCCAAAAGCTTTTCGATGGTCCTTACAACATCCTGCTAGGAACAACGCACCTGGCGGAATTATTGGAGCACTTTCACGGGTGCTACCCCTTGGCCATCGCCGCGTACAACGCGGGGATTGCTGCTGTAGAGAGATGGATCCGGAATAATGGAGATCCTCGGACCAAGGAAATAGACATGGTCGACTGGATCGAGTGCATCCCCTACCGGATAACGCGTCTTTACGTTCAGAAGGTGCTGACGGATATGCAGTATTACGCGCACCTCCTGCAGAAAAAAGGATTCGATCTCCCAACGCTTCTTGGGCGAACAGGTTTGTGATGTGACGGGCCTTCAGCCAGGAGACTCGGCGCAAGCGCAAGAAGCTGCGCGCCAGCGTCTTTTGGCGGGGGGAGTGGTCGCCTTCCCCACCGAGACGGTGTACGGCCTAGGAGCGCTAGCAACGCACAGAACGGCTGTAGAGCAGGTGTATCGCCTGAAAAATCGTCCTCTAAGCAAACCGCTTACGCTCCATGGGGCGACCGTGGAAGATCTTTTGCCTTTCGTAGAGGAAGAGACGCGCTTCTTGAAGCTGGCGCAAGCATTCTGGCCAGGACCTCTGACCCTTATCGGAAAGCGACGTCTCGGGACGCTCCTAGAGGAGACCCTTTTCTTTGCCGCGGAAACAATCGCGCTACGCGTTGTGGACCATCCCATCGCGGCTGCCCTCATGCGCTCTCTGGGAGCCCCGCTCCTCGCTCCTAGCGCGAATCTTTCCGGAGACCTGAGTTCCACAACCGCAGAGGATGTGGCAGCGACCTTTCCAGGCATCCTCGTCCTGGATGGGGGGCCAACGCGCCTGGGTCTTGAGTCCACGATTCTCGATCTGTCCCAGAGAGAAGCGCGGCTCCTGCGCTTAGGAGTCATCACCTCTGATACCCTTGAAGCGTGCCTTGGACAACCGATCTTTCCTCCTGCCGCGCCCCAAAAAGGGCGTTCCCTGACGCTGCGGTTGAATGCGGAAGAGCCGTATCCCGAGGAGGCGTTTCTCGCCTTTGGCTCCTGCCCAACATCGCCCTCCTGCGTCGCCATGGCTAACCTTAGTCCTGCGAGTGATCTCGAGGAGGCGGGAAGGAACCTGTTTCCCTTACTACACCAGCTAGCCTCTTTTGCCCATTCCATTGCGGTCGCGCAGATTCCCTCTCACGGCTTAGGAAGCGCCATCAACGAGCGCCTTCGCAAATTCCTCTAGTCGGCTTAGCGTTGAAAATATTTCTGCAACTCCACGGAGACCTCGGTTACTCCAGAGAGCGATCTGAGAAACGATACATCCTGAAAAGAGAGCTGGTATCTCTCCGGAAGGAGAAGAGCATCGTCCTTCCACTCGGGGGCACGCATGCGGATCCAAAGGGAGCCAGGTGGCTTGTCTTGTAGGTAGTGCGAGATCTCTGGCAAAGCCTCGGGAGAGGCAATCGTCAGGTGTAGACCCGATAGGAGAGAGGCAAGCGCCTGCTCCAGGTCTTCCGCCTTATCGACACTCAGGCGGTAGCTGTCCCCGCTAAATGCTGCTTTGAGCGTAAGAAGCAGGCATCGCCCTTCTTCAAAAAGATCTTTTGCCTGTTCGAGGAGCTCTGAGAACACCACGCATTCGGCTCCTCCGCTCATGTCGGAGAAGCGCAGGAAAGCGTACCGTTTCCCCGAACGCGCAATGCGCTTTTGCAGGCCCAACACGACACAGGCAAGCGTAAAGCGCTCTCTTTTCAGCGCGATCACCTCTTGCAAGGGGACGTTTCTCAAAGCCTGCAAGGCTTCTTGGTAGATGTCCAGGGGATGGGCCGAAAGGTAAAAGCCAATGACCTGAAATTCGCGTTGCAAGCGCAAAAGCGGGGGCCAGTCGGCTCCCTCCAGCTGCTCCCGCTTATAAACGGGTCGGAGGTCTTCTTCCCCGAACAAAGAGTGCTGCTGGTGCGTTGCTGCCGTGGGCCGATAGGCTTCTACTTGCTTCAGAATATCGTCTAAATGCTCGCTGAGAAGGCGGCGGGACGCATGCATAGCATCAAAGGCACCTCCCAGGATGAGCACCTCCACGATCCGTCGATTGGAAACTCTTGCGTCAAAGCGCTGACAAAAATCGAAGATGTCTTGGAAGAGGCCATGCGCCACGCGCTCCTCCACGACTTTCTGCATCATGAGCAAACCACTGCCCTTGATCCCCGCGAGGGCATAGCGAATCGCAGGTCGCCCCTCTTCCTCCGCAACAGAGAACGTAGGGTCCGAGAGATTAATATCCGGGGGGAGGAGAGGCACATCGAGGCGCGCGAGCTCTTGGCGATAATTGTTTAATTTATCAATATTGCCCAGGTCGCAGGTCATGAGGGTTGCCATGAATTCTAGCGGATAATTGGCCTTCAAAAAGGCTGTTTGGTACGCCAGCAGGGCATAAGGAGCGGCGTGAGACTTGTTGAATCCGTAGCTGGCAAACTTGGCCATTTGGTCAAATATGCGATCCGCAACGGACGCTTCCACTCCATTCTCCTGCGCTCCCGTAAGGAAGCGCTTGCGCTGGGTTTCCATCTCAGCATGGATCTTCTTCCCCATCGCGCGTCGCAGGATATCTGCTTGCCCAAGCGTATAGCCGCCCAGCACTTGGGCAATCTGCATGACTTGCTCCTGGTACACCATCACGCCGTAGGTGGAAGCGAGGATGGGCTCCAGCTTTGGATGGAGAAAACGCACCTCCTCTTGACCGTGTTTGCAGGAGATGTAGCGCGGAATATCGTCCATGGGACCCGGGCGGAATAAGGCGACCAAGGCAATCAGATCCTCAAATCGGTCCGGGGAGAGGTTTCTTACAACTTCTCGCATACCGGCACTTTCCAACTGGAACACGCCGGTTGTTTCCACCCGATGCAAAAGCTCAAAGGTTTTGGCATCGTCCAAAGGAATGTCGGCAAGCGTCAGATTGACGCCTCGCGCTTGGAGAAAATCCACAGTTTTTTGCAGAACGGTGAGCGTTTTGAGCCCCAGGAAATCGAATTTGATGAGTCCCGTTTTTTCCACATATTTCATGTCAAATTGCGTCACCGGAATATCGGAACGCGGATCTTTGTAGAGAGGAACAACGTCCTCTAGAGGTTCTTCCGAGATGACAATGCCGGCAGCATGGGTGGAGGCGTGACGGTACAAGCTTTCCAGCTTGAGAGCGATGGACACGAGCCGCTCGATTTGCGGATCTTCGTCCATCATCTCTTGAAAAGTCTGTTCTCCCGCCATGGCCTCTGTCAGCGTAACGGGGTGCGCTGGATTGTTGGGAACGAGTTTGCACAGCTTATCGACGTATCCGTAGGGAAGACCCAGCACCCGGCCGACATCTCGCAGGACAGCGCGTGCTTGCAGTTTTCCAAAGGTGATAATCTGGGCAACATGGTCCGTACCGTATTTCTGGCGCACATATTCGATGACTTCATCGCGTCGATCTTGGCAAAAATCGATATCGAAATCCGGCAAAGAAACACGCTCTGGATTGAGGAAACGTTCGAAGATGAGAGAAAATCGGATGGGATCTAGGTCCGTAATCGTCAAGGCCCAAGCGATTAGGGAGCCCGCTCCTGATCCTCGACCAGGACCGACGGGGATAGACTGGTTCTTCGCCCATTGAACGAAGTCGGCGACCACCAAAAAGTAGCCGGGAAACCCCATTTGCTCGATGATTTTCAGCTCATAGGCAAAGCGTGCTTCATAATGCGCGCGTCCCTCTTTTTCTGAGGGGAAAGCGCTGAAATCTACCGTCTGGAGGCGCTCCTCGAGACCCTCATGCGCTCGTTCCTTCAGGATTTCCGCTTCAGTCTTTTCCGTGTCGCGATACGCCTTCGGAAACACCGTTTTTCTCGTCTGCACAGAGAAGGCGCACCGCTGTGCAATGACGGAGGTGTTCGCGATCGCCTCGGGAAGATCAGAGAAAAGAGAGCGCATGTCTTCCTGAGACTTGAAGTAATACGCTGCAGAAGAAGTTTCCCGGTCCGAGTCGGCAAGAGCGACGCCTTGCGCGATACAGAGCAAAATATCATGAGCGTCGAAGAGGTCAGGAGTGGCGTAAAACACCGCGTTGGTCGCAACGATCGGGATCTTGAGGCTGAAGGCAAGATCGAGCATCGGCTCCTCGATGGCTTGCTCACGCGCCTCTCCATGACGCGCAATTTCAACATATACGCGATCCCCGAAGAGGGTTTGCATGTGTGCGAGATACTGTTGCGCCTCCGTCTTATTCCCTTCGAGGAGAAAGCGCCCAAGGCTGCCCCATTTCCCTGAAGTCAACGCAATCAGTCCGGAGGCATGTTCTGCAAGGACCTCTCCCGGCACTTCTGGCCAATCCGTGTGCGAGGAGCGCAGGTGCGCATGACTCACGAGCTTCGAAAGATTCTTGTAGCCCTGTTCGTTTTGCACGAGCAGCGAGAGAGAGGTGGGAACGCGCGCTTTTCCGCCTGGGGAACCAGGGTGTTCCACATTCAGAAGACAGCCGATAATGGGCTGAATGCCCGCTTCCAACGCATTTTCCGAGAAGACCAAAGCGCCAAACAGATTGTTGCGATCCGTCAGCGCCAGAGCCGGCATTTTGTGCTGCTTCGCTAGGTCCAAGAGCGCAGGCACCTTGATGGCGCCCTCGGAAAGGGAATAGGCGGAATGTGTCCGCAAGTGGAGAAACAATGCCGGGTCGGACATGGGTCTTCCTTAGATCTCGTGCAGGATGCCTTCCTTCAACTGTACGCGTCGATCGAGGCGGTTCGCAAACTCCGTATTATGCGTCGCAATAAGGGCGGATAAGTGCGTCGTGCGCGCAAGCGTGACCAAATCTTGGATGAGCGCATGCGCCGTCTTCTCATCGAGATTGCCTGTGGGTTCATCGGCCAAAAGAAGCGCGGGCGCATTGGCAAGAGCGCGCGCAACGGCTACGCGCTGCTGTTCTCCTCCAGAAAGAGCACCGGGGGGATGATGGAGGCGATGGGCAAGACCAAGGTGCTCCAGGAGTGTACGAGCACGCAGCTCCGCTTCTTTTACGGACATCTCGGTTAAGCGTTGGGGCAACACGACATTTTCCAAAGCGGTGAGCTCGGGCATCAGGTGGTGGAATTGGTACACAAATCCAATATGGTGCCGACGCCAATGTGTACACTGGAGGTCGGGCGCTCTGGCGCAAGATTCTCCGAGCAGATGCACATCTCCCGCTCCCGGTTTGTCAAGGAGTCCTGCAATGTGGAGCAAGGTTGATTTGCCCACTCCAGAAGGTCCCAACAACGCCACCAGCTCTCCGCGATGCACCCTTAGGGAGGTGCCCCGCAGAACGGAGACGGAATGCTGCGTGTTTTCGTAGCTTTTGTGGACTCCTTCGAGCATCAGGACCGCTTGCGGCACTTCACTCATAGCGCAAAACTTCTACAGGGTTGCAACAGCTGGCTTTCCAAGCCGGGTAGAGTGTGGCGAGAAAGGAAAAGCATAAGGCGATCAGGACCGTTACGGCCACATCGCCTCCCTCCAATTGGGCGGGTAACGTAGAAAGGAAGTATACCTCGTCTGGAAACAAGTTTGTCTTGAGGAGAGATTCCAGCCCCCTGCGAATGGATTCGATATTCCAAGTGAAGACAAGGCCTAATCCTAGGCCGGACAAGGTGCCCATGGTCCCCACGAAAGAGCCGATCAAGAGGAAAATACGGAGAACGCCTCCACGCGTCATGCCCAGAGTGCGCAGAATGGCAATGTCTTTGGTTTTGTCACGCACGAGCATGACCATGCTCGAGACAACATTAAAGCTGGCCACAAGAACCATCAAGGAGAGGATGAGAAACAAGACATTTCGTTGGACCTCCACGGCGCCCATGAAAGTTTTGTTCATGCTTTGCCAGTCCACGACCTCCAGGAGCGGATCGAGGTGAGCGCGAATCTCCTCTGTAACCTTGGCAAGGTGTAAGGGATCTCGAACCACCACTTCTAGGGTGTCCACGCTCTCCGTCGTGCGAAACAAGCGTTGCGCAAGGGAGAGGGGGAGAAAGACGATATGCCCATCGTAGTCGCGCATGCCCACCTCAAAAATGGCTTCCACACGCAAAGTCTTGGATCGCGGGATGAGGCCAAAGCCTGTTTCGGAGAATTCGGGGGCGATCAGCGTGATCTTCTCTCCCACACGGACATGCAGTTTCTTGGCGAGTTTGCGCCCCAGAACGCATCCGGTCTCCACTCCCTCTTCCTCCTTGCCAAAATCTGAGAGAGAACCCGCAACGAGGCCTTCTTTGATGGGCTTTTTCGCGGCAAGGTCCTGGGGCGTAATGCCCTGGGTGAGCACTCCGAGGATGCGCGAGGAAGCGGTAATCATTGCTTGGCGCTGAACAAGCGGCGTGACCTGCTCCACCCCTGGGCAATCCGCGATCTTTCGTGCGATTTCTGGAGCCTCTTGAATGCCGTAAGGAGCTTGAATCGCGAGGTGTCCGTTAAAGCCGATAATGCGATTCATGAACTCCACCCTGAACCCGTTCATGACAGCGGTGACGATGATGAGCGTTGCCACGCCTAGTGCAATGCCAAGATACGCGAACCAAGAGACAACCGAGATAAAACGCTCCCGCCGTTTCGCTCGAATGTACCGCCAGGCTAGGAAGCGCTCTGTGGCATTGAAGATCACGTCATGACTTCTGGAACAGATGGACAAGATTTTCCGGCGTGTAGGGCTGAACGTGCCCCGTCCTCCGGTTTTTTAGCTCCACGATCCCCTCTTGCAACTTCTGCGGGCCCACCAAAATCTGCCAGGGGAGGCCAATAAGGTCCATATCCGCCAATTTCTCTCCTGCTCGCTCCAAACGATCGTCATAGAGGACATCTACGCCCATGTCGTGCAGACTTTTGTAAAGGGTCGCTGATACCTCTGTACAACGCGCATCCTCCTCCTGCAGGTTGACGATCCCCACGTAGAACGGAGCCACTGGCTCGGGCCAAATGATGCCCTTTTCGTCATGGGAAGCCTCGATGATCGCTCCTACAAGGCGCGAGATGCCAATGCCATAGGATCCCATTTCCGGATAGATAGGAGATCCATCCTGGCCCATAACGGAAACACCCATCGACTTCGTATACTTGTCGCCGAAATAGAACACGTGCCCTACCTCGATCCCACGAGATTGACGGAGGCGCTCTGGAGGCACAGGACAGGAGCTCGGATCGTGTTTCTCCTCTGCTACCGCATAGGCAGCAGAGAGATCTTCATCGGAGGCGTTGGCGGGATCATCCCAGACGGCATCGTAGTACAGAAGGCTCTCTCCTGCTGGGGCCAAGATCTGGAATTCGTGGCTCATATTTCCTCCGATGGCTCCAGAATCCGCGCGCACGGGAATGGGGGTCAGCCCCATCCGGCGAAACGTTCTGATGTAGGCGTTGAAAACTTCCCAATACGTTTTTTCAGCACCTGCTCTGTTGAGATCGAAGGAGTACCCGTCTTTCATCAAGAACTCACGCCCACGCATGACGCCAAAGCGAGGGCGGATCTCATCGCGAAATTTCCATTGGATTTGAAACAAATTCTGGGGAAGCTGCTTATAGCTTTTTACGAAACGGCGGAAGATGTCGGCGATTTGCTCTTCATTCGTGGGGCCGTACAAGAGCTCATGCTCATGCCGATCCTTGAAGCGCAACATCTCCTCTCCGTAAGCGTCGTATCTTCCGCTTGCGATCCACAAATCTGCCGGTTGCACGGTCGACATGAGGACCTGGTTGGCCCCAATGGCCTCCTGTTCTTCCGAGACAATGTTGGAGATCTTGAGAAGGGCGCGTAGCCCAAACGGCAGCCAGGAGTAAATCCCCGCCGCTGTTGGCGCAACAAGCCCAGCACGCAGCATGAGCTGATGGGAGGCAATGGATGCCTCTGCCGGTACTTCCTTGGAAGTCGGTAAAAAATACGATGACCAACGCATGCGCCTTCTCCTTCTCGTCCCCTCCCCTTATCCCTCAGATTTAGCATAAAGTCAAAGGGAAGAGGGGCGAAGATTCAAAGCGTCTGGCAGGACGTTGGAATCCTTTAGACGATCATTTTGTACGAAGAGGGGCAATCAGGAGAAGAGGATCTCGGTGGTTCACAGAAAGGTCCAATTGTTGATGGGCTTTCGATACCCATTCGTTGTTCGGCTTTCTGTGTTTGCGCAGAGTTGTCTGCGTTCCTGGTGCAATACGGAGCTGTACTTTAGAATCATAATCCTTCAGTCGCAAAGAGGGGGGCTCTAAATCTCTTTGCATACCTCCTGCACTGAGAGCCATGAAGGCAGTCGTCAACAGCAATAGTTTGCCAAAATTATCCATATTTTCGGTCTCCTTTACCCTAATGACGGATATATTGTGTCTTATTATATCTCCATTTGTCCACTCGTTTGGAAAGCTGGGACGCTTCCCTCCGCCGTATCTTAAGGACCTTCATGCTAAGAAAGTGCTAAGATGATTTCCTCGTGCTGGTAGGCCCTCTCTGTCTATTGCTTGCGTGCGATGCTGTTGTGAGGACGGAGGGGGCGGATGTTCGTAACGTCAAGAGAAGCGCAACTGGTGCTGACTCTTCAACACCAGTTGTCGGATAGGCCTTTTATGAACGCTCGTCCAGGATTTGCTGCACCCTCTGACGTAGTTCCTCAGGGAACAAATCCAGGTGCTGCATCAATGCTTGGGCAGCTTCACGCCGCACATTGGTATCAGAATGATCCAGTTGAGCAAAATGCCGATCTACCAGAGCATACTGCACCCTCTGGCGTAGCTCCTCAGGGAACAAATCCAGGTGCTGCACCAATGCATGGATGGTTTCGCGCTGCGTTCCGACCGCAGGATTGTCCAGCTGCGGAAGATGCCTGTCTACCAGAGCGTGCTGTACCCTCTGGCGTAGCTCCTCAGGAAACAGATCCAGATGCTGCACCAATGCCTGGATGGTTTCGCGCTGCGTTCCGACCGCAGAGTTCTCTAGTTGCTCGAGTCAAGCCTCTGGATCCCCCTCCATGCCTCTTGCACTGAGGGTCACGCAGGTAGCTGTTAGCAGCAGTAGTTTGCCAAAATTATTCATGTTTCAGTCTCCTTTAGTCTAACTGTAAACATGTCCTACATGATATATTCCTATTTGTCAACCCACTAGGAGAATTTTAACGCTTCCCTGCCCCTGCAGCAAGACTCTCAGGTAGGTCCAATCTGTTCCCTGTTCCCAGTGCGATGCTGCTACAACCCCTACAAGAGAAAAGAGGTTTCTCGCGTCTCCGTATCTCCTCCCTTGACGGCGGCGAGGAGAACGATGATGCTGTGAGAAGCAAAGGGCCTGTAGTTCAGTTGGTTAGAACTCTCCGCTCATAACGGAGCTGTCGCGGGTTCGAGTCCTGCCGGGCCCACCAAGCTTTTCCGCCCCTTACCTCTTCGCCATATCCAAGAGCGCGAGAAAGGCCGGAAGGTTCATAACCTCCTGTACTTCGGGAAGCGTCACGTCTCCTGGAGGAGCGAAGGCGCGCTGAAACCCCAGTTTTTGCATCTCTTTGAGCCGTGCAAGGTGCTGAGAGACGGGGCGCACCTCTCCCGTCAGGCCGATTTCTCCAAAAACCACCGTGTTGAGGGGAAGTGGACGCTGTGTGAGCGCAGACGAGAGGGCCGCCGCGACCGCTAGGTCCGCTGCCGGCTCATTCAAGCGCAACCCACCCGTTACGCTTAGGTAAATATCGCGTTGACCGAAAGAGAGGTTGCAACGAGTCTCTAAAACCGCAACGATCATGTGGAGGCGGTTGATGTCCCATCCCACGACCGATCGCCTGGGCGTGGAAAATCCGCTTGAGCCCACAAGCGCCTGGATCTCGACCACTAGGGGGCGTGTCCCCTCAATACTGACGAAAACCGCCGTTCCAGGGACTGGCTGCTGGCGTCTCGTCAGGAAAATGGACGATGGGTCAGAGACTTCGGTCAGTCCCGTATCGTGCATCTCGAAGACTCCCAGCTCATCGCAGGCGCCGAACCGGTTCTTCACAGCGCGCAGTAGGCGAAAAGGCTGGCCGCGGTCTCCTTCAAAATACAAAACGGTGTCCACCATATGCTCCAGAACCTTGGGTCCCGCGAGCATGCCGTCTTTTGTGACATGACCGACAAGAAACACAATGATACCCTGCGTTTTTGCTCTCTCCGTGAGTGCTCCCGTAGAAGCGCGCACCTGGGCGACCGTGCCCGCAGCGGAATCCAGAGAAGAGGTGCCTAGTGTTTGAATCGAGTCCACGACAAGCACCTGAAAGTCGGTTTCTTGTTGCTCCAGCGTTTCGAGAACATCCTCCAGTCGGGTTGTTGCGATGAGCGAGACAGTGGCATCTCTCACCCCCAGGCGTTGTGCGCGCAGGCGAATCTGATCGACCGCTTCCTCCCCGGAGACGTAGAGGCAAGGGTACTTTTGCGAGAGTCTTGCGAGAATTTGCAAAAGAAGCGTGGATTTACCGATGCCCGGTTCACCTCCCAGGAGCAAAACGGAGCCTGCCACGATTCCCCCTCCGCAGATGCGATCGAACTCCTCGACTCCGCTCTGCAGGCGATCGATTTGGCTGATCAGCCCCCCTAGGGAGCAGAGTTCTAAGGACTTTCCAGGAACCGATGAGGAAGGGGTGACCTCCTCGATCTCTTCTACCAGCGCGTTCCACGCCCCGCAGGCGTCACATCGGCCCACCCATTTGGGAAACGTGGCGCCGCAAGTCTGGCACGCGTAAACGCGTTTCAGTTTTCTCACGCCACCCCCTCGCCCTGCGCGGCCTTTCGGAAATGCACCACGAGAGGGTGTTCTGCCGCTTCAAACTCCTCCCGGGATCCTTGCCACGAGAAGACTCCTTCCTCCAACAAGCATATATGGTCCGCCAAGGCGCGAGCGACCACGAGATCGTGCGTGATCGTGATGGTCGTCGTTTTTAAGGATCGGATCGTGTCTTTGAGGAGAGAAATGATCTTCTCTCCTGTTACGGGATCGAGGCCAGTGGTGGGTTCGTCAAAGAGGAGAATATCCGGATGTAGCGCGATAGCCCTCGCAAGCGCTGCCCTTTTCTGCATACCTCCGGAGAGTTCGGAAGGAAACAGGGGGGATACCCGCTGTTCCAGGCCGACGGCAGCGAGCTTTTCCCGCGCACTCTCTAAGGCTTGTGCTCTAGGCATTCCGCGTTCTATGAGGGGGAAGGCGACGTTGTCGAGAACGGTCATGGAATCGAACAAGGCGCCCCCTTGGAACAACATGCCAAAAGAGCGTAGATAGGTGTCGCGATGGGATTGGTCGCGTACGGAGATTCCCTTGACGAACAGCTCCCCCGAGGTCATGGGCGTGAGCCCAAGAAGGACCCTCAAGAGGACGGATTTTCCCACTCCAGAGCGACCGAGGACGACATAGGAGGCTCCTGCCTTGATGTTCAGATCCACTCCTCGAAGGACTGGGGTGGCCCGAGCCGTCCCCTCGAAGAAAACCTTGGTAATTGCGCGCCCGGTAATCATCCTGCTTCCTTCTAGCGTATCTTTGAGTTCTCTGTCGATGCTTTTTGCGTGGTACGGACTTTTTGCTAGAAAGGGTTTGGAAGGAGGCCTATTTATTGCCATTTTATGACAATTATGCAAAGCAAGAAAATTGTGCTATAGTGGGCGCGTGGCTTGCTGTCCTTGTTTGTGAAAGCTGGGGGTGTTGAGGGACGGATGTTGACAAGGAATATCACCAGTCTTCTTCTCGCGAGCACCTGCCTCGTCGCGCCTCTGTATGTGCGTGGTATGACGATGGCAGACTACCATCTTATGAGAAGGGCAAAATTAAAAAAAGGGACTCCTTACCAGAGAAATTGGGATCGCCCTTACGTAACCGACGGAACCTATGAAGGAGGGAAAAACGATGGGGGAGCGAAGGAGATGAGGTGTGGGTACCACAATCTCCCACTTACATGTCGGATCCATCCATACGATTTTGGTTGTCCATGGCAGGTTGATGGTAAAAATACTTACCTTGGTGGCACAGAGGCCAATATTGATACATTCACGGGGGGTACACCACCTGTTCCACCTAGCCGCCGACCTGTGGGTGGCACAGATGCGGTTCTGGGCAGTGTGGACTTCGTAGATGGCGTAAGAATCATCAAGGGCCAGGATGTTTGCGTAGCTAATAAAATAATTTACCCGCTGGATGGAAATCCGATTCCTATGGGGAAGGATCTTATTTTTGTGAATGCGCAGCCGATCTTTTCCGAAACCTCTAATACGTACATGAGTGCTGCGTATAACATAGGTTCCGATCCGGGGCTACTGCAGCATTTAAATGGACTCTTTGGAAATCCAGGTATGAATGGTCCGCTTCCCAAGGCGGAAGTTCACATCAACATTGATTCCAACGGCAGTCACCGAATTGTTGAGCGCTGCTTGCGCGCAAATCATTTGATGGACCATAACGGCGCCTACACCCCTCCTCCGGACAAACCTTGGGGGACGGCGGGTGATCAAGAGGCGAACGAAACCTTGCACTGGCAGTTTGTAGTCTTCGGTGCTGGGGGAGGGGGGCAAGAGGGAAACAACACCTTTTCTAATCACAATGGAACGATGTCTGGACCTGTGCCAGTTCTTCGTGGAATAAATGATCCAAACAGAGACTACGTGACGCTGACACGTGTCGATCGGGAAGGCGTTTCTTACTTCGTGTTCAACTTTCTTCTCGGGCAGGACAGTCGTAGCAGGATATACGATGTCGTTAATAACTGGGTGATACAGTGGCGCACTGTCGGAGAGGCTTTAGATTGGGTGGACATGAACACGCGTGTATTTGAGGGGGTCGATCCAGGGTTGCGCGACTTTCTGCTGGGGCGCCCCTTTCCGGGATATGCTCCTGCGCCTGCGCCTGCTCCGCGGCGTAACAAAGCACCACCTTCCCTTCGGCCGTTTGGTGCGCCCCCCCTATCGCCACGTCCTACAGTTCCTGTTACTGCGCCTCCTGCGGTTCCTGTTACTACCCCGCTTCCTGTGACAGTACCTTTTCCTGTGTCTCCACCCCCCAGTTCCGTTGGGCCTTCTCCATCGGTTCCTTCTCCACCTTCCGGGAGTCCTTTGCTGGTGGTTGTGTCTCCAGTGGTTCCTTCTCCGCGCTCCAATCCTCCGGCTCGGCTTTCGCCTCCTAGTAAGGTAACCCCTCCGGTTGTGGACCCTCATCCCCTAACCGCACCTCCACCTTTCAGAGGCTTCTTGCCGCTTTTTCCGGATTCCGGATCTGGATTTTCTGTGGGAAGTAAAGGACTTTTCTCATCTGTCCTCAGCCTTCCTCCGAGTCTGTCACGAACCGTTGTCACGTTAACGATTCCTTCTCTAGGGGATCCAAGCCCCCTGGCCATGGGTCACGGCTCTGGGGGCTCCTTCTCCGGTGCTTCTGGGCTTTTAGGCTCCTATACGCCCTCCGTTTCCTTTGATGGGAGCTCCCAGAAAAGAAGAGATGCTGACTTGCGGGATTGGAGAGATACACTTCCGCAAGCCCGTCAAGAGCGGGTTCAGACTGCCACAGGGGGAGGTCCGGTGGCCGCCAGCATTCCCAGCTTGGGAAATCCGTCGCATCCCGTGAGTGCCCATCCCTCTGGAAGCGTGGCTGCGGCGGTGGGAGAAGGTAAGGGATTAGGAGGTCCAGCCGCACCTTCTCAAGCACTCTCTGCGTCGGATTTAGGGGCGGGGAGTTCTCTGGCTTCCGCTGATTTCGGAGCGTCCTTACCGTCGAGCTTGGGGGAGAGGTCCACAGAAAGAGGGAAGTTCGCTGGGACTCCGGTAGGGGTTGCCGGCCACTCTGGTGCTGCGCAACCGGCATCGGTTTTCTCTGCAGGGAGAGCAGCCGTCTCCGCAGCTTCAGGCCATCAAGGTCAGGCGGGGCCTTTTGCCACTGCTTCTCTATCCTCTACGAGAAACCTTCCTGGAACACCTGGAACCGGCTTTGCAGTGGCCGCAAAAAACAGCTTTACACCCGTCACAGGCGGTCTTAGCCTGGGAAGCCCTAGGGTTGCGCTGCCTGGAGCGAGTCTTGGCGCTTCGCGAGGAGAGTCTTCGAGAGTCGGTCTTGGGAGTGTGCCCACGTTCGGCAGTGGTGCCAATGCCTCTAGAATGGCCCTAGGAACCGGTCTTGGCCCCAAGGTGCTCTCCCTGGGAGGAAGCTTTGGGAGCTCGCTTGCCGCGGGTGGAAGGGGGATTCCTAGGGTTTCTTTTGGCGCCATCGCTGGAAGTGCTCTCATGCGGAGTGGAGAAGGGGAGGTTGTCATGCCTTTTGATGGGATGTTGGCCCTTCAGAGGATCGGCGGGGCAGAACCGCAGTTTTTTACGGGAGGAATGCCAGAGCTTCAAGACCCGAAGGTTGCCGTGACCTTCGGGACGTTACCAGCGGCAAGCCAAAGGCCGCTTCGAAAGAACGCACTTCCTGCCGGAAGAGGTAGGTAACGCCGCCTTTCTTGCGGAGAGGTGCGCAGTTCTCCGTTTCTATGATGCCATCTTGGAAGGCTCGGTGGATTCGCCTGACCTGAATAGCTGCGCCGTTCCCCCCCCCTTCCCCTTGAGGGTTGATGGGGGATAGGGTACAAGGGGGAGAGGGAGTCTGTTCTCTCTGTTCGGTGCGCTAGTTCCGGAGGATTTGTAGGCATGAAGCGGTTATGGCGTTGGTCGTTAGAGAGTTACGGCGTTCTGCTCTCTCTCTGCATTGTATATCCC
>JAISAP010000055.1 GCA_031266655.1 Holosporales bacterium | reverse complement strand
CAAGGAGCACACTGACGCCGGGTCCACGTTAACCGCAGCACAACGCTGCGGTGGCCCTTGCGAACTCTGTTTATCTTTGGTTGTCACGAGGACGTGGATAATCCTATACCAACGTTACGTGCGCAACCTCCAAAGTGCGCACTGCACCCAACAGGCAGAGAACCGTACCCAACAGTGTGGAGCTCTCCATTAAACGCGGTCACAAGGGCATGACAACCTCACACCAATCTTACGTGGAAACCTGTATCACCAGCTATTAATAGGTAAGCACCACACATACGTTACATATCCGCGTGTAGTGAAGGAACGGGCCCCTAAACCACACATCCTGAGCAAAATGTAGGTGTTGTCTGGTCGTCAGGAATGCATTATTCTGCCCGTATTCCTCTCGTGGACTTTGATTGCGCGCATGCGTGAGTGGCGACTCGAGGGGGAGAAGAGGTGCATATGGAAACAGAGCAGGGGGCAAAGAACGCAGCCCCTTACAAAGAGGCAGAATCTCCAGAAGGGGCGCCTGAGGAAAGCCCTCAGGAGCCGGAGAAGACGGAGCTAGAACAGTGCGCAGAAGAGAAGGCACAGCTGAAAGATCAGCTCCTGCGGACGCTTGCGGAGCTGGAAAACCTCCGGAAGCGCGTAGAACGGGAGCGGGAAGAAACCCTTAAATACAGCGTGACGAAGTTTTCTAAGGATTTTCTCACGGTTCTCGATGCCTTCCAAAAAGCTCTTTCTGCCTCTGAGGCAACCTCTGTGGAGACCCTCCTGGAAGGTCTGCGCATGGCGGAAAAGGAGTTTCTCTCCACGTTGACGCGCCACGGAGTGCAGGCTGTGGCGGCACAGAAGGGGGACGCCTTCGATCCTGCGTATCACCAAGCCATGTTCGAGGTGGAGACGGCAGACACTCCCGCGGGAACGATCGTAGAAGTCTTGCAAACCGGATATTGTCTTCACGACCGCCTCCTACGCCCCGCTCTTGTCGGAGTGGCGAAAAAGACCTCTCAACCTGCAGGGCCTTCTGAACAGTAGCCCCTCACGCCAGCTGGTAAGTCGCTTCCACTTCGATTTCCTCTAGAAATTGCTCTTCGTGAGAGACGACGATCAAAGCTGCGGGCATTGCTCGCAGGATGTCTCTTACGTGGTCGCGCGTCTCCCTATCAAGATTGTTGGTGATCTCATCCAGGATCAGAAGTTTTGGCGGGTTAGCAGAGATCTGAGCGAGCGAAAGGCGTGCTTTTTCCCCTCCGGAAAGAGCGTGTACGGGCGTGCCGACCTCCTCATTTTTACGGAACAAAAACGCGTTGAGGTGCTGGCGAATGGCCGCAGGCCCCCAAGAGGGCTGCGCCTGTGCGATCACCTCCATCGCAGTCTGGTTTGCCTCCAAATTCCGATAATGCTGATCGAGAAACCCCATCTCTTGACGCGCAGGAAGAATGTGCCAATGTCCTTGGCGCTTCACGGTCAGATCTCCTAGGATAGCCCTGAGAAGGGTCGTTTTCCCGCTCCCATTGCAGCCAATAAGCGCCCAACGCTCCCGTGCCGCAACGGAGAAATGGAGGCCGCTCAGAATGGGGGCCTTCCCCGCGTACCCAATGGCTCCATCGACCACAGAAACGAGCGTTCTATCCGCCGTTTTTCGGTGCAGAAGACCAAATCTCGGGACAATTTCCTCCGGCAGGCGCAGCTCCCTCAGCTGCGCGGACAATGCTTGCCCCTTCTCTTTCATCTCTCGCAGCCTGCTGTTCTGCGATTTTTCCGCGCGCATCGCCTTCAAATCTCCAGCGCTTTTTGTCCACCTTTTACGAGCGATTTTCTTCTTTCCGGCCGAGCGGCTCTTGGAGATGCGCTCCTGCTCCCGCATCCGGTCACCATGCAAAGACTTTTTCTCGCGATCCCATTCCGTCTTTTGACGGGTAAGAGCGAGATATCTGCGGGAGTGCTCTCGTTGGAAATCCTCATATTGCCCACGAAAAACGGTGATCGCACCCCCTTCGATAGGCCATAATATGGGAAAATTCCACTGCAGCAGCTCCCTATCGTGGGTCGCGACGACCAAAGTGCCTCGATAGGCCTTTAACATGAGTCGCAGGCTCTCGCGATTCTTCCTATCCAAGTGGTTCGTCGGCTCATCAAGCAAAAGGATCGATGGATGGCTTTTAAAAACGCGCGCTAAAACCCCAAGAGAACCCTCTCCTCCGCTGAGGGTGTCCCCCTCTCCCCTCTCTTGCGGCACGAACGCCAGGGGGATGCCAGAACACTGTTCCTGGAGTAGGCGCAGGAGGGAGGATTTGCCGCTTCCGTTGCGACCGATGACCGCAATGCGATCTCCTGGCGAAATGATGGTAGAAAACCCCTCGAAACAAGTTTTATGCGGCAAAGAGAAAGACAAGTCTTTCAGGACAATGGGGCGATGCACGGGACCTCTCTTGTGAATTTTTTGGAAGAAGCCAATGCGACAGCACTGACTTCCGACGTTCTCAAAACCTAAGAGAGAATTTTCATGAACCAGGCCTCCAAGAATGCGGCACTGTAACATGCATCTCCCTCAGCGGGCAAGCTTTCAAAAGCGGCAGCACGAAAAAATGGTAAAAGATGTCTAAATTTTCCGCCTCCTATTATTAAAACTTTATTTGTATTTATCGAGTAAACAGATCACACAGATCATGCCAAGAGAAAAATGGGAGGGATCATGGGATCGCTTTTTGGAACACTGAGAACTTCTGTTGAGGGTGCGCACGCCCAAGAACGGAGCATGACAAGAATTTCGAATAATGTCTCAAATGTGACAACGGATGGATATAAAACCCATCGAACCGATTTCAGCTCTATGGTAAAAGGAGGCCCTCGGAGGTCAGATACTCAAGGAGGTGTTTCGGCCAAAATCGCGATGGACGTAGAGCGGCAGGGTTTGTTGCACAGAACGGAGCAGATCGGAGATCTGGCCATTGATGGAAGGGGTTTCTTGCCGGTGTACAGCGGATTCAGTGATGTGCTGGGAGGCAGTCGGGCAGGAACTTTCCAATTGGATCCCGCAGGGTATCTCGTGGATGATGCGGGTAATCGTCTTCTGGCCCAACGTATTGGCTCCAAGGGGAAAACAAACCTAGAGCTCGTGCGCATTGATGCAAGGGATGTCAGTGGGACTCCCACAAGCAAACTGACTCTGGAGACCAATCTCTCCTCGCTCACGGCTGCCGGCGCGGTACGTTCTGCGGTGGTTCCCGTGTATGACAAAGACGGGGGTTGCGCCAACCTGGAGCTCGGATTTAAACGCCTCAGTCCCGCTGAGACCCGCGCCTGTGGTGGCCAGGAATGGGGGCTTTTTATCGTAGGTGCGCCAGACTCGGTGCGAGGTATGACTCTTTCATGCGACCGTAAAGCCAGCACCTATTGCGTAGACTCGAAAAAGCATGTTCAGTCAGGAGATCCGATCGATAAAAAAGGACCCATCGCTCTTCTTAAAATGGACGATAGTACGCACCGGGTCGCGGGTGTCAATACAGAGGCGCGGACATTAACCATCACTTGGGAAAACGGCGCAACTTCTGAGATTGCCTTAGATCTCAAAGCCGTGGAATATGATGCCGATATAGCAAGAAGGAACTCAGAAGGGCAGGCTGCCGGAAAATTAACGGTCAAGCAAGATGGACGCGCGGAAGGGCAGTTTACAGGATGGGACATTACGGGGAGCGGTGTCGTAGAAGCGTTGCGCAGCAATGGGGACGTTCTTCCCCTCTACAAACTGGAGCTTATCGATTGCGCGAGTCCCAACCGGATGATGGAGAGGAACGGCGTTTACTATGCAACCCAAGACTCTGGGGAGTTCCGAAACTACGCTCCGGGAACGCATGGCGCAGGAGAAATTGAGGTGCAAACTAGGGAGCATTCTACAGTCAGTGTGGCTCAAGAATTGTCGGATGCAGTCGTCACACAGCATGCGTATGCAGCGAATGCAAAGACCATAACGACCATAGATGAAATGCTAAAAACGCTAGCAGAGCTTTAAACGTACCTGATAGAGAGGGCGATTCCCCTTTTCTCGGGATTGACTGTGGGTTATGACCCCTCCATGCTCTGGGAAAAGGGGATGGCGTGTCTGACCAACGAAAATCGAGGCATCCTTCGCGCCGAGCTCCGCTTTCTCGGAAAGGTTCTAAGAGCGAGGAAAGACCTTACCTTTCTGTAGTTGTTCCTGTTTTTAACGAAGAAGAGTGCCTGGAGGATTTTTCCGCGCGCTTAATGCCCGTTTTGGAAGCGCTTCAAAAGTCTTACGAAGTGATTTTCGTCAACGACGGCAGTCGCGATGGAACCGAGGGGCTTCTTGCACAATTATTCGCGCTGCACCCTCACACCCTATGTCTCATTCATTTTAGCAAAAACTATGGCCAGTATATGGCGATTCTTGCAGGGTTCGAGCACGCGAGGGGAGAGGTTATCGTCACGTTAGATGCCGATCTGCAAAATCCCCCCGAGGAGATTCCTAACCTTCTGCGCTACATCGATGCGGGACACGATCTCGTGGGGAGCTACCGCCGAGAGCGACATGATTCCTGGTTTCGCATGGTCGCCTCCCGCGTGTTTAACTGGATACGATCGCTCCTCACCGGTATCGAGATGCGGGATCATGGCTGTATGCTGCGCGCCTATCGGCGTTCTATCGTGGATCAGGCGATCGCAATTAAAGAGCCCTCGACTTTCATCAACATTCTCGTACAGAGATTTGCCTTAAATCCTATCGACATTGCCGTAGAACACAGCAAACGCGCTCACGGCTCCACGAAGTACGATCTAGGAAAGCTCACACGCATTGTCTTCGATCTCGTGACAGGCGCCTCCTTAGCTCCGTTGAGGATCTTCACTTTTCTAGGTGCCAGCACCTCATTTTTCAGCTTTTTGGCGTTGCTCTACCAGCTCTTGCAAGCCCTCTTCTGTGAACAGGCGCCGCAGAATTTTTTCCATGCGGCCTTGTTCTTTTTCATCGGTATCCTTATCTTTGGCATGGGCATTGTCGGAGAGTACGTTGGACGAGCGTACTTATCCGTTTGTCAGTATCCGCGGTTTGTCATTCGCAGTGTTGTTGGCGCAAAAGATGTGCGCGTAGGAGAAGGAAAACATGGCTCTTAAAGTTCTGATTTTGGGGGTAAATGGGTTTATCGGAAACCATTTAACGGAGAGCATCCTGGAGAACGAGGACTGGGAGGTCTTCGGCATGGATCTGGGAGACGACAAGATCAAAGGCCTGCTGCAGAACCCGCGGTTTCACTTCGTGGAGGGGGATATTACCATCAACTACGAGTGGATTTCTTACCACATCCGCAAGTGCGATGTGGTGTTGCCTCTTGTGGCCATCGCGACACCCGCCACCTACGTTACGCATCCTCTGCGTGTCTTTGAACTCGACTTCGAAGCCAATCTCCACATCATTCGCAAGGTGGTCCAATATAAAAAACGCCTCATTTTCCCTTCCACGTCTGAGGTTTACGGCATGTGCCAAGACAAGGCCTTCAACGAAGAGACGTCTTCTCTGGTCGTGGGCCCTATCAACAAGCAGCGCTGGATCTACTCCTGTAGCAAGCAGTTGATCGATCGGGTCGTCTACGCTTATGGTGCGCAGGAGGAGCTCTCGTATACCCTCTTCCGGCCTTTTAACTTCATTGGACCAAAGCTGGATACCATTAACGAACAGAAGGAAGGGAGCTCTCGGAGTATTGCGCAATTTATCAGCGATATTTTGTATAGAGGAGAGATCAAGCTGGTCAACGGAGGAACGCAGCATCGGTGTTTCACCTATATCTCCGATGGCATTGATGCACTGGTACGCATTATTCGTAACCAAGATGGATGCGCCTCCCAGAGGATTTTCAACATTGGAAACCCTACCAACGATGTTTCCGTCAAAGAGCTTGCGGAAAGGGTGGTAGCATTGGCGCAGAACTATCCCAAGATCGCGGATCTTGCAAAGAAGGTGAAGATTACGCCTGTCTCTGCTGAGGACTACTATGGTCCTTCCTACCAGGATGCATCTTTCCGGGTACCCTCCATCGAAAATGCGCAGAAATACCTAGGTTGGACCCCAAAAGTCTCCCTAGAAGAGGCACTGCGTAGGACTCTCGATTTTTACTTCGCATAGCGTCTTGTCGGCAAAAGTATCACAGCAATGCTCCAGAGTGAGAGCGCGAATTTTCCTATACGCCGCCTCTTTCTGCTATACTTGTCGGTAACAGATCGGGAGATACACGCATGAACCTCTTTAAGAAGGCGTTTTGGGGACTGGGAGTTTGCTGGATCCTACTGGGGGGAGAGCCTGCTTTTGCAGAGCCAGCTGCTCCCTCCGTCGACAAGGCGCAGACGATGATCAGGGATTTTGGAAGCAGAGCCATCAAGGCCTTGACGGATCCTGCTATCACCGTGCCAGAGCGGCAGAAGCGCTTCGCCACCCTTCTGGAGGAGGGATTTGACGTATCAACGATTGCACGTTTCGTTCTGGGTCGTCATTGGCGTCGCCTGACGGAGCCGCAGCAAGAGCGGTTCATTGCGCTCCTTCGCAAAATGATCGTCGTCAATTATGCGGCGCGTTTTAGAGAGTTCGCAGGGGTGCTCATGCAAGTCAAAGGAGCGGAACCGGCCGCTCAAGGCGGCGTGAACGTGACGAGCCTTATTACTCCGCCGCGCAGTGGACCGGTGAAAGTGGTGTGGAAAATGTTTCCCGCTTCGGAAGGGGCCCATGGGTTCAAAATCGTGGATGTTGTCATCGACAGCGTGAGCATGAGTGTGACGCAGCGCTCAGAGTTTGCCAGCGTGATCCAGCGTCTCGGGGACAACTTGGAATCCTTCTTGTCGGATCTAGGAACGCGTGTGCAACGCGCCTTTGAGTTTCAAAACAAGGGAGGGAAGACGTGAAGAGGAGCGCGTTCCTTTTCTTGTTGGCCTGCACAAGTTGTTCTGACAGTCCGGAGCCTTCTGTAGCTCCTGCCCTTTTCTGCGGTGCACCGCTTTTCCTCAATGTGGCGCATGTTTCTGTCGTGCCAGCAACACAGGTTTCGGAAGGGCTGTCGACGAGCGTCGAGATGACGCCTCCTTTCTCGGAAAGCATCGTGCGCTGGGCTGAGAAAAATCTTGTCGCAGGGGGGACGCAGGGAGAGGCCCAGGCCGTTGTCGAAAGTGCCTCCCTCGACGTCTTTCCTGTCGCGGAACCGCAAGGATTTTTCGCGTCCACGTTTGCTACGGCGAAAGTGCAGTACACCGCCCATTGCGTCTTGGTCCTCCAGCAAAAAAAGGCAGGAAAATCTCCTATCACGTACCGTGTCCAGGTTTCGGTCAAGAAAACAGCCGAACGCGATCCTTCTCCCAAGGCCCGTGAGACCGTTTTGCGCACCTTGGTGCAGGAAGTGCTCCTCCGTCTCCGTCAGGAGGTCTCCAAGGGAGCTGCCGATTTGATGGTTAAGCTCTAAAGGGTCAAGCCCCTCTGCCCGGCGCCTTGATATTTCCCTCCGCCTGTGCGGAACTGAGGGGATTCCTGGGGCGTTGGCAGGCAGCATGGCAAAGATTTCTTTGGTGAAGAGGTACCTCTCGCATCCTCTGGAGGTCCTAGGTGTCGCGCTCTTTCACTACGGAATGAAGCTCCCCTCCTTGGATCGCGCTTCCGATGGGGGAGGGGCGTTTCTACGCACCCTTGGGCCTTTGTATAAGCCTCTGGAGAAAATGGCGCTTTTCAATGTGAAAGGCTGCTTTCCAGAGCACAGCCAAGCAGACCAACGGCAGATCCTGAAAGGCATGTGGGACAACCTGGGACGCGTCCTTGCGGAATATTCGCATCTTCCCGAACTGGCCCTTTCCCTGGACTTCGAACGCGTGGAGATCGTGGGAGCAGAGCATGTTCCCCAAAATCGTACCCAGCCGGTCTTATTTTTCACCGCGCACTATGCAAACTGGGAAATCGCCGCTCTTTCCATCCTCCACCTAGGTTTGCCCGTGAAGCTGGTGTATCGCGCCGCTTCTAACCCTCTCGTAGATCGCCTCATGCGCGGAATTCGCTGCCAGGGAATACCCGAGCTGGTCCCCCTTGGAGTGGCTGGCGCAAGGTCGTTGCTGCAGGAGATGCATCAAAACTCCGCCATTTTGACGCTGCTCGACCAGCGCGCGAACAACGGTCTTCCCGTGCCTTTCTTTGGACGGCCCGCCCTGACATCCCCTGGGATTGGGCACTTGGCCTTGCGGAAGCACTATCCGCTCGTCCCTGTCCAAGTTTTGCGTCATCCAGGTACTGCTCGTTTCAAGGTGCGCTTCTATCCTCCTCTCCCCCTTCCTCAGGAGGGCTCTCAGGAGGAACGCCTTCTTGCTCTCATGGCGAACGTGAACCAGCAGATCGAAACGTGGGTGCGGGAGCGTCCCGATCTTTGGTTTTGGTTGCACAGTCGATGGGGGAAGCTTGCTTCTTGACGGTCAGGGTGCACTCGTTCTCTTCTTGGCGCGCAGAATCAGCAAGTTGCTGCCAATGATGACGGAAGCCCCCAGGAGCACAGGCGGTTCTGGTGTCACCCCCCAAAACAGGACATCAAAGAAGGCTCCCCACACGAACGTCGTGTAATCTAGAGGAGCAAGGACAGAGAGAGTGGCAAATCGCAACGCGTGCGTAATCACGTACTGTGCTAACGCAACGATTCCTCCTATGAGAAGGAAAAGGCCCCAATGCTCCCAAGAGAGCGGTTTCCATGACGTCAAGACGAAAGGCGCCAAGACAAGAACCATGAAGATGTTGGGGTAAATGGCGATGGTCAAGCTGGATTCTGTCCGCGTCAGGCGCCGCATTAACGTCTTGTTGAGTGCTGCGGAGAGAATGCCCACAACCATGACCGCAAAGGAAAGGGGTGCCATCACGATGGTGCTAGGGCGAATCGCGATGACCACCCCCACAAAGCCCAGGAAGATAGAGGCCCATTGCCAACCGTTTGCGTTTTCTCTCAAGATCCACTGGCTGAAGAGAACCATGAAAAGGGGGGCTGTGTAGTAAATGACATACACCGTCGTCAAGGGCTCTTGCGACATCACGTAAATGACCGCATACGTGCTCACGAAATTTACGCATAGCCGAACGGCATGTTGTCCTGGACAATCTGTCTTTAAATCCTTCCATCCATGACGGGCAAAAGAGACCAGAAGCAGAGGAATAAGGCGTAAAAGCGCGCGCAGAAAGCTCACTTGGGAGACGGGGTACAGATACGTGATGTGTTTGATGAACGCGTCGGAGAGAGCGTAGAGCGCGAATCCCAGGAGCGTCCATAGAATGCTTTTCCAAACGTCGCGCGATATTCCTTTGTAACAGGGAGCGCTGAACGGATTTTTCACGTCAGTACCGAGAGGAAAGTGAGAGGAAACGGATCGTGCATGGCTCCTCTCTGAAGTCGCAAGAATGACGCTCGCCAAGAAGGCTTGTGCGGGAGTACATTTCCACCCCTACGCTGATCCAAAAGGCGTCAAAGACCGGAATGCTGACGGAGAGCTCCGCGTTGAGGCCTTGCCCGAAAGTGATAGTCGCTTCATGCACAAAACGTGTGAGAACGCCCCCGAAGATATGTTTCCACCCAATATGATATTCCGTCATGGGAGTGCCACGCACAACCCTCTCTACTCCAAAATGAAGATGCGCCCCCTCCGCTATTCTGCAAGAATTCACAAGCTTGTAGGAAACACCTTGTGATGTGAGATACGCAAACACATCCGGAAGGCGCAGCCACCCGATCTCCAGGGGGGCCGTCTCCGTAGACTCCACATCCCCCTTCCAGGTCGCGCGCAACACAGAGTACGTGGTGCCACTGAGAAAAAAAGAGACAATTCCCGCCAAGGCCATATCTTTGCGGGTCACAGGAATTCCGAGAGTTTTCCAGCATTCGACAACGTCGTACGGGTCTTTACCTGGGTGCTTCGCGTGCAGCGCATAGACGGGAAGGTATAAGCGGTTATGCAAATAGCTGAATCCCTGCAGGAAATAGATATCCTGGTGTTCGTAGAGGCTCCTACTCACGCGTTCGGCTAGATAAGTGTTGCCATTCACTCCACCCGCAAAGACAATGCATTGGTTATGGGCGCTTTCAGAGGCGAACTTGGCGTCGTATGCGCAGGCGGCCCTGTCGAGATTGAGCATTTTGTTGATGAAAAACTTGAAAAATCGCTCCTCTTTCACGAAAGATTTCTTCGTTTCCGATTTATCGAGCAGAAGTTGGTAGTCATGACCCAAAGCCTTGGCTCTTAGCCCGTGCCCACTTTCATGATAGGTCGTGCCAAACTTGAAATCGCACCAGCAGAAAAGAAGCCTCCAACTCCATTTTTCCCAGAAGGAATCAAGGCGAAACAGGCGCTCCATCCTCCAGCCGAAGCGCAGGAATTCCACACCAAAGATCGCCAGCTGCGCACCCGTATACCGCCCCTCCATGTAAGAAGAGCTAAACGTGATCGTGTCTGCCCTGACCCTTCGATCCAGCGTAGGGTCCAGCGTTTTCTGTTCAACAGGGAGGTCGGACTCCAAGGACAGGGCCGCACAAGCAAAAGTCGCAGTTCCTAGCAGGCATGCTCCGACAACCGTTCGTCTCCAGAAAACGGCGCTTTTAGTACCGAAGAGCAATTGCGACCGCCGCATCGGCACAGTATTCTTTCTTCAGATTTGGAGACATCCGCTCTCCAAGAAGACTCTTACTGGCGTAAATGCCTCCACTGATCTTGAGAACCAGGATATCGAAAATCGGGATATGGAGGGCGCTTTCTAGGTCGAAACCTTCGCCGAAGGTGAAGACGGTTTTCCAAGAGCAAGGAAGAATTTCGAGGGTTTTCTCGACGCCCACATGGAATTCTGTTGCTGCGGTGCCATGGAAAACGCGCTCTCCCCCGAAGAGAACCCATGAATTCTCGGAAAGGCGACACTCACTGACCAGGCGGTAAGAGACTCCCTTTGAGGTACTGTAAGAGAACACATCAGGTGGGCGGAAACCCCAGAGGTGGAAGGGCTTAACGTCTTCCCCAGATTTCCAGGTGGCATACAGCATGTAGTAGGTCGTGCTGCTGAGCGCGAAGGCTATAAGCCCCCCCCGTTCGATGTCGCGCCCCGTCGCTAACACGCCGAGCTTTTTCCACGCATTCCCTACCTTGGTCGGGTCTCCGCCTTGCAGGCCCATTTTCTCGAGCTGTTTATAAATCGGCCCGTAGAGCGTACTCAGCGTGTAAACGCACCCTTCAGAGAAAGAGAGGGACTGTCTCCGGTAGATCTCTTGACTGAGACGCTCTGCGAAGTAGACGTTATTGTTCATGCCTCCCGCAGAAAGGAGGCACTGTATCTTGGGAGAAGGGGAGGCAGTGTATTGCGGATCATAAGCCGTGGAAGAAATGGGGTAGAGGGTGAACAGTCTGTAGAACAGAAATTTGAATAAATTTTCGTCCTTGGAGAAGGACACATCTTTGCGTGCGTCAGGATGCAATTGGTAGCCGTAACCAAAAGCGCGCAACCGCAGTCCATGTCCTATCTCGTGATAACCGGTACTAAAGCTGAAGTTGATCCAAAAAGACACCAATCTCCATAGGAGAAGAGAGAGGGGAGTGGTGATCTGGTAGTAGCTCTCGGCTCGCACGGTAAGGCGCAAAATTTCCAGGCCTGACGTGACGAGCCCCCAATTGGTGTGTTGGCCGGTGAAGTAAGAAGAGCTGAAGGTTAGGGTGTCTCTGCGGGGAGCAGCAGAAGAACCTCCATAAAAGGTGTAGTCCGCCTCCCCTCCCTCAACAGGGATCGAATCGGGGAACTCTGGAGGCGTGTCCATCGCCGACACAAGTTCCGCTCCTCCCAAAAGGAGGAGGACAAGAATTCTTCTCTTGTTCATGATGATTGTTTCCTACGGAGCAACCACAAGGGCGTTGATAGACTGCTTCTTCAATTTTTCCACAAAATGCACAGCTTCTTGCTTGCTGTCAAAGGGCCCCACGTAAACGCGATGGCACACCCCTCGCTCTTTTCCCAGATCCACGCGCGCAATCTCTCCCGAAACAGTCCTCACAACCGCCGATTTTCTCTGCAATCGTTGCAATTCTTGCATAGCATGCTCATGGGTTACCAGGGAGGCGATTTGCACCCTATATCCCTTCGTAGAACGAGACAAAGGAGGTTTCCGAGGAGCCACCCCCCTTTTTCTCGGAAGAGGAGTCCGCACGTTCTTCTCAGGGGAGATGGGTGCTGGAGAAGGTTCTGCCGCTGCCCGCTCTGGAGGGCGCGCCACCCTCTGAGAGGGAATTCTCTGCGCCTTGGAGGAAGCCTGCTCAGGAGAAACCGGAGGAGCAGAAGGGGGTGGAAGCGGAGTAGGCAGGATCTCTTCCTCTCCCACCTCCTCTTCTATCTCTCCTTCTCCAATCAAGTTTTTGAGCTGAGACTGCTCCTCTTGCGTCAATCCCATGGATTCAGATTCTTGGACCGTAGGAACCGGGTCCTCCGGCGGCGGCAAAACTTTCACCTCCTGTTCAGGAGATTTTTCGGGAGCTTTTGAAGCAATCCTGTTGTAAACGGAGGTCTCGCGCAGAGGATCTTTTTCTTCTGACACTTGCGGGCGCACTTTGGCCGCTGTTTTCGGTGCCCTAATCACTGGAGTTTCTTGAGAGCCCTGCGGAAGACATTTCAACAAAATAACGAAGACGATCAGCCCAATGCCGGCTATTCCGAGGAAGAAAAAAGGGCTCCTCTTTTTCTCTTGAAAACTTTCCTCGCTGCTAGGACCCTGCTCACTGTCGGCGATCATGTCTTCATTACCCTCAATGCAATGCTTCCACCGGAGTCACCCCTATCAAACGCAGACCAAGAGATAGCACATTGCGCGCTGCATGTACCAAGATCATGTTTTCTCTTGTTCTTTGCTCGTCTTCAGGATGCACGAAGCGCAGTATCGCATGTTCCTTTCCAGTTGTCCACAAGGCATGAAATGCGGCGGCAACCTCGATCAGGTAAAACGCGAGGCGGTGCGGCTCCCTTAACCGGGCTGCCAGCTCCACCTGGCGGGGCCAAGCGAGCAAGCTTTTCGTGAGAGCACGTTCCTGCGGAGAAAAATCCCGACTGAAGGGAGCATCCTTTGCGCTTGCCTGCGTGAGATGCGGGAAGGGAACGTGGCATTGGCGGATGACAGAGTACATACGAGCATGCGCATATTGGACGTAAAAAACGGGGTTATCACGCGTTTCCTCGACAACTTTGGCGAAATCAAAGTCTAGAGGCGCATCATCTCGGCGTGTGAGGAGGAAAAAGCGCACGGCGTCCTTCCCGACCCTGTCGATCACATCTTTCGCCTCCACAAAGGTCCCTGCGCGCTTGGACATGCGCACCTCCTGACCATCCTGGATGAATCGGACGATCTGGCATAAGCGTGCGTCGAAAGAGACGGGCTTCTCTCCGGAGAGAGCCTTCACGGCCGCCTGCATGCGCGGGACGTAGCCCCCATGATCCGCACCCCAAAAATCGACAAGCGCGGTAAATCCACGCTGTATCTTATCCGCATGGTACGCAATATCGGTGGCAAAATAGGTCCAAGATCCATCAGGCTTTTGGATGGGACGGTCCCCGTCATCTCCGAATTGTGTGGAGCGAAACAGCCTCTGCGGGCGCGGAGTCCAATCTTGTGCGGGCTTCCCCTTAGGAGGAGGTAGCGTACCTTCATAGATCAGTCCGCGACCCTCTAAAAGGGCAAGGGCAGAGGCAACACGGCCGGAAGCGACCAGCGCTCGCTCTGAAGAGAAAAGGTCGTGTTGGACGCCCAGCGCTTTCATGTCCTCCTGGATCAGCTGCAGCATATCTTGTACCGCGAAGTCGGTGACGGGAACGCGCCACTCCGGGCAATCCAGCCACCGCGCTCCGTCACGTTCCTCGAGGCGTTGCGCGCTCGCGACAAGATACGCACCCGGGTAAAACTCCTCGGGCTCTGACACCGTTTTCCCGAGCAGAATCTGGTAGCGGTAATACAAACTGTCGGCTAAAACATCGACTTGGTGTCCCGCGTCATTGACATAGTATTCCCGCGTGACTTCGTGTCCTGTAAAAGCAAGGAGCGTGGCCAGCACGTCCCCCGCCACGGCTCCTCGGAGATGCCCCGCATGGAGCGGCCCTGTCGGGTTTGCTGATACGTATTCGACATTGACTTTATGCCCTTTCCCAATGGACGATCGGCCGTAATGCTCCCCAAGCTCCAAAGATTGCTTGAGGCCTGAGATCAGGCAAGACTGCGCGATCGTCATGTTCAAGAAGCCAGCTCCTGCCACATCGATAGAAACAATCTCAGGATTTTTAGCCAAATCTTGTTGGAGAAACTGCGCGAGGTCGCGAGGGGAAAGCCTCCACGCCTTCGCTAAAACCATAGCAACGTTGGTGGACAGATCCCCGAACAGCGTCTCCTTAGGGATCTCGAGAGAAAAAATGAGGGGATCCGGAGTCTGTTGCTGGTAATGGAGCGCTAGGCGCGTCACGGCATCCTGAACAAACCCCTGGAAGAGAGAAAACAGATCGCACGCGACCTCTTGAGACACGAAAGCTCTCCGAGGGGTTTCCTGAGGGAACTATAGGCGATAGATTTTACAGGAAACAAGGGGAAGTTTTCCATGGAAGGGCGTTTCTCTCTCGTCAGTTGGAATGTCAACTCCTTGCGAGCGCGCTGGCCGCTCGTGATCGCTCTTTTGGAACAAGAAAAACCGGACATTTTGCTGTTGCAAGAGACGAAAATAGAAGATGCTATTTTCCCGGAAGAAGCCCTCGGGGATTACGGATACAACCTCCTTTTCTATGGGCAAAAGAGCTACAACGGCGTGGCGATTTTGTCAAAATTCCCCTTCGAGGAGCACCAACGAGGATTCCCAGGTGATGGAGGAGAGGCCCGCTATCTCGAGGTCGTGGTACGGGGGCGCCGTATCGCCAACCTCTATGCTCCTAATGGGCAGGCGGTGGAAACGCCCGCTTATGAGAGAAAGCTGTCTTTCTACGCTGCTCTCCGGGAGCATGTGCGCGTACGCCTCGCTTCCAAGGATTTCTTCGTGATCGCAGGAGATTCCAACGTGGCGCCAACCGATGCCGATGTCTACAACCCGCAGGAATTGGCGGGACAAGTGCCCTGTACGGAGCCGGAGCGCGCCGCCTTTTCCGCTCTGCTGGAGGAGGGGATGACGGACGCCTTTCGGACGCTTCCCCCTTCTTTGGGACCCTGTTTCACCTGGTGGGACTACCGTCGTCGCTCTTTTGATCCCACTAAGGGGCGTCGTATCGATCAGGTGCTGCTTTCTCCTCAAGCTCTGGAGGAAAGTGCTGGGTCTGGGAACGTACTTCTCGCCTACCGTACGCTCCCTCGACCCTCGGATCATGCTCCCCTCCGCTGGGAGTTCGGCGATTTCTAGGGGGCAGCGCTTTCTCCAGTGCTTGTAGGCCGGGAACCAGATTCAAGAATTGTTCTCACTCTTGGCGGAAGATCAGCAATTTGTATGCCGGAACCACAGAAAGCTCTCTCTCCAACTTCTTGGAGCTGAGAAGCTCCCTCAAAAGCGAGAGAGATGAGAGCGCGACAGCCGTCGAAACAATGCGCCCCAAGAGTCTGTACGCTTTCAGGAAGGCAAATGACCTGAAGAGACGAAGCAGTGAAAGCGAACGCTCCAATTGTATGAAGCAGAGAAGCTCCCTCAAAGAAAAAGAACTGAAGAGAGCGACAAACCTCGAAACAGTGTTCTCCGAGTTCCTCCACGCTTGCGGGAAGGCAGATAGACCGAAGGGCAGAACAACTGAAGAAGGCGCTTGTTCCAATTGTCTGAAGCAGAGAGTTCGGCTCAAAAGTGACGGAGGCGAGAGAGTGGCAGGAGGCAAAACAGCCATTCTCAAGCACCTCTACGCCTCCAGGAATGCAAATAGAGTGAAGAACCGCGAAATGAGCAAAGGCATCCGCTCCAATTTTCCAAAGTTGAGCATTAGCTTCGAAGGCGATGGAGGTAAAAGATCGGAGCTCCTGGGAAAATCCTGCATTAAGGCTCTCCACGCTTGCAGTAATGCACAAGATGTGTACGGAAAAGGGATTGGGTCCTATACTTTCATGATTAGGGACAAGCTGTCCATTAACGGCGAGTACCGACCTTGGGAACGTACGGTCCACAGGGGATTCTTCAGGTGCCTCCTCGTCTTGGAGCCACATCGCTTCTGTCTCAGGAAGTGCCCCTAGCGCTCCCACAACAAGCGCAGAAATCGCGCTTAACGTCTTCCATTTTTTCATTGTTCTTCCTTTATTATTAATGGATCCTATTGACCATATCTACTCTATAGGGAAGATTTATTAATAGTCAATAGGTAAAAAGTGCAGAACAGAGAGGATAAGGCTTCTACTACAAGTCAGGTCCAAAGCAGTACCCTCTCCAACTCTGGAGAGGTGCTCCTCGCCTACTGTGCGTTCTCTCAGCCCTCGAACCGCGTTTCCATCCGCTGGGAGTTTGGTGATGCCTAGGGGCGGTCGTTTCCTACGCTTCAGGGTTTGTTCTTTAAGGCTCACTCAAGTTACCCAGGAAGGACAAATTGCCCGCTTACGGTAAATTTAATTGTTATGGCCTGAAATCCAGGTTTACCAATCTCTTGCAAGCGCGCAGGAAGGGCAGAGGCTTGTATGCCGGAATTCCAGAAAGCGCCTATTCCAACTACTCGGAGCCGAGAACCCGCCTCAAAGGTAAAGTCCATAAGGGAACCGCAGTTTGCAAAGCACCCTTCTCCAAGCGTGTGCACTCTCTGAGGAATCTGAATGGATAGTAAGTTGCTGCAGTTCTCAAAAGCGAGTGTATCTATCTTGGTGAGCTGAGAATTAGTCTCAAAGGTGACGAAGATGAGCAATGGGCACTCCTCAAAACACTCTTTCTCAAGCGTCTGCGTACTTCTGGGAATACAAATGGATTGTAGGCTGGGAGAACAAAGGAAGGCTTTCATTCCTATCTTGGTGAGCTGAGAATTGGGTTCAAAGGTGGTGGAGGCAAGAGATTTACACATGGAAAGGCACCCTTCTCCCAACACTTTCACGCTTGCTGGAATACAGATGGATGGTAAGCTGTGGCAGCTCCCAAAGGCGTATCTTTCTATTGTTGCCAACTGAGAATTGGACTCAAAGGTAACAGCACTAAGGGATTGGCAGCTCCGAAAGCACCCTGCTCCCAGTTCCTCTACGCTTGCGGGAATGCTAATGGATGGCACACTAGAATGAGCAAAAGCTTCCTCTCCAATTTCTCGGAGCTGAGAATTGGGTTCAAAGGTAACGGAAGCAAGAGATCGGCATTCGAAAAAGCAGTGCGCTCTGAGCACACAAACTTCTCGGGGAATCACTGGTCGCAAGAGAATGGGGGTACCTGCGAAAAGGCCACTCGTGGGATCTGCCCATTGATCTCCAATGCCTATTTCCATGACGCTAGAGTTAGCAAATACACTCCTTCCAAAGTTTGTGCCATCTGGAAAATAGATGGAGTGTACGTTGATGCCGTCAAACGCTCTGTCCCCAACGGTCTTAAGACAAGAATCGGGCGCAAAGAAAACAAAGGCAAGGAATGCGCACTTTATGAAACAATACTCCCCAATCGTTTGCACACTCGCGGGAATACAGATGGACCGTAAGCTGGAGCAGTCTCTGAAAGCGTGCGCCCCCATCCTCTCGAGATGAGAGTCGGGTTCAAAGACAACGGAGACAAGCTTGTCACAACTTGAATAACACCCCTCACCCAGCGTCTCCACGCTCGCGGGAATACAAATGAACCGTAGGCTGGAGCAGACCGTAAAAGCCCATTCCCCTATCCTTATGCACTGAGAACCTGCCTCAAAGGCAATGAAGGCAAGCTTAAGACAACTTGAATAACACCTCTCACCCAGCGTCTCCACGCTCGCGGGAATACAAATGGACTGTAAGCTGCGGCAACTCTCAAAAGCACTTTTCTCTATCGTCGCGAGTTGAGAAGCACCTTCAAAGACAACGGAGACAAGCTCACTACAATTTGAACAACACTGCTCACTCAGCACCTCCACGCTCGCGGGAATACAAATGTACCGTAAGCTGGAGCACCACGCAAAAGCCCTTTCTCCTATCCTTGCGGCCTGAGAATTGGCCTCAAAGGCAATGAAGGCAAGCTTGCGACAACCGAAACAACACGTCTTACTCAGCTCCTTCACGCTCGCAGGAATATAAAGGGATTGCAATGGAGAGCACCCATTGGGTTTTAGATTATCGCTCATCCCCAACTCCACTCGCGAAAGTGCGCCCCCTTCGGGATAAGACACACACCGTCCATCGCGGGCGAATACCTGCCTCAGAAACATACGGTCCGTGGAGGGCTCCTCTAGTAGCCGCAATGCCGCCCCATCTCGGCGTGGCTGCATCGCCTCCACTCCGGAAAGCACACCCAGCGCTCCCACAATCAACGCAACAATCGCGCTTACAATTCTCCGCTGCTTCATGATTCGCTCTCTGCCATTAGACCATCCACGCTCCTTAAAGGAAGATCCTCGCATAGTCAATGGGACAAAATGAAAAACGCCGAATAGAAGAGATAGAGCCTCTACTACAAGTCAGGCGCGCAGCAGTACCCTCCCTAACTCCGGAAATGCGCTCCTCTCCTACTGCATGCCCCTCTGACTCCCGGACCACGCTCCTATCCTACTGCGTGTGATCTCAACCCTCAGACCAAGCTCCCATCCTCTGGGAGTTCGGCGATGCTTAAGCGCAGTTGTTCCCTACAGCCCCAGAGCTTGCTCTCTCAGACGCTCCCCACTGCACCTAGAACGATCCCTACCGCGATGCCATAACGAAAAACAGGCATTCTGATCTCCATAACCTTGTGCGGACTCTATTCAGCTCAGCGTCCTGGACCTCCTAGGGTCTTAGACTAGCATCTCTTTTGCCACTTGACCAGATTAGTCAATAAGCGGAGGAGATTCCTACCTCTGCCGTTATACCGGAACGCACACTCTTTCAAGTGCAAAAGAAAGGTCTCATCTCTTAAGCCATGGAACTTCGCATAACACCTCTTCGCAAAGCTCCAAAAAGGCTCCGATGCCGTTGACAGAGCTCCCACCTCTAGCAAACTCATTCTTACACTGGAAAGCTCGGTAGGGAGCTTACCCATTCACAACAAGCCCATCATAGGCCCCCCGCCACCTGTGTGAACCGTGGATCCCTTCGAGACTCGCTTCCTGCACAACAAGCATCCGCTCCTTCTCGAGCAGTTCGGAACCATGCTATAGGTCCTCTTATCCTTTTCAACAGGTTCTACGCAAGAAAAGGAAAATGAGGGAGTGCAAGATCAAGAAGAACACGCCTAAGGGGTCCCATAGAGGTGGCAACCAGACCACGTCACAGTGCAGAGGCGAGCTTCTTTTCTCGCACTTCTATCCTTTTTTTCGGCTCCCGTAGAATGTTCAGCAAACCAAAGACCGGAGTCTTGCCCGCTGCTCCACGGCCTCTTTATACCCCGACCTCTCTTCGCCCAAAAAGACCTCTCATCCAGTCCGAAGACGCCAAAGTCCCGAGAATTCTCCTCAAAACTCTGCTGCACAATCAACTCTCGAAAGTACTCATAATGCGATTTAATCGTGTTCCGATTTATTTTTAACAATTTGCTCGCAGAACTTTCCGTCATGTCTTCACAGAAACATGCAAGAATTCACGCTTCTCATAAACCCCTAACCGACTGAATCTCAAGATGTTTTGCCCTACCTAATAGTAAGCGCGCTAGGAGAGAGCTTCAGATATTTGTCCACCAATGGCGAACACTAACCTTGGGAACATACGGTCCATACGGCCCATGAGAGACTCTTCCGGTACCTCAACTGGGAACAGCATCGCCTCCACCTCAGAAAACGCACCTAGCGCTCCCACAATCAACGCAACAATCGCTCCTATAATCTTGTGCTGCTTCATGGTTCGCTCTCTGCCATGAACCAGACAGGCTCCCTAGAGGAAGATCCCCGCATAGTTAATGGGGCAAAATGGAAAATGCCGAATAGAAGAGATAGAGCTTCTACTACAAGTCAGGCGCGCAGCAGTACCCTCTCTAACTCCGGAAATGCGCTCCTCTCCTACTGCATGCCCCTCGGACCACGCTCCCCTCCGCTGG
>JAISAP010000034.1 GCA_031266655.1 Holosporales bacterium | reverse complement strand
CATCAAGATGAGAATCGCCCCTAAGGCCTTTCTCTTTTCCATTTTCGTCACCTCTATTGTCTGATTTAGTGGACAATAGGAATATATAAGAAAAATTTAAGGGGAGGAACCCCCTCATGGGAGAATGTTCTATTTGAAAAACTTGGCCTTTTTTAGAAGGCTCTCTCCTAGCAAAATGATGTTAGGGGGAGTAAAATTTGCCCTGGTACAGGCCCTTAATCCTCACTGGACGCCTTGTCCTGCTCCCCATCGTGAGAAAACACGAACCGCGCTTGAGGGGCGCCTTCAAAAACACCCTCCCCTATTTCAAGCCGAGAACCAGCTTCACACATAACAGAGGTGAGGGAAAAACAGAACGCAAAGCAGTGTTCCCCAAGTGTCTCCACCCCTCCAGGAAGAGCAATAGTCTGTAAGGCAGAGCAGTAGTAAAAAGCGCATTTCCCTATGCTCGTAAGGTGAGAATCAGTCTCGAAAGTGACGGAAGCAAGAAGTTGACAAAAGTCGAAACAATGCTTTCCAAGTTTCTGCACGCTCGCTGGAATGCAAATGGACGGCAGGGCAGAACAACACACAAAAGTACGTTGTCTCAACGTCGTAAGCTGACAGCCGCTCTCAAAGGTGACGCATCCAAGAGACGCACATCCAGCGAAGCAATGCTTTCCAAGCTCCTCCACACTAGAAGGAATGCCAATGGTGACCAAACCAGAATCAGAAAAAGCATATTCTCCCACCCTCTTAAGTTGGGGGCCAGCCTCAAAGCTGCACGAGGTAAGCGCTGAGCAATTAGAGAAACAACACGTTCCAAGCTCCTCCACGCTCCTGGGAAGAGTGATGCTTCGCAAGTCAGTGTCGTGAAGAGCAAACCCCCCTATCGTTACGAGTCGCGAATCGGGAGCAAAAGTAACGGTGGTAAGAGCGTGGCACCCTGAGAAGCAAAAAGGCCGGATACATTCAATGTCTTGAGAAACCTCTAAGGTTTGTATGATCATAGTGCCTGCGTGAAGGCCTCGGTAAGGATCCGCTAGAACACCTCCAATAGAAATCTCCATGAGAGGAGAATTCTCAAGGATACAGGACCCAAAACTTATACCATACGGAGGATTACCTTCCCCACTCGGGAAATCGATAGAGCTAAGACCTGCGTTCATGAACGCACCATCTCCAACCCTTACAAGCTGGGAATCCCCCTCGAAAATAACTACACTAAGAGAGCCACAGAACGCGAAACAGCGCTCATCAAGTGTCGTTACGCTTTCGGGAAGAACAATAAGCGACAAGTGGGCACCAGCGAGAGCGCTCGCTCCTATGATCTCCAGATGAGAATCTGGCTCAAAGGTGACGCACCAAAGAGAGCATCCCGCAAAACAACCTTCTTCCAGCTCCTGCACGCTCGCGGGGACATAAAAGGAGCACAAGGAAAAACAATGAGCAAAAGCATGCTTCCCTATACGCGTTGGTTCAGACCCAGCCTCAAGGGCAGCAAACACAAGAGATTCGCATCCTGCAAAGCACCCGCTCCCAAGCACTCCTGCATTCCGGAGAAGAACAGCGCGCCGCGCGTTAGGATAAAAACCTCTCATTCTTGCACTGCTTGCATATTCAGAAAACTCTATGCGCTTCCCTTGGTCAGCAATCATGCTCCTGACTAAGATGGACGTATCGGAAGACCCTTCAAGAAATCGCGCCGCTATCTGCCGGCGCTTCATTTCCTCCGGAGATAGTTCCGCCTCCGGCAATGGTTCCATGGCTCCTGCCTCGGAAAGTCCGCCCAACACTCCCAGGGCCAACACAACCATGAAACCTAGAATCTTACGTCTTTTCACTTTTGTCACTCTTATTGCCTCGTTAATGGACAATAAAAGTGTATAGGAAAAATTTACACAAAGGAACCCCAGACTCAAAAGAGCTAAGACAGTAGTCGGGTTATTTCTGTGACCCGAGTGCTTGTAGCAAAGTTTCCATGATCTGAGAGACCAGGGCGGGGTCTTCGCTCTCCACCATGATCCGCAGCAAAGGTTCCGTCCCAGAAGGGCGGACCAGGACGCGTCCCTTTCCTCCCAGCGATGCCATGCACTCAGCAAGCGTCTTCTGGACGGAAGGTCTCTCCAGGATGCAAGGATCTCGAAGGGGGACGTTTTCCATCCTTTGAGGAAACGGCTCGTAGCAGGAGGCAAGTTCTGCCAAGGTTTTACGCGCCTGCTTCATGACAGAGAGGACTTGCAGGGCGGCCATGAGGCCATCTCCCAAAATGCCATAGTTTCCAAACAGGATGTGGCCGGACTTTTCTCCTCCTAGACTTAAGCCATGTTCCTGCATGGCAGCGGCAATATACCGGTCTCCAATTTTCGTGCGGAGGACCTCTATCCCTTGGGTGCGCATATACTTGTCCAATGCGGTGTTGGAAGTCTCCGTGGCGACCACTTGCGCCTTGGGGAGACAGCCTTCTGCATGCCAAGACTGCGCGATGACGGCCAGAATTTTGTCTCCATCCAAGATCTGGCCTTGCGCATCGCAGAGGATGGCGCGATCGGCGTCTCCATCTAGCGCAATGCCGAGATCGGCGTTGTGTTTGAGGACAGCGGCTTGCATTTTCTCCGGATAGACGGCCCCACAGCGATCGTTGATGTTGACGCCGTTGGGTCTGACGGAGAGAGAAATCACCTCCGCCCCCAATTCCCACAAGACCGTTGGAGCTGCCCGGTAAGAGGCGCCGTGGGCGCAATCGAGGACGATTTTCAGAGAATCCAAGGGGTAAGGACAGCGAAATGTTCCCTTCACGAACTCAATATAGCGACCCAAGGCATCGTCCAGGCGCATTGCAGACCCAAGGTTTTCTCCCACAGGGAGATCTTCTGGAAGCGTTTGGAACCGCTCTTCTATCTGCTGCTGCATGGCATCCTGCAGCTTCCTGCCATTGCAGTCGAAGAACTTGATTCCATTGTCTCCGTAGGGATTGTGTGACGCGGAAATCATGACGCCCAGGTCAGCGCGTAGAGATTTTACCAGAAACGCGACCGCTGGGGTTGGAAGGGGCCCCATCAAGATCACGTTCATTCCAACGGAGATAAACCCCGCTGTTAAGGCGGGTTCGATGAGATATCCGGACAGTCGCGTGTCTTTCGCGATCACCACGCGGTGTGGATAGTTCCCGCGTCTAAATTCCAACCCCACAGCCTTGGCAAGACGTACACAGATCTCAGGGGTGATCGGTGGGCGATTGGCAACGCCGCGCACTCCATCCGTGCCAAACAGCTTCATGTTGGTTTTTTCTTGGGGCGTCTGCTAGGAGCGGGAGCGCTCGTGCTCCTCTTGCGGGGGCGCGCTTTCGAAGAACCCGGAGTTTCCGAAGGCTCGAGCGAGGGAATACGCACCTCCGCCAGCTCTTCCTCCTTGCTGCGCACAATGGGTTCCCCTTTCAACAGAGTCTGAATTTCTTCTCCCGACAGCATCTCATACTCAAGAAGCCCGCGGGCTAGAATATGCAGCTCTTCCTTCCACTCGTTCAGAATGTCCTGCGCCTTCGCATAGGCTGTATCCACGATGTGTCGCACCTCTGTATCGATTTCCGCCGCGGTTTTCTCAGAGATTTGCCGAGTCGATGAAGACCCTCGTCCCCAGAACAGACTCTGTGATCCATCTTCTTCGTAGGACAAAAATCCGAGCTTGCTGCTCATGCCCCACTCCGTCACCATACGACGTGCGGTCTCCGTGACGGACTTGATATCGGAAGCTGCTCCCGTCGTAATGCGCTCTGGCCCGAAGATCATCTCTTCCGCAATGCGCCCTCCCATGGCTGCTTGCAAATCAGATTTGAGCTTGACAAGCGCGAGCGATATGGAGTCCCGATCAGGGAGGCGAATGACCATTCCCAGGGCGCGTCCCCGCGGAATGATGGTCGCCTTATGAATAGGGTCCGTTTCGGGGCTATGGAGCGCCACAATGGCATGACCCGCTTCGTGGTAGGCGGTAACCTCCTTTTCCTTCTCCGTCATCGCCATCGAGCGACGCTCCGATCCCATCAGCACCTTGTCTTTTGCTTCTTCCAGCTCTTTCAGTCCGACCACGCGCTTTTCTCGTCGCGCGGCCAGCAATGCCGCTTCGTTGACAAGATTAGCGAGGTCCGCCCCCGAAAAACCGGGGGTTCCACGCGCTAAAATCATCGGATCCACATCGTCAGAAAGAGGAACCTTCTTGAGGTGGACACGTAGGATTTTATCTCGGCCCACCAAGTCCGGATTGGGGACCGTCACCTGCCGATCGAAGCGTCCGGGCCGCAGTAGAGCTTGATCCAGCACATCCGGTCGATTTGTGGCTGCAATGATGATGACACCGTCATTGGACTCAAAACCGTCCATCTCCACCAGCAGCTGATTGAGCGTCTGCTCGCGCTCGTCATTGCCCCCTCCAAGACCAAATCCTCGATGGCGTCCCACAGCGTCAATTTCATCGATAAAGATGATACAAGGAGCGTTACGCTTGCCTTGGCTAAACATATCGCGCACTCGGCTGGCGCCGACGCCCACAAACATCTCCACAAATTCCGATCCGGAGATGCTGAAGAACGGCACATTAGCCTCGCCTGCGATAGCGCGCGCCAGCAAAGTCTTTCCCGTTCCTGGAGGGCCGACCAGCAGCACGCCGCGAGGAATTTTCCCTCCAAGGCGCTGGAATTTCTTAGGATCCTTCAGGAAGTCAACGATCTCTTCCAGCTCATGCTTGGCTTCATCGATCCCTGCCACATCGGCAAACGTCACCTTTACAGGTTTTTCTGTCGCCACCTTCGCGCGCGACTTTCCAAATCCCATCGCCTTGTTTCCCCCAGACTGCATACGCCTCCAGAAAAAGATCCAGATGCCTGCGAACAGCAGGGTGGGGAACCAAGACAAAAATACTTGCAAAAATGTGGGATTTTCTCCCTCATCCGGTGCCGCCACAATTCGCACATGCCGATCCGCCAAGCGCTGGATCAGCTGCGGATCCCTGGGAGTGTACGTGCTAAAAGTGTGCCCCTCCGTCGTCTTGCCAATGACCAGAGGGCCGCGCACCAGTACCTCAGAAACGCGTCCACGATCCACTTCTTGCAGAAAATCCGAGTAGGCCACCGCGGGAATAGTGGGTGTATGACCGCTTTGCACGAAGTTTGCGACAAAGGCGAGACCCAGAAAGATTGCCAGCCAAATCATAATGGCTTTGCGATTGTTATTCACAGAGTACCCCGGGCGCCTTTCACGGGACGGAGCCTATCAGTTCTTGAATAGATTTTCTACAGAAGAAACAATTTGTAAAATTCCTGGCGGGAACCTTTCCTCTTCTTCCATAGGAGGAGCGATCCAGCAGGGAGACGATGTAGAATTTTCCAACCAAAAACGTCCATCCCAGCAGGCAAAGCCTTGAGGATTGATGCGCAACGGAGGCGGAGGGTTACGCTGCTCGCGTGAGAACACAAGGAAACGCGCGCGCTTCTCCAGCAGGACGCGCCCCAGCGTTATGCGCGTAGAGACGGTAGACGCGATGCTTGTGCATGCCCTTTGAAGCGCCTTCTCGTTGGGAGGATAGGGTTTCCCCCCTACACAGGTGAGAATGTGTCGCAGGATGTATTGCCTCAAAGGAAGCGATAAAAGCGAAAATGCCTTTGGATCAACGTGTACTTTTAGGCCCAGGAGGGTGGCATTTTTCTGTAGGAAACGCTGTGTCGCGCGTGCGTAAAGGCGGCGCTCGGCGGCATAAAACCGGGAGCAAGCACAAAGATCTTGGTACGTTCTTGGATCGACTTGGTGAAGCGCCTGCCGGATTTGCACGCGTTGAAAAAGCCGGTTGGCATTATGCGGGTCGGAAATCCAGCGCACTCCCTGCTGATGCAGAAATGCTTGGAGGATATGGCGTCGGAAGGACAGCAAAGGACGTACCAACGCGAGATGGGGATGGAGAAAGCGCACTGGGAGCATCCCCGCCAGTCCAAAGGCTCCGCTGCCATGGGAGGCACGCAGGAGTAGCGTCTCAATTTGGTCCTCCTGCGTATGCCCCAGCAAAAGGACGGAGCATCGATGCTGCCAACAGGCCTCTGCTAGCAGGCTGTAACGCGCCTCGCGGGCCATGCGCTCCAGATGCCCAAGAGGCAAGTTCTGCGGAGGCGCCCAGGTGAGAATTTTGTGCCGAATACCGAGAGAGCTGGCATAAGTTTGGACCCTCTGTGCCTCTTGTGTGGATTCGGGGCGCAATCCGTGATCTACGGTGAAGGCGACTAAAGGACGCCCTACGCACCTCCCCCAGCGATGGGCTAGCAGCAGCAAAGCGAGGCTGTCGCTTCCTCCGGAAACGGCAACGGCCATGGGACCTTGGGAAAGGTGCACTGTCCTTTCCAAAAAAGCCATTTCTTGCGAAAATTCTTCCTCAAGAAGGGAACCACTTCTTAAGGGAAAAGCTCTTGCACAAGCGTCTCTCAAGAGGGATGTTTCTGCCGCGGAAGCTCGAGACGTTCGAAGATATAGGCAGGAAATTGCTCCCCATAAACGCACTCTGCGAGATCAATCACGGTTTGTTGATGTTCCTCGTCCTCCAAGACCCAACGTTGGAGATGCAAGGTTGCGGTCTCAAAAAACAGCGTCAAAGTACCGGGTTCCTTGTCGACAGACAGCACCAGCTGAACGATGCCATCTTTCTTGGCAAATCGAAGAACGCGCGTTCCCTTCTGGCGGAAACTAATCGTCGTCTTCAAAAAGAGATACAAGGGATTCGCTTTCGGCAATTCGGAGCGCTCTTTGAGCTCTTTGTCGATATGGTACAAACACCCGCCGCTCGAGATAATCAGATGGGGATTCGGCGCATCGTAGTCAAAACGCACGCTTCCGGGGCGTTTGAAGTAAAAGACTCCTGTTGTCAGGTTCCCGTTTCTCCCCGTCTGCTGGAAACGGGCTCGAAGGGTCGTAATTTTGTTGAGAGCTGCTTCTACCTGGTCCAGCGTTAGTGGTGCAGCGGAGGCCGTCCCACTGCCCCAAGCAACCGCGATTCCTATCCCAAAAGAGAGAAAAAGGCGTTTGATCATCCAAGAATCTCCCTTTTGCCTACTCTGTTGGCTGCGCTCACAAATCCGCGCTCCTCCATCTGGTCCACGATGCGCGCGGCACGATTATACCCAATCTGGAGATGCCTTTGAATAAAGCTGGTCGAGACCTTTCCTTCTCGACGAACCACCGCTAGCGCCTCTTCAAAGAGAGGATCCGACTCTGCGCTGTCAAATATGTCTTCAGGATCATCCTCTCCGTCTTGCACAATCTCGGGTGTATACTGGGGCTCTCCCTGCTCTTTCAGCTCATTAACAACGGTTTCCACCTCACGATCCGAGACGAAGGGGCCATGCACACGCACAATTTGCCCTCCCGTTGTCATGTAGAGCATATCGCCTTGCCCAAGCAGTTGTTCGGCCCCCTGTTCTCCGAGAATGGTACGGCTGTCGATTCTTGAGGTGACATGAAAGCTGACGCGTGTCGGAAAATTCGCCTTGATCGTGCCCGTGATCACATCGACAGAAGGACGCTGAGTGGCCATGATCAGGTGAATCCCCGCTGCTCGCGCCATTTGCGCCAAGCGCTGGACAGCGTTTTCAATGTCCTTTCCCGCTACCAGCATCAGATCCGCCATCTCGTCGACGATGACAACGATATAGGGAAGAGGAGCAAGATCCAGGGGCTGGTTTTCATGGATCGGCAGCCCAGATTCGGGATCGAACCCGGTTTGTACCCGGCGCAATAAGGGCTCTTCGTTGTTCTGCGCTTCTGTAAGGCGCGCGTTGTACCCTTCAATGTTGCGGACGCCCAACCGTGCCATCGCCTTGTAGCGGTTTTCCATTTCGCGCACCGTCCATTTCAAGGCAACCACCGCCTTCTTCGGATCGGTCACCACGGGTGTTAGCAGGTGTGGAATCCCATCATAAACCGAGAGCTCGAGCATCTTCGGATCCACCATGATAAAACGGCACTGCGCCGGAGAAAGGCGGTACACCAAGGAAAGGATCATCGTATTAATGGAGACGGACTTTCCGGACCCCGTCGTTCCTGCGACCAGCAAATGCGGCATGCGGGCTAGGTCTACGACGATGGGGGCTCCTCCGATATTTTTCCCAAGAGCCAATGCCAAAGAACCTGGGAACTGCTCGTATGCAGGAGAAGCAAGCAGCTCGCGCAAATAGACCGTTTGCCGCTTCGCGTTAGGAAGCTCAATGCCGATGACATTTTTCCCGGGAACGACCGCAACACGCGCGGAAACAGCGCTCATCGAACGCGCAATATCGTTAGCAAGACCGATCACGCGAGACGACTTGATGCCCGCCGCGGGATGTAGCTCATACAAGGTGACAACTGGTCCCGATCGGGTCTCTACAATTTCCCCTTTGATGCCAAAGTCATTCAGCACATGCATGAGGTGTTCTGCATTCGCGGCAGCAGCGGCCGCACTAATCGGCTCCTCCCGTTCATGGGGAAGCGCTAGCAGCTCCAAGGAGGGCAGCGTGTACCCCTCCGGCATGGCGAGATTTAAGGCTCCTCCCTGCTTTCTGGAGGTCACAGGCTCTGCAGGTTCCAAGGGGCGTGCGCCCCCCATCTCCGGGGAATGACCGGCACTCGGTTCCTTATCTGTTAAAGAGACAAGAGAAAAAGCTTCGGAAAAATTGGACCAGCTGTCGGACAGGGGCGTTCCCTTGGGGGAGCGGTTCTTACGGAAAATGCGGAGAAGGAGGGAAGGAGAAAAGGAAAGGCGCGTGGCCTCCATGAATAGGAAAATGCCAAGTCCTCCCGCAAGAGCGATCAAGAGCGGTGCGGGTAGAAAGGGCACGCTGGCGCACCAGGCGAGGGTTCCAAAGGAGCCTCCGAGGGGTGCAGACCAGAAAGACGCATGGAAGTTTCCTAGCGCTAAGGAGAGGAGGAGAACGGAGACCAATGTTCCCGAGAAAGCGCCTTTCAGGGACAAGACGCCTCGCATTTTCTTAAAACCCACCAAGAGAAAGGCCAGAGGCCAGAGGCTCGAGGCGAGACCAAAAAACTGGATCAGGAAATCCGCCAGCGTGTTTCCGAGGAGGAATGCAGAGCCTTGCAAGGTCTCAACGGAGGTATTCCACGAAGGCTCCTCCGCATTGTAGACAAAGAGCGCCCTTCCCAGCGCCAGTCCCGCTAAGCTGTAGACACCCCCCAGCACGGGGCGACAAAAATCCTGAAAGCGTCGCATCTTTCTCTCTTCGTTCCCGCAATCTTATCTGCTCTTCCTTCTTGGAAAAAGAAGGGTATCGATCTCGGAAAAGCCTCTCTTATAGATCTGCAAGAAGAAGTTTGGTAGAGTGCAGTTCGTTTCGGCGGGACAATGAGACATGGAGTATCCTTACACCCAAAGAGATTTACTGAAAGAGAAGGAGACGTACCAGTACACCTCCTACCATGGTCAGGCGTTTTTGGATGCTCATGGTGCGCAGCGGCGCTCTTTTCTTGAGAAAACTCCGATGACTGCTTGCGCAGAGCCGCCTGGCAACCTCTGGGCCTTTCTGAAAGACTTTGCAGAACGGGGGTGGCAGCGAGAGATCCTCCCAGACCAGGGATTTGCGCTCCTCCTGAAGCGGTTTGAGGTGACCAAAAGGCTCTGGACGCATGTGGACGAAAACTTTCGACCTCAGGGAGAGGCCGAGGGGGATTGTTTGAACCTCTATATCCTGTTTTCCTACGGGTGCCTGCTCTCTTATGAGAAAACTCGCCATTTATCCTTTCTGAATGCGCTGCTTAAGTCCAATGATATTATCGCTTCGCAAACTGCTGTTGCATGCGTGGATAGAGGGATCTTGGAAAAAGTGATCTCGGGAGAACTCCAGTGCATTCAAGAGCTGAGGAAGGCGTTATGAGTGCTTTTTCGATCTTCGTTTCAGATTCTGCTCGGGCGCGCTCCTACCTGCAGCAGCTCTGTCAGAACGGTCTGTTTCCATGCGAGGTGATCCTCACCCCTGGGGAATGGACGCCTCCTGCCGGAGTTGTGTCTCCGGAAGGGGTGCATTTCAATGTGCAAGAGCCGGTTCGTGAGACCATTGCGCGTTACAACCTGCCGGTCGTTCCCTGTCCCGGGCGAGACATCAACGAGCCAGAGGCGATAGATGCGGTGAGGCGCACGAAGGGAAAGTTTGCGATTCTTGCGGGAGCGGGAGGACAGATCTTGGGGAAAGAGGTCCTCTCTCAGGGCATCCCTTTCTTTCATGTACATCCCGGAATCGTCCCTGAGTTCCGGGGCAGCACAACAATCTATTACTCTGTGCTGGAGGTGGGCAAAGCCGGCGCCTCCGCCTTTTTCTTGAACGAAAGGATCGATGAGGGAGCCCTTGTTCTGAAGAGAGAATACGACTTAATCAAGGGTATAGACTTCGATTATGTCTTCGATCCGGAGGTAAGAGGCTTGACGCTCGTGGAGGGCATGAAAAAGCTAGCCACGGATGAAAGGACCGAGCCGCAAGACCTTACGGTCCAACACCTCCCTTATTTCATCATTCACCCCGTCTTGAAACACCTTGCGTTGCTCAAAGCAGGAGTGAAGAGCGCGTGAGCAACAGAGGAGGAAGACGTTTTATAGTAAATTCAGTATATATTTTCCACCCACTTCTGCAGAGTGTTGAAAGTTATAGATATTCTGTTCTCTGAATTTCTTGATTTGCGCAACGTAGCGCTTTTTGTTTTTCAAAAGATCGTCTGCATAGGTCTTGATGTTTGAGACCTCTTCTAAGTTAATGTTCACGCCCAGATGGTCTCGTATTTGGATCTCCATAGGGACGATTCCAAGATCCATGTAGTTTTTGTTAGGAGCCTTCATCTTTGTGTTCACAAACAGAACAGGGCTTTCGCGTGCAAAAGCCCATTCGAAAACGATTCCCGACCAATCCGTGACCAGGAGAGAAGCATCCTGGATTCCTTTGCTGTTCTGAAGGTCGAGCTCCAGGTGGACGCGTGCCTCTTGCTCAAATACTTTTGCCACCTCCTGAATAGCTTTCTTGTTTCTGACCAAGTGCTCTGCGTGCGGTCGCACGATGACCGTCCATCCTCCTTCGAGAAGGCTTTGGACGAGTGGGACCATACAAGTCTCAAACAAATTTCCCTCATGCCAGGAGGGAGCAACTAGGGCCGTGCGCTTCTCACCTGCAGGAGAGGGGGGCGCTGCCAGGTGTTGCTGAGTGAGTTCATCCAGATAGGGAAATCCTACTTCCAAGAGAGTTTTGGGAGGCAAGGCGTATTTCTTCTCCCGTGCGAGGATCTCCTCTTTCTGATACGGACCAATGCAGAAAACCGTGTCGTAAAAGTCAAACGCTCCCTCCCGGTGGGACATTGTCGTGGAATTGGCAGCATGCATGGCGTAGAGGTGCTTTACCCTAGGGTTAGGAGAGCGCTTGGTGACAAACTGATGCAAATCGTCCATCGTGTAGATCAGCGCCCGCGCATCCATATATTGCGTGGCGTATGGAAAGAGTTTTGAGAGGAAGAATGTTTTGAGCCGAGGTGTGTTATGGGAAAAAATAGGATCTGTCTCTTCCGAACTGATGTAGCAAATCTCTAGATCGGAATGCTCCAGGATGTAGTAGATATATCCCCTAAAATAGCGGTGGTACATAGCACTTTCTGCATAAAACGTAATCCTTCGCGCCAAGGCATTTTTCTCCGAAAAATAACGCAGCAGATCCACCGCTTCACGAAAAAACCCCACTTCACCCCCCTCCTCTGTTCAGCATTTCACAACAAACTCAGTATATATTTTCCACCCACCTCTGCAGAGCGTTGGAAGTTATAGATATTCTGCTCTCTGAACTTCTTGATTTGCGCGACATAGCGCTTTTTGTTTTTTAGAAGATCGTCTGCATAGGCATTTATTTTTGAGACTTCTTCTAGGTTGATATTGACTCCCAGGTGGTCTCGTATTTGGATCTCCATGGGGACGATTCCAAGATCCATGTAGTTCTTGTTAGGAGCCTTCATCTTTGTGTTCACAAACAGAACAGGGCTTTCACGTGCAAACGCCCATTCGAAGACGATGCCCGACCAATCCGTGATCAGAAGGGAAGCATCCTGGATCCCTTTGCTGTTTTGAAGATCGAGCTCCAGGTGGACGCGTGCCTCTTGCTCAAATACTTTTGCCACCTCCTGAATAGCTTTCTTGTTTCTGACCAAGTGCTCTGCATGCGGTCGAACGGTCACTGTCCATCCTCCTTCGAGAAGGCTTTGGACGAGAGGAATCATGCAAGTCTCAAACAAATTCCCTTCGTGCCAGGAGGGAGCAACTAGGGCTACACGTCTCTCGCCTGCAGGAGAGGGGGGTGCTGCCAGGTGTTGCTGGGTGAGCTCATCCAAATATGGGAACCCCACCTCCAGAAGAGTTTTAGGAGGCAAGGCGTATTTCTTCTCCCGTGCGAGGATCTCTTCTTTCTGGTACGGACCAATACAGAAAATCGTGTCGTAAAAATCAAAAGCTCCCTCCCGGTGGGACATCGTCGTAGAGCTTGCGGTGTGCATGGCGTAGAGATGCTTGACCTGCGGATGAGGAGAACGTTTGACACCAAATTGTTGCAGATCATCCATCGTGTAAATTAGCGCCCGCGCATCGGTATGTCTTGCGGCGTATGGGAAAAGCTTTGCAAGGAAAAACGTTTTGATCCGAGGCATGTTGCTGGAAAAGATGGGATCTGTCTTTTCCGAACTGATATAACAAATCTCCAAATCGGAGTGTTCTAAGATATAGCGGATATATCCCTTAAAGCAGCGGTGATACACGGCACTTTCTGCATAAAAGGTAATCCTTCGCGATAAGGCGTTCTCTTTCGTAAGATAGCGATTTAAGTCTATAGCTTCGCGCAGCAATCCCACGAAACGCTCCCACTTTCTCGACTTTCCATCCTACAGATTTCGACAGGAAACAGAAGGATGTGGACCGGACCTTTCAGATCTGTCCCCTCACATTCTGTGAAGTGTTTGGCTTGAGGGAAAATTACTCTATAGTGGGGGCGGGTTGCTTTTCGGAGAACCGGCTAGGAAGAGGGGAGATGTCGCAATCTCAAGGAGTTTCTGAATTCCGCGCCTTGAAGCGCGTCATTCTCTCCTGTGTTGCCGGGAGCTCCCTGGAATGGTTTGATTTCGCCCTGTACGGATACTTCGCGGCCATCCTAGGACGCGCGTTCTTCCCTTCTGGAGACTCTTTTCAGCAGCTCATCGCCTCTTTTGGCGCTTTTGCCTCTGGACTCATTGCCCGACCCCTAGGAGCCATTCTTTTTGGGTACATCGGAGATCTATGGGGTCGCAAACGTGCCCTGCTCATCTCCATCTATTTGATGGCACTCCCAACGGCGGGAATGTCTCTTTTGCCAACGCACGCACAGATCGGTGCATGGGCGGGAGTGCTCCTGACCCTCATGCGCATTCTCCAGGGACTAGCGCTCGGAGGAGGGTTCACGGGAACGATCGTCTTTCTCTACGAGCATTCAAGCCAGCAGCGAAAGGCCACTTTCTCCTCCTGGGCTCCCTTTAGCCTCGTTTTTGGGTTTGTTATCGGAGCTTTAACCGCAACTTTCATGACCTCTATCTTAGACTCCGAGCAGCTAGAGAGTTGGGGTTGGCGTGTCCCATTTGCGCTCAGCTTCTTTGGTACGTTTATCGCGCGCTATGTCCGGAATAAACTGCAGGATCCTGAGGAATTTCTTGCGATGCAACGAGAAGAACCAGAAAGAAAAGCAAAATTTCCGCTCCGGACTCTTTTCAAAGACCACTGGAAGGCGGTGGTGTTGGTCGTATGGATCGATATTTTGACGGCTTGCGGATACTTCCTCTTGTCTGTTTTCTTCCCAACGTACTTCGGAGAGATCCTGGGCTTTGATCGAGGCGTAAGCTTCCTCATCACAACAACCAATATGATTTTTTTCGCCTTGTCGATTCTTCTTGGGGGCTGGCTCGCTGACCGGCTTGGGAAGCGGAGGCTCATGCTATGGGCCTGTGTTGCCTTAGCTGCGAGCGCCTATCCGCTGTTCCTCGTGTTCTCTGCTGGTCCGCTCTGTGCGTTGTTTGGGCACCTTGGGTTGATCGTCCTCTTTTCTTTGTACTACGGTCCTATTCCTGCAACGATTTGCTCCATTTTCCCAACAAGGACCCGGCTACTGGGAGTTTCCCTCGCGCACAACTTCGCAATGGCGGTTTTTGGCGCCTACGCTCCGACGTACGCGACGTATCTAGTGAAGTGGAGCGGAAACATCACCACTCCGTCGCTCTTGTTTGTCGCAAGTGCCTTAACAACAGCCGTTGGCCTCTATGTTTGGGAAGAAGGGAAGAACTACTAACGCGTTTTGTCGGAAGAGCCGGGGAGTTTCCTCCACAGCATCAGGATGCGGTCGGAATCCTCGATCGGGAAGCGCTCTTCTAGGGTGAAATGCGAAGAGAAGGCCTGTTCGAAATGCTCTTGGGTGTAGTCGCTAAAGATGTCTTCTCGAGCCGCTAGCATGCGTTGAATTTGACTGTCTTCTTTGGGGATGAACTTGACCAGCGCATGTCCCTGCGCCGCCACCAACTCAGCGAAGTATCTTGCAATCTCCTCGAAGGGAATCCCAGCTGTCATCACCAGATGATGCGTAAGCGCGAGGACGATCAGCGGAGCAGCGTTCCTGAAAAGCCATCCTTTCGCGGTACGCCCATCCGATAGACGGAGAGGGGTTGGCAAGATCCAAGAGAAGCGGCAAAACGTTGGTCACTGTCTTGTCCTTCTTCAGGTCTAAGTAATGCCGTTCCACAGCAAGAGGATCCCCATCTGGTGCTAGCACATAGGAAAAATGCGGAGACAAGATGCGACTATAGCGCCCCGTGTTTACACCTAAGTCAAGGGCATATTGCCCCCCCCCCCCAGACGCTCGGCCACCTGCTGGACCATGTGCGTCTTCCTCTGCGCGGCAATATTTGTGTAATTCGTATCGGTGCAATAGTCCCCCCAAGAAGTTTTCTCGGATGGAAGTGTTAGGCGTGTTACAGCAGACTTGAGGCTGTTTACAAGCTGCACCAAGGAATCCTTCCCGACACGAGCGGCACGTGCTTTTTGCGCCACAGAACGGCCATCCCCACATTGCGCCAGAAAAGAACTCTTGAGATTGGCCCAAGAAATCAACGCAAGGGGAGCGAGGAAATGCATGCAAAACTGCTGATATGCAGACCAAGGTTGGTTTGGCTTTGCACCTTCAAAGGAGAGGAGGTCCACAAAGATGGGCCGCGCTCCTACAAATTGGACGTTGTATGCGGACGCATCTTTCAGAACCAAGCCCCTGGCAAGCGCCCTTTCCTGGAGGGAAAGCGTCAGAAGTGCGGCTGCCTTCAACTGGCTAAAACTCCATTCGTAGGGGTACGAAATGAAAGGGATCGGGGCGACCTCAAGCGTCTTCCAGGTGCCCTCGAGGGGTTCTCTTTCGGAAAAGCTTGGTACTAATCCTTCCTGAGCGAGTTCCTGCAAGAAGGGGGCAACAGCCTCCCAATGCCGGGCGTAACAGGGCATGATGGACCGGAGAATCTTGCTTCCTTCCCGACGCGCCCAGAGGGATCCCGGAAAGACCCGGCACAGGGCTGTAGTGCATCAGATGCCATGGTTCAACCTTCTCTTGCTTCTTGTGAGGGTACTTTACAGAGAGGCCTGGAGAAAAGGGCAGTTTTTGCTCCTCCCTAGCTGAGGCGCAACACGCTGAGATTCAGCGGGGTAAGTTCTCAAAACTCTAGACTAGCGTCTATTTTGCCATTGAAGCAGATTAATCAATGAACTCAGGAGATTCTCACCCCTGTTGCTATACTGGGCTCACATTTCTTCAAGAGCAGGAGGAAAGTGTCGCCTCTTAAGCCATGGAACTTCGTACAACGCCTCTTCGCGAGCCAGAAGACTTCAATGTTATGAACGTAGCTCTTGCCCCTAGCAAACTCGTTCTTGCACCAGAAAACTCGGTAAGGGCCCACTCCTTCACACCTAATGCAAGTTAATAGTGTTTTACTTTATTGCGAACAATGTACTCGCAGAACTTGCCGACATGCCCTCACAGAAACATGCGAGGATTCCACGCTTCTCGTAGGTCCCTAACCAACTGAATTTTAACATGTCGCACCCTTCCTAACATTAAGGCTTCTAGGAGAGAGACTTCCTTAAAGAACCTTCGGAGAAGGGACATCTAGAGGAGACCACGGCCTAACCTTCCGGTCCGCTTCTGGTGGATGGACCGGTGGCGCAAACTTAAAGATCATGAGGAGTGGGGACGAATCGTTTGCTGGTTGATGATTCTACGAATCTTATGCTTTTGATGTGGAGTTTTATTGTGATGAAGAAGGTTGGGTCGTGGGCTATAGGTTTACGAGAAACAAGGACAGCACCAACGACTCCAATGTAAGAGTCGAGCAGACCGGATCTATCGTGAAGGGAGTGTACTCGTTAGGGAAAGCACCACCTATAGTCTGCTCGACATCGATTTTGGCGTTATGAGCACCATCAACGAGATGGGTGCCGGTCTTATCATCAAGGAGAGCACGATCAAGCTAAAGGTCATCCCAGGAAAGACCAGGCGCAGGGCTGCAGTGCGTCAGACGCCATGGCCCAACCTTCTCTTGATTCAGTAGACTAAGTTCTTAAAACCCCGCCAAGCGAGAGCCTGCTACTTTTCTGAGGAAATTTTGTTCAAAATAGCGCGCCGAACACGCAGAAGATCCGGACTCATACCTCTAGAGGAAGCGGTGGAGAGAAATGCATCCAACCCGCCGTTTTTCTCAATTGTACGCATGGCACGCGCGCTGAGCCGAAGGGGGACACGACACCCTAAAGCCTCGCTCTTAAAAGAAACCCTCTGGAGGTTCGGCAAGAAACGCCGCCGCGTTCTGTTGTTGGCATGGCTCACGTTGTTTCCCGACATCACTCGTTTGCCCGTTACGGAGCACACACGCGCCATCACCCACCCCCTCTTCGTGCCGGAACTCTACGGTGCATGCTCCCGCCTGTCAAGCTCAGAAAACCGGAGACCCGCCCACTGCTGAGGCAGCTCGCCATGGTCTTGGAAACATCGCATCTTGACAAAACGACATTGCGTACCTATATACACAATATGATGTTTTTACGCTTTATTCCTATTCTATTGAGCGGATTTTTCCTATCCGCTCAAGGACTGCAACTTCACTGGGACTTTACTCCCGGAAAACAGGTGATCAATTTCCAGGCTGTGACTCCCTACGATGAGGAGTACCCCTGCGAATGGGGGATCAAGCATCTTGCTTCCGTCCTTGGAGCTCGTCAAGGAGCAGATGGAACGAGGCTGGTCGACATCTCTTACTCTGCTCTATGCGCATACACTAGCCGCCTCCCAATGGGAGAAGACGCACGAATCTCGCTCCGTAACTTGCAGACCTGCGAGGCAAGAGAGCTTTGCACTCTTGCTTGCACGCACCTCTTCGATTTTAGCCAATTGAGTGGGCACAGTCGCGTCCTTTTTCATGAGACGCTTGCCTCCATGACGGCTCAACGGGTGGGTTGTCAAAGGGTGCGGTCCCTTCTGATGCTGCAATTCCTGATTGATCACAATTTGGGAGAGATCGGCGGATCCTTTTACAAAGGAAAGAAAATACAATTCCGCAAAGGGCTTGGGAACGGCTATTCACAAGAAAGGCATGATTTGGAAATGTGCTATTTCTTCTCCCTCCAGGAAATTCTAATCTCTCCCGACCCCGACGCCCTTGCCGATCCCTCTGCGAGTCCTTCCTCTACGCTCCTCCATGAGCTAACCCACGCGTACCATGCGATGTTGGGGATTACCGGAGGATGGAGGAGGAATGAAGGTCCCACAAGAACCTGCATCGATCCTGTGCGTAGGGCCTATCTCTCTTGTCCGCCCTTACGAGAGCGCTTAATCCCTCTTTTGCACGGAGGAGTTTTCCAGGATCTGTGCACAGAGGTGACGCGTCGTGGATTCGTCTTGAAGGATGTCTGCGAGACTGAGACGGTTACTTCTTGTCGTCGCTTCCTGGAAGACAACAATTTCTTCGGTTTATCTTTGCCTGAAGAGGCGCCGCTGCGCTCTGCCATGACCCACTTGATCTGTCGCTTTATCGAAAAATGGGATGACCTGGACGAGATGCTGACCATTGCGGGGTTTGTTCCCATCATTTTCCACGATGGGGCCCGATATGTGCTCCTCAATGAACAGAATGAGAGCGCTCAGCTTCTCCAGGAGTCTAAGAGATTCCGTCTGGTACATGGAGATTTCCGGATCATAAGCAGTGTTTTTGGGGCAAGAAGCGTCGAGTTTTTGCAGATTCTCTCTCAGGCCATCGCCAGACATGGAGTGTCTCTCTACTCTGCGGAGGGAGAGAGCCGTGACTCCCTACCTCATTCCCCGCTTTCCGCGGAAGGCCCGACACAGGAAGATTTGGAAAGATCGCTTACAGAGATCACGCGTCAATTTACGCCTTTTCTCTCCGAGCCGCGTAGCGTTTGTCTGGTGCAGGAACGTATGGCTCTTGCGAAAAAGTACGGATTATCCGTCACGGATGCCCTCTTCCAACAATTGCTACACGCTGGTGCTATGGACCCCATGGTGCTGGCCTGTTATTGGGACGGGATTCCTTCTGAACGTCAGGCAGAGACTCTGAGTCTCATTCTGGAACAAACCTTTTACTACGCCAGTAGCCCCTGTTTCGAACAGTTTTTAGAGTTCGCCGCAAGTTACGCTTTGGACCTGACAACGTGTGACGCGTTCCTACGGCTTTCCCAAAGCGTTTGGCAAAGCGTGGCCCAGCAGGAGGGCCTCGGCCCATCGGCACTGCTTTTCCTGGACTATCTTACCCAGAAAGGAATGTGGCCCGAGAGCGTGGAGTTTTCTGCCGCACTGCACACCGTTTTAGAAGGTGGCGTGCCGGAGCAGTTTCCTGTGCGCCCCTATTTACACCTCCATCCAGATTTTCTGGTAGAGGACGCGCTGTTGAGACTGGCGGCTGAGAAATCTCCTGATATGTTTGTCAGCCTATATAAGCACTGTTCTGCACTGGGTACAGGAATATCACCGTTAGCAGAGTATGTTGCCTTGGCTTCTTGGAGCGCTAGTACGATTGTGAAGGGGTTACTCAGAGAAGGTATGTCCGTAGATGTCCTTTTGCTCTTGCAGAAATGCATAGCGGAAGACAACCCCGCCGCACACGGGCTTTTTGACCTCCTGCCCGATACGATACCAGAAATGGAACTGCTCAACCTCGCGCAGGCAGCTCTTTCCTCTCTACATACGCACAGCCTGCTAGGTTTTTTAGAAGATCATGACCTTTACACGGAGGAACTCGGCACGTTGGTTGTGGGCAGCCTCTCCGAGGGACAATCCGAGGAACAAGCTTATAAGAATTCCCGTATCGTTCCATATTGCACCCGCCATGGTCTCGACATTCCTCATTTCCCAACGCTTCTGGATAATGCGGTAGGGTGTGGTTTCGTATGCTCTGTTGCAACTTGCTTTTCCTACGCCAGGGCGCGTGGATTGGAAATAGATGTTACAGAGAAACTCCTTGCTTTTGCCCAAGACTCCTACGGGTTCAGTGTATTGCTGCCTCTCGTCGAAGGTTCCCTGCGCGTAGAGGATGGACGTTTGTTAGAGGTTCTTGTAGAGGGAGACTACGGAGAGTCCCTGGTACAGTTTCTTTCGTATAGGGGTATGGACCACGTTTCCCTTGTTGAGGAACTGGTACGCAAAGGGAAGTATGGATGCTTGGCCAGGATTGCTGTAGAGACAGGATGTCGTTTGCCCGACGCTGTGGTCAATAGCTGCGTGCAACACAATCTCGCGCAAGAGACGAGCGAGTATTTCAAACAGGAGTTATTGTTTTTCTCGTTAGAGAGAAAAGTGCCTCTCATAGAGGAGAACCTGCGTGGATTCGCCGCTTTCTTGGAGGGGTCCTACAACACCGAATACCTCCCGCCTCTTCAGGATTATGCGCGTAGCCTCGGGGTTACTTTGGAATAAGGCGCGTAGGGGCGTTCTTGTCACGGGAACGGGAGCCTTCTACTATCTCAGCTGCCGTGAGGATGCTTCTTCCGATTGTAGTGGGTCTTTGCTCCAGCCTGCAGAGCTGGGGACAGGAATACTTCGATTATCAGGCAACAACGCCCTGTGATCCACAGGTGGTTGAAGCGATGGCTCCGTACTGGACGCAAGAGTTTGGCAATCCGCATGCGGCGCATGCCTACGGAGCTTCGGCTGCTGCCGCGGTGGAGAAAGCGCGTCAGAAGATTGCCAAGCTTTTCGGAGGACAAGCTGATCGCTGGGTTTTCACCTCTGGAGCGACAGAAGCCAATGCGCTCGCCATCTGCGGGGTCGTAGGAGCGGCTCCTCCTGGAAAAAGGCACGTTATTACCTGCGCTACAGAGCACAAGAGTGTGCTGGAGACCTGCAAGGCGCTAGTACGTCAGGGGTGTACCGTTACGGTCCTTCCCGTTGATCGAGAGGGGCATGTTTCCTTAAAGCTGCTCGCGCAAGCCATGCGCCCTGAAACGGTCCTTGTCTCCATCATGGTGGCCAACCACGAAATTGGGGTCATTCACCCTATTGGGCTCATTGCGAAGATCTGCCATGCCCATGGCGTGTTACTCCATACAGATGCTACCCAAGCGGTGGGGCTACTCCGTATTTCCCTTGCCTCTCTGGGAGCAGATTTGGTGAGCTTTTCTGGGCATAAGATCTACGGACCGAAGGGAATTGGTGCTCTTTATGTTGCTCCCTCCGTCAAGATCCGCCCCCTCTTCTTTGGAGGCGGGCAAGAGCGAGGACTTCGCTCGGGAACGGTCCCGGTTCCTCTCTGCGTGGGACTTGCCGAAGCTCTGACGCTCTCCGAGGAGCAAAAAGAGAAGGAGGCGCGACGCTTAGCGCATTTGCAGAGACTCTTTTTGCGGAAGTTACAAACTCTTTCTGGGTGGAAGCTCAATGGAAGCCGCACAGAGCGCCTCCCACATAACATCAATATTGGCATTGAGGGGGTGGATCGCGAAGATGTGTTGGCGTTGCTCCCGGAATTCGCTCTGTCAACGGGATCTGCTTGCTCTTCTGCTGAGCACTTCTCTTCCGTCCTCAAGGCGCTGGATCCTGAGGATCAAAACCCGCCCACAGCGCTGCGCATCAGCTTTGGAAGGGGAACAACCGAAGAGGGTGTTATTCGGCTGGCAGAACGTCTGACGGAGGTCGTGAAAAACCTGCGCCTGACGAAGCCTTCTGGCGGACAACGTGCATGCAAGGCGCAGAAGGGTGCTCTTCGTGCGTCTTCCTCTGATTGACCAAAACCAGAGCGCGTACAACAGGAGCCATCAGGCAGAAAAGAAATAGCCACCACCCGTGCCAGCAACTAAAACAAGTAAGTGTCACAACTAGCGCAGCGCTTATACTTGCGCAGAAACTGGCCTTCCAGAGAATCGGTAGAGCCGCTTTTTCGATCGCGAGGAAGAGAAAGTCCAAGAGGAATAAAATGAGGAGCATTCCGACTATCCCGAGGTCGATCCAAATCTCCAGTGCGGCATTGTGCACGTGATAAAACGCGTGCGCGCCTGAATCCGCAGCCCGTGCAAAAAACTTGGGAACACGTAAACACTCCATACCGTATCCCTTGAAAGGAGATTGCAGAGCGCTGGTTGCGCAGAACTCCCAGATCTGGAAACGGTGCGATGCGTAGACAGCTCTCTCTACTTGCATGGTGACGTAGCGTTTCATATCGCTGCCCTCCTCTATGAGGAGGGGCATCATTGCGAAACTGAGCAGTGTTCCTAAGCGGAAAAGGCGGAGAAAACGCTCTTTAAAGAGGATCGTTGCCCCAAACGCGCACAGCCCCACGAGAAAGGCCGCTCGTGCGCCTTCATTTCCGGCTTGGACAAAAACAGCGAGAGACAGGACCGTGATCGCTCCCATCCACCCATAACGTTTTTTGTGCAGGAAATGGGCGACCAAAGGCCACATAATAATACCCGGTATCACGGCTTGACTGCTATACATGAGCGCAACCCCCCACTGGTACTCAGGGTTACCAAAGACACGAGCGTATAACCATCCGTGCGAATACAGCTCGAAAACGAGGAGGCACAAGGCAATGCCAAAGCCGTAAGAGAAGAAACGTACGGTTTTTTCTACTTGCCTGCTCTGCAGGGCAGCAGACGTCAAGAAGCTTCCCAGCATGATATAAGAGGAAACGAATAGGGCTCTTAGAAAACTGATGGAAGGATCCACAGCCCAGCAGGAGGTGAGGAGCATCCATAGTACCAGGGATCCTAGGCCGCAGAGCACAGGTGGTGGGATGAGGCGCCAAGTTTTAAGAGGATTTTCGCGCTTGTAGGCTTGCTGAATCATCAACAATACCGCAAAGGTAATGGCGATTCCGTTCAAAGTGTTGTGGCGAAACATTCCGGAGGGAGGGAACATCAGCGCGACCAAGGGCAAAAAGTCGACTTTCTGAAAAAAGCTGCTAAAACTTCCTCTGGCCTGTGTATTGCCTCGGCGCCGGAAAGGAGTTTTCAGCCGCATGGGATTCCTTCTGAGAAGGAAACTCTAGGGAACTTGGAAGGCGCAATCAACAAAGGGAGCGGACATGGACACAATGGGCATCGTTGGTGCTGGCGCTTTCGGGACGGCATTAGCCCTAGCGCTTTCTTCGCGAGGGCGTGAGATGCATCTCTACAGTGACCTCCCTGCTGTTGCGCAAACGATTAACATGCTTCATCTCAACCCTCAGTTTTTACCAGGCATCGGACTCCCTCTGCACTGTATGGGACAGGACACGCTCGCAACAGCGCCAGATTGTAAAATCCTTTTCTTATCCGTTCCTGCGCAAGCTATCCGCTCCGTCTGCGAATCCCTGCACAGAATCCCCAAGACAACGCCGGTTATCGTGTGCTCGAAGGGGATTGAAGCCTCCTCCGGTCTCTGCATGGGCGAGCTGGCGGCGTCCCTGCTACCCAACCCCGTCCTGATGCTTTCAGGCCCCTCCTTTGCGCAAGAGATTTCCCGCGGACTGCCAACGATCGTTACGCTCGCAGGAGAGGAAAACGAGCTTCTCGCATCTTTGCAAGAATCTCTAGAGACACCGGCGTTTCGGATAGAGCCTTGCTTGGACCCGATAGGAGTCCAGGTAGGAGGCGCCTTGAAGAATATGCTTGCGGTCGGAGGAGGCCTTGTCCTGGGCGCTGGCCTTGGGGAAGATGCGCGCGCTGTTCTTATTGCGCGTGGATTTCAAGAAATGCAACGGATTGTCCAAAGGTTGGGAGGGAACCCCGACACCCTTCTTGGAATGGCAGGATTGGGGGATGTTCTTCTAACCTGCATGAGCAACACTTCGCGCAACACGACTTTCGGCATACGGGTAGCGCGGAGGGAGATTACCGTTCCGTTGACCCCTTCTGCGCAAGGCCCTCTGGCGGAAGGTGCCTTGACGGCCGCCGGATGGCCGGTTTTTCAAAAGCGTATTGCTCCTGTAGAAACCCCGATCTTGACGGCGATTCATGAAGCTCTGTACGCAAATCGCTCCTTTGCGGAGGTGTTTGCCGCTCTTCTCTCACACCCATGACCTCCGTCTTCCCAAAAATCTCTTTCGGAAAGAAATGGACTTTCTTTCTCTTGGGCGTGTTGCTTGCTGTCCTCATGATCCAAAAACTCTGTGCCCCTCCCTCTCCCGTAACAGGGAGTCGGTATGGAGTCTCTCGCGCCGCCTTAGAGCCTTTCGACTCTGCGCGAGTGCTCCACTTGTACGGATGGACAGGATTTATTCCTCCTGAGGTCCTGGCAGATTTTGAGGCCCTGACAGGGATCCGCGTGATTTTTGATGTGTTTGATACGAATGAGCTTCTGGAAGCTAAGCTTTTTGCAGGAAACTCCGGCTATGACCTTGTCTTTCCCACCGCTTGGCCCTACCTCGCTCGTCAATTGCAAGGAGGCGTCTATCAGCCCCTCGATCAAGAGCGCCTCCGATCCGTGTGGTGTTTGGATCCAGAGCTGCTGCATCGTTTGGAGACCATCGATCCCGATCACCAATACGCTGTGCCGTATCAGTGGGGCATTATGGGCCTTGGGATACGAGCGCAGAAGGTGAAGAAGATCCTTGGGCATATTCCGCACAGCTGGGGTCTTGTCTTCGACCCAAAATACGCCGCACAGCTGCACTCTGCGCGCATCGAACTCTGTGACGCCCCTGGAGAGCTTATCCCTGCAGTCTTGTCTTTTCTGGGCAGAGATCCAGAGAGTGCCTCGCTTGAGGATCTTGAGGCAGCAGCAGAAGCGCTTCGGCGCATCCGACCCTACATCACCAAATTCAATCCCTCTGGGTACGAATCGCTGGCGAGTGGAACCGCTACTGTGGTTATTGGTACGTCAGGCGATATCCTTCGGGCGCGGCGACAAGCGGTACGAGAAGGATGGGGCAAGGATGTGGCGTTTATCTCTCCGGAAGAAGGGACGGCGTTATGGATGGACGTGATGGCGATTCCCAAGGGAGCACCCCATCCACACAATGCACATGCATTTATCACGTATTTGCTGCATCCACGTGTTATGGCAGCCGTGACCACTTTTACCTTGTGCGCGAATGCGGTTCCTGCTTCTTGGCGGTATCTGGATGCCTCGATTCGGAATAATGTTCTGATCTATCCTACGCTCAAGATGCGTCGGAAATGCTACTTGGAGAGAAATATGCCGGCAGCGTACGAGGCGGCGCGCACACGCGTGTTGACGCAAATTAAGGCGGGGGCGTAATGGCTACACCCTCTCGTCCTGCACGTCCCTTAGAACCCTGGCAGGATCCGCATGCACAGCCTTACGTGCTCATTGAGGAGCTTTCGAAGGTCTTCGATGGGGGTGTTGCCGTTAATAGCGTGACGTTATCCATCTACAAAGGGGAGCTGTTTTCCCTTTTAGGGGGATCGGGATGTGGCAAAACAACACTTTTGCGGATGTTGGCGGGTTTTGAGAAGCCGACAGCGGGGAAGATTTATATCGATGGGGTCGATATGTCCAATACCCCTCCCTATGAGCGCCCTGTAAGCATGGTATTTCAGTCTTACGCGCTTTTCCCGCATATGACGGTAGAGCAAAATGTTGCGTTTGGATTGAAGCAAGAGAAACTCCCTCGTGCGGAAATGCGTGAGCGTGTGGAAGCGATTCTAGACCTTGTGCAGATGCTGCCCTACATGCAGCGCCGGCCGCATCAGCTCTCTGGAGGGCAGCGCCAGCGGGCGGCCTTGGCACGTAGCCTTGTAAAGCGCCCGAAGGTGCTGCTTTTGGATGAGCCTCTTTCGGCGTTAGACAAGAAACTGCGCGAACAGACGCAGCTGGAGCTCGTGAATATCCAGGAGAAAGTAGGGATTACCTTCGTCATGGTCTCTCACGATCAGGAAGAGGCGATGACCATGTCTTCCCGCGTGGGCGTGATGCGTGAAGGGCGGATCCTGCAGGTGGGAACGCCTGTAGAGGTCTACGAATATCCGAACTCTCGGTTTGTGGCGGATTTTATTGGAACCGTCAATTTATTCGAGGGAATCGTGACGGAGGAGAGTAAAACACATGCTTGTGTCGACTCTTTGAGCGCAGGATGCTCGTTGTACGTGAGCAACTCCTCTTCCGCTCCGGTGGGGGCTCAGGTGCACGTGGCCATCCGCCCGGAAAAGGTGATGATTACCAAGGAAGCACCGAAGGAGACGCGCCACAACTGCACGAAGGGGACGGTGCGCGACATTGCCTACTTGGGAGATGTCTCGATCTACTACGTGGACCTCTTCTCTGGCCAGGTGGCTCTTTCTACCGTTCCCAACCTTGTCCGTGCGGCGGAACGCCCCATCCAATGGGATGACGAGGTCTACCTCTATTGGCGCCCAGAAAACAGCGTCATCCTTACTTCGTGAGGCGTGACAGAGATGGACCTGTAGGTTTCCTGTGCACTCTCTTTTGAGATGGATGACATCCTTGGGGTAGCAAGAGCTTTATGCAGGCGTATTCCTTTGAAGTTTTTGTTCAAGGCATGTGTTGACGTGTCTACTGCCATGGACTCGTACAGATGTATTTTTCTGCAGTTCTAGTGTAATGCTAGCATGGGGGTGTTGTTGCCTTTGCGACAGTTGAAACAGGTAGAGTCCGCAGGGCTCTGCGGCGTTGTGCTGCGGTTACTGCGAGTTCTATGCAGGTGTATTTTTAGAGGATTCTTGCGTAACGCTGATGTAGAGGTATCCACGCCCTTGCTCCACCTAGCAATGGACAGAGTCCGCAAGAGCCCCGCGTCCTTATGGGACGCGGTTATTGTGGACTTAGTGCGGGTACGGCTTTTGAGAGTTGTGCTCGTAATGTGCATGTAGGATTGTCCGCAGACTCCGCTCCAGCTAGCGCAACGCTGCCAGTCTGGAGCCAATACAGACCTCTGCAACTGCAGTTTATACGTAACGTTGGTGTAGGGTTATCGTCGCTCTTGCGACAGCTGAAACAGATAGAAATCGCAAGAGCCCCCGCAGCGTTGTGCTGCGGTTATTGTGGGTTTTATACAAGTGTATTTTTGGAGGATTCTAGCGTAACGCTGGTGTAGGAGTATCAATGCCCTCATGACTACATTTAACGGGAGGAATGGCATGAGGGCCCTGCGCCCCTATGGGACGCGGTTATTACGGACTTAGTGCGGGCACGGTTCTTGAGGGTTGTGCTCGTAACGTGTGTGTAAAACCGTCTACAGGTTTCACCTCGACTAGCATAAGTTTACTAGTGTGGAGTTAATACAGATCTTTGCAGCT